>JACFMY010000201.1:0-4764 GCA_019455155.1 Caldilineaceae bacterium
TGACCATCCGCCTTCGCCTGACTCTCTGGTACACTGCGCTACTGGGCACGACCCTGATCCTCTTCAGCGTCATCGTCTACGCGGCTCTATCCAACAATCTACGCAGTCAAATCGAACAAAGTGCAGCCACCGTGGCGCGCAACACGGCCTCGGCTGTGACCCAACAGCTGGAGTTGGACGTCGTCGTGCTGCGCAGCCGCGCGCCCAATGTCTACATTCCCGACGTGGAGCTCTTCGTGAGTGCTGTTGGCGCCCAGGTTATTGATACAGAGGGCAATATTGTCCGGCGCAGCGACTATCTAGGCGACTTTGTCGTCCCCGCCTATGACAGCGCGTTGCCCCGTATTCTTCGAGGCGAGGAAGATCGCTTCTACCATACCACCTCGGATGGCCGGACGTTTCTCGTCTACTCGGTCCCCATCATTGCCAAGGGTCAGGTGCAAGGAGCGGTGCAGATTATTCAGCCCGTGACGACGGCAGTCACCGCGCTGACCCAGGTCAACCGTTATCTGTTGTTGGGCACCACGGTGAGTGTCCTGCTGGCCGCGATCGTCGGCGCGTTCCTGGCCCGGCGTGCGTTGGCCCCAATTGACACAATCACCGACACAGCCAGTGCAATTACCCGCACCCGTGACCTGGGCAAGCGCATCGATATTGTTGACAATGCCAGTGAAGTCGGCCGCCTGGCTGCCACCTTCAATGAAATGCTCGACCGCATCCAACAGCTGTTTCTGGCTCAAGAGCGGCTGGTGGGTGACGTGAGCCACGAGCTGCGTACGCCGCTCACCACCATTCAGGGCAATGTAGAGCTGATGCAGCGCATGGCGACGGCGCCGCTTACCGACGGCGGTGCGCGCATGCAAGAGATCGCCGCACTCTTCGACGAGTCGTTGCATGAGGTCCAGGCCGAAACTGAGCGCATGAGCAAGATGATCAGCGATCTCCTCTTGTTGGCTCAGGCCGATAGCGGCGCACTGCAGTTTCAGATGGGTGCGGTGGAGATGGACACGCTGCTGCTGGACGTTTACCGCCAGGCCCGGCGGCTGGCCGAGCGCGTCAAAGGGTCACAGGCGTTGGAGATCCGCCTTGGGAGCGAAGACCAGGCCCTTGTACACGGCGACTGGGATCGCCTGCGCCAGGTGCTGTTAAATCTCGTTGAGAATGCTGTGAAATATACGCCGGCCGGCGGTTCTGTAACCTTGAGTCTGGAAAACAGTGACGGTTGGGTAAAGATCAGCATTGCGGACACTGGCATCGGGATCAGCGAAGAACAGCAACGGCTGATCTTTGAGCGCTTCTACCGCACAGATAAAGCACGTAGCCGGGAGTACGGTGGCAGCGGACTTGGACTGAGCATCGCCCAACGCATCGCCACGGCACACAACGGCAAGATCACGGTGGAAAGCAAGCTGCACGAAGGCAGTACCTTCACACTATGGCTGCCGGAGCTTTCAGCCGAGGACGCTGCTGCATTGGATGCAGCCCTGCCGGAACGCCAGAACGGACGGCCAAAGCTGTCCCCAACCAAAGTCGCGTAGGTTCTTCTATCCTATCATCCCCGTCTCACGCTGCCACAACGTCGTCACGACGTTGTCGATCCCCTCGCGCAGATGACGCCGATAGGTGCTAAAAGGCAAATCAAGCAACTCCGCCGCCAGCTCCTGGGTGGCCGCGGGCTGCACGTAGGTGTGGTACAGGGCACGATAGAACTTCAGTTGACGTGGCGACGTCTGCAGCAGATCCACTGCGTCTGAAATCAGGGCGTGGAGCACTTTGGCGCGCGCCGCCGGGGAAGCGTCAGCGCCAGTCTTTTCGACCACCAGGCGGGAGTGCACCAGCGGATTGCCCTGTAGCGCATCCGATCGCGTATAGTGCTTCAGCGCCTCGCGCACAGCCTGGGCAAAATCCGGCTCGCTGAGCACCACGACAGGTTGCGTGGGCGCGGGAGCTGGCGGCGGCAAGGCTCGTTCTGCACTATACGCAATCTCTCGCTCGCCCATCAGGTCGAGCCAGGCCGCAGGAGGTACGGCGCGCCAATCGTGGAAGAAGACGCCAAAGGTGCGTCCGTCAAGGGTGAAGTCTGCTTGAGCTAGCCGGTGAATGTCTGCATACATGAGCAGCGCATTGTAATAGTCAGGATTCTGGCAGGCGAAGAAGCTCATAGCCAACCCTGGCGTCGTGAGGTAGTACTGGAGACAATTGAGGAAGATCCGGCTTTGGGTCGTGCTCAGTCCCTGATACTCATCCTTGTCCATCCAGAAGCGGATATAGGCGACCTTCTCGCCAGGCCGCAGCGCGCTTTGTCCCTGCACATATTGCCAGGCCGCTCGCGTGGCCGGATCCTTGTCGATCGCTTCAGGCGTGGCGTCATTCAGGGTCAAAAACATGACAAATCCTACTGGCGCCTGATGTTGGTCACGAATGACGATAGTGGCGTCGGGCTGCCGCTTTTGCCAGTGCATGAAGAGTTGCGCGGCAGCATCCCCTTCATAGCGGCGTACCATGGCGGTCAGCGCAGGCACATCATCGGACCGCATCCGGTCAGTAAAGAGGTTGTCGTTGACCTGGAATTCAAGGAATGAGCGTACCACCTCATTGTCGCGGTGCAGAAAGACCAATTCGGCAAGGATTCGCCGTTGATTGAAGCCAGAGGTACGAACCAGGTGGTCATGGTAGAAATTGCGGGCCAGCCGGTGGAGCTCGGCATACCAGTCGGGATCGCGCCAGCGCAGGTCGGTAGAGAGTGCCTCGCGCACCAAATCGTGAGGGAAAAGGCCGTAGCGACCAGCCTCCATGAAAGAGAGATCGCGCAGCCAGTCGAAATAGGGGCGGGCATCCTCGACCTTCAGCATAGCTGCCAGCAGCGCCTCGGTAATATAGAGCGCCAGAGACGAGGCCTCCAGCGCGGTCTGGTGGAGCCGGCTGGGCGCGTCCTGAACCAGCCGCTCCAGAAGGGCGCGAATGATATCGGGCGCAGCCAGGGGTTCGAATGGGCGGTTGGGGTCCTGGTCTAAAACATCTGCAACCAGTGAAATGGCCAGCGGGTGCCCATGGGTAAACTCAACGATGCCCGTCTGTTCGGCTTCGGGTACCGTGCGCAGATTCAGGTAGGCGAGGCTCTCTTCAGGTGTCAAATTGCGTAGGGGCATGACCCGGAGCAGCCCGTGCCAGCCGGGGTCAGTACGCCAATTATTGGATACGGAGTGACGCCCGGCCATTACCACAAGGACATTGGCAGGTAATTGGGGTAGAAACACCGTGCGCAACCACGACTCCAACGGCGCAAGCCCTTCACAGGTGTCCAGCAAGAGCGCAGTGCGGCTTCCAGAGTTCCTCAGCAGATCATGGGGATCGGCTGGAGGCAACCCGCCCAGCGCAAGCGTGATCGCCACTTCGAAGCTGTCGGGGGTCGGCTCGACGTTGCGCATATCAGCATAGACAGCCTGTAGACCGGATTCCTGGGCCATGGCGGCATACTCGTGCAGCAGCATGGTCTTGCCTACTCCGCCAGGTCCATAGATGTTGAGCACATTGAATGGTGGCTCGTCAGCCTCTAGCACGATCTGCCAGAGCTGTCTCTCGGTCTTGCGACCAACAAAGAACCGCCGCCGCGCAACCTGCAAGCGATCGGCAATCGAGGGAGCCATCCACACCTCCCGTAGAGTCCAACCGGCTGTCTGTCATGCCTGAAAACGCGCTGTAACGGCTCGGCTAGGCTAGGCCGTCCCAGTACATGACGGGGTTCCACCTACTATACACCGGTATGAGGCAAAGTCAAGGGGATCTGAATTGTAAGGATTGTAAGGTTTATGCGAATGGCGCCCCCGTGGCGCCTTTTTTTCTCACGCAGGATACGGCCAGCAGCAGCCTCTCATTCCGGCAGGCGGCCCGCGGCCACACGCTCCGACCACGGGTCTTGTAGCCGTGTGGGTCTGCGAACCGTAACGACCTCGATGAGCAGCAGCAGGGACGCCAGGGCAACGGCAACGCCGGCCCATGCCGCAATCGCCAGCCAGACAGTTTGAGCGATGGGTAGCACCATGCTAAAGCCTATTCCCAGCAATGCTACCAGCATGATCAGTGTGCCGCCTGCCCAAAGCGTCTCTATTGTCTGGCTGCGCAATTTGTGCGCTACAGTGGAAGCTTGCTTTATGAGCGTGATAAGTTGTGTGCTGATCCAGGCCAACAGCAGGGTATGCAGGTAGAAAATGCGCAGCTGCCCACCTCCGCTCCAGGACCAGAAACCAGGAATCAGCAAGATATAGGCGGAGAGAACAATGACGGCCAACGCGGCCAAACCAAAGTGGGCCGGCCATAAGAGATGGCGGCGCCTTTGCCACAAGCTACGGAGATGGACCGACAGCAGCCCGGCCGCGCCGGCGTTGGCAAACGCGGCCAGCCAGAACAGCCACTCTGGCACCAGGCTTGGGGTAACGCCGAGTACGAAGGTGGGTAACAAAAGCACAGCCATCGACGCCACAGGCACACGCTCGTGTGGCAAGCCATCCCTGCCCAACCGGGACCACAATACGCCCACTATGGCGAGGTTGAGCCACCCAACGGCAAACAGGTCAAGGAATTGGTGCAGAAAAAGCTGGCGCAGGAACGGATGCTCGAGTCCTAACAGCACGACACCTACGAGACCGGCCGCACCGCCAGAGGCCACCAGCAGTAACACAAGGGCCCAATCCCATAGCCGGACCGGCAAGGGACGGGTGCGTAGCCCCCAGGTGGCGCGCACATAGAGGCCAATGAAGTAGAACC
>JACFMY010000201.1:4774-11388 GCA_019455155.1 Caldilineaceae bacterium
AAGGCCGTTGAGGGTGGAAACGATGGAGCCCAAAGGCAGGCGCACGGGGCCAATCTGGGTCAGCCCATAGCCATTGGCCCAAAAAGCCGGGAAGCTCAGGAGAGCCATAGCGGCTGTTAACCACATCTGCCAGCGCACGCCAGCCGGCAGCTGGCGCCCCGTGTGGCGCGGCAGGTCGGCCCAAATCAGCGCCATAAGGCTAAGCGTTACCCAGCCGAAGTACATGAGATGGCTATGCGCGTGGCGCACGGCAGCGAAGTTCTGCGCCCACTCCGGCATACCGGTCACAAAACCAAACCGTAGCAGCACGCCCGTCCACGCAGAGATGACCAGGGCCACGAGCGCGACCACAAACATGCTTCGCGTCTGCGCTACATCCATACGCGATACCAATCACTCCCCCCGGCTTCCTGAACAGGTCGCTAGCGCGGAAGCTAACCAACGTCCGCGCTAGCAGACAAAGAGTCCTAAAGAGGTATCGCGCAGATCGCCGGCGACGTCAACGACCAAAGTCACATGCCCGAAGCCACGCGGCGCCTGCTGGCCTCTCGAACAGATCACCTCATGGAAACGACCGGGAGGAACGATTTATGCTCTGGAGCAGCGGCCAGGGCCATGAGCTCCGGCGGGCTCTTGAGATCGTCCCATAGCTGGCCCAACGTATTCCCATCCGCTCCGCCATTGGCGCGCAGGAACTCAACATATGCCTTCGACGCCGTCTGGTAATAGAGGGCGACGGCCACCGATGCCGTCTGAGCGGGCAGCTGGTAGGTCGTGTCATCCCAGTATTGGCCGTCGGCAAAGGTGGCGCCGACGGGCCGCAGCCCGGGCTCATCAAAGGCGGCCTGCGTGTACCCGCGCGGCGGAATGCGATTGTCCTTGATGATGGCGTTGTTACGCACAAAATGGAAAGAGGCTGCGGGCGAGCCGCTGCCGTCATCCAGCGCGTGCAGTGTTTCATAGACTTTGAGCTGTGTATCCGCGACAAGCTCTGCAGTCGCGACATCATAGGCGCCTGACTCGTAAATCAGCTTGCCGGCCGCATCGTAGGCCTTCAGGGCAATCCACATGCGCCGGCCTTCGGGATAGCCAGTCGGCAGCTTATGCCCCGTTTCATTGGTCACACGTACCACAGCGACCCGTTGGCCTGCTTTCGTCGTGAGCGTAACGCTCAGCGACGCGGCCGCCTGCAGCATGGTCCGCGCAGAAAGAACGGCGCTCTCCAACTGCGTAGCATCGTCGGGTGCGGCCAGCCGCCAGCGCGTATCCTGTAGCAGCTGCGGGACCCAGGTATTGGCACCCATGAAGCTGTGTTCGGGCAGACAGCCATTCGTGGTGCAGTCACGGGTCACCGATCCATTTGCGGCCGGACCGGTGCGACGTGGCATGTGGCAATCCTGGCATGTGCGCACAATGCCGCCGGGCTTACTGCCTGCAAACTGCGGTGCATGGATCCCCTCAGTTGTAGCGTAGGCGCTTAACTGCCACTCATCAAAGGTCCGTTCGATGGGGAAGAGATCTCCTTTGGCGAATGACGGCGCTGGCACGTCTTCAGCATTGTAGACATAGCGACCCGTTTCACCGTCCCATGACAGCGCCGGATTATCGAGATTGTGACATGAGCCACACATACGGGCTTCGGCCAGTGCATCGCCACCTTGCCCGAGGAAATCGGTGCGCCAGGTGTTTTCGACACCCAGAGCAGCATGGGGATTGGTCCCCAGGGTAAAGGGGCCGCGGCGATTGTCCTTGGGGTCCAGGATGAGCATGCCGGAGCCCACGTGCCCGGCCGGCAGAGTCGGGGAGATCACGGCGCGAATGGACGTATCCGCCGCGACAGCAGCCGGCTCACCACCGGTCGGCTCAGGATCCACCATACGGTGACAAACCTCGCAGGCCACGCCCGCGGCCAGATCTGCCGGTAACAGAGCGCTGCCATCGCTGGGAACGCTGCGGCCATCGTACCAGCCGCGCGGGGTGTGGCAGCGCAGACAAAAGTCACCGGCGTTCTCTATGTCCTGATTGGCTACGTGGAGGGCTGCCCAGAAGAGAGGATCGCGGCCTGCCTGGCTTTTCATGCTGCCGCGCCACGCGCCGTAGATGGGCTCAGTATGGCAGCTCTGGCAGCTGGTTGGATCGACGATGGCGTGCTCCAGCTCGCCGCGCTGGGTGCCGGGCAATACGAAGTCGGGATCTCCGGCAAGACCGCCGGGCGGCGTGACAGTGACAGGCGCAGTGAGCGACAGGAGTGGGACGCCATTGGCTGTAACCTGGGCCGTAGTTGGCACAGGACCCGCGCTGCCGTTGTCAACCGTCGCCTGGTAGGTCAAGGTTACTACCTGGCCCGTGAGCAGCGTCCCTTGCCAGGTAAGCTGCGGCGCTGCGCTGTCGTTGGCTGTGCCTGCCGTAGCCGCAAGTGAATGCGGCACATAGGTTAGGGCCGATGGTACCGCAATGGTGACGCGAACTGTACCCTCTACGGGTCCGCCGCCGTTCCGAAGCGCCAGCGTATAAGAAATCGCATCGCCGGCGGCCACGAGTTCTGGCGTGGCAATGAACGAAGAGCCACCCAGCGCCGGGGCAGGCGCATCGTCGTCGACCAGGCGGTAAAGGTTGCCGCCATAGTCGGCGACGTAGAGCTCACCGCCTTCATCCTCGCCAAATGAAGAGACTGGGAAACCTGAGGTGAGCTCAAGCTGTTTAGGGCTCCAGCCGCCACCTTCTTGCCGGGTGCTCCAAATCCGTCCGGAGACGAAGTCGGCAAAGAAGTAGCGCCCGTAAAAATTCGGGTATGTCTGGCCGCGATAGACGTAGCCTCCCGTTACCGATTGGCCTTCACTGCGGCCGTAGGACACGATGGGGTCGACAAACGGCCCGTTGCAGGGAGCGTTGCTCTTGCCGCTGTGATCGACAGAACCTTCACGGCAGTCCCAGCCGAAATTCAGGCCAGCAGGTGTGGCGCCCGGGTGGAGGCTGATTTCCTCCTGTTTGTCCTGGCCCACGTCGCCAATAAAGAGGTCGCCGGTGGCGCGGTCGAAGCTGTAGCGCCAGGGGTTGCGTAGTCCCCAATCCCAGATTTCGGAGCGAGCATCCGTGCGATTGACAAAGGGATTCGTCGGGGGAACGGTATATGTGCCAGAGGCGCCTACCTGGATGCGCAGGATCTTGCCCAACAGCGTGTTCAAGTTTTGGCCGGCGTCGAGCGGATCATCGGCATCGCCGCCATCCCCCAGGCCAATGTAAAGGTACTTGTCAGGGCCAAACGTAATGAGCCCGCCGTTGTGGTTGGTATAGGGTTGGTTGCGCAGCAGAATGCGCTCTTCGCTGTCTGCATCGGCGCGGTTGGGATCGGCTGTGACCCGGAAGCGGGCCACGACGGTATCGTAGCCACCGTTCCGGCCATTATCCTCCTGCGGCGGCGCGACCAGATTGCGGTCCTTATGGTTGTAATAGACAAAGAAATAGCCGCTCGTGGCAAAATCCGGGGGAAAGGCGACGCTCAGCAGACCCGCTTCGCTGGAGCTCTCCACCCGTTCGTGGATATCTAGAAACGGCTCCGCCAGCACGATGCCGTTCTGGACGATCTTAATGCGACCCGCCTGCTCCACGACAAAGAGGCGTCCCGAGCCATCGCCGGCGTGCGTGACGTAGACGGGCCGGCTGAAGCCGCCGGCCACCTTGGTGAGCGCGACCGTGCCTGGACCTGCTGCAGAGGCCGGTTGCCCCACAGAGAAGCTGAGGGCCGCCACGGTTGCGCTGGTCAAGGCGACCACCACAACAGCAATCATGAAGCTCTGCGATCGTTTCATCTCTGTTCACTCCATTGATTAGTGAGCTGCAGCGGCGCTTGTCTGGCGAACAGCCGCCAACTTGGGAGAGAACTGATTGTAACGTGGAGACAAGCGGCAGGCGAACGCTCGCGTGGGAGGTCACCAGAGGAAGGGGATGATGCAACAGCCAGGCGAAGGGCAATCGGATTAGAGGTGTCAACCGAACGTCGATTATGCCCGGCCGCGCGGCCGGGCATAATCCCATGTCATGGTTGGCTGTTATTGGCCGTATTGCTGGGCCAGGCGATTGACTATAGCATAAGCGTCCAGCAGCCGCTGCGGCGGAATATCTGGCTGGACGAAGTGGCCCGTGTTGAAGATGAAGCCACCGCCTGGCGCATAGATGGCAAAGCGGCGTGCAATGTAGTCTGCCAGCGCGTCGCCGTCGTAGGCCAGCAGGCCGTCGACGACATCCAACGAGCCATAGATCACGATCTTGTCACCGTTCTGGGCTTTGACTGTGGCCGGGTCCATGCCAGAGCTCTCCTGCACTGGATGCATGGAATCGAAGCCCATGTCGATGAGATCGTCCATGATCTGCATGATGTACCCGTCGCTATGCAGATTGACGAAGAGACCACGTGCATGGGCATGATGGACCACGCGGCGGGCATAGGGAGCGATCATGCTGCGCCACATGCGCGGCGAAAAGAGCATCGTTTGGTTACTGCCCCAGTCGTCAGAGAGGGTAATACCGTCTACACCGGCCGCAGCGACGTTATCCACCAACCCACAGAGCCAGTCGGCGTAGCGGTCGAACCAGGCGGTCATGATTTCGGGCTCCGCGCCGAGGTTCATCCAGCAGTTCTCGATGCCGATGATACGGCTCGTGCCTTCAACGATGCCCCAGAGATGAGCCAGAATGAAGCGACGATCCCCTTGTTGTTCCACGGCCTCCGTCACATTCACACCGGCGAAATCCTCATTCCAGGCCGTATGCATGATCCAGCGCGGGTCATCCGGCGCGCCAGGGTCATATTGGGGCAGATCCGTCACATCCCACAGCCGGCCGGTAAGATTGGGGTAGGGCACAAAGCCTACGAATATGTCGATATTGAACTCATCCAGGAATTGCGCGCGCGGGCCATAGGCAGCTTGCAGCTTTTCCACGAACTGTTGCTGATAGAGCCAACAGTCGATCGGTGTGCGGTCAACCGGCTGGCGCCGCAGGACGGATCGTACGCGTTCTTTGCTATTCACGTTTTCGACTCCAGCTGATGGTTATTCGGCTTCTGCTTCCGGATAGAGGTTCAGCAAGCTATCCCATGTCGCCATGTCCAACGATGCGACATAGTGGCTGTGGTTCTGCTCCCAATAGACCTGCTCCCATTCCGGCGTCATACCCCTCAGCTCCGGCGGCAGTTGGTGAAGGATGTCGGCATAGGCATGTTCCAGGAGCCGGTAGCCCGAGGTAGGTGACTCGACAAAGCGTGGGTGGGCAGCGATGATACCGTCAAGCACCATGAACTCGTCCAGCACGTCGGCCATGCGATTCAGCAATTCGAGCTTGCGTTCCCAAGGTGTGGAGAGACGTACAGACTCATCCACCAAAGGGGCAAGCGGAGCGTAGAGGCGCGGAAGTCGCCTGAAGAAGGCATAGGTCCACTTGTCGTAAGGATAGTATTGTTTCTCAAGCATGAAGGCAAGCTGCACCGCCCAGCGCACCGAACGCGCAAAGGTAATGTTGGCGTAGTACTCGTTCTGACGCAGGTTAGCGCGCTTGAGGGCATAGCTGCCCATGCCTGAGAAGTAGCGACACCAGTGCGCAATTCTGCGCAGCCGGACCGGTTCCGGATAGTAGCCGGCCAGCGTATCGCGAATGGCAGAAAAGCGGCCCAACCGGTCCAGCCAGATCTGCCCGTTGACAATGTGAACGATGTCCTCTTCTGGTGCACCCAGCCACTCAGCGTAAGTCTGGGGTGCGCGGTCGATACCAATGGTTGTGCGCAAGTACGCTTCCAGGCTGGTGATGGAAAGCCCCGTCCCCCCAGAAAAACCAGCGCGCAGCGCATATCCTTTGTAGCTCTCGGGCAGGTGCGGGATGATCTGCTGCGCGATCTGTGCCCCGCGGTTTGCGAAGAGCGCGTCCGGCATCACCGCGTTGATGCGCAGCCCCCAATGGTGGTCGCTGGAAAACTCGTCGTCCAAACCCAGCACCTCAGAACCGTAGCCAAAGACGCCAAAGGCCGTCTGCGCGGTCTCTTCGGGAAACTCACGCTCCAGAATAGGCAGCAGAACATCGAAGAAAAACGCGCGGCTGGCCTCAACGACTGATTCTTGCATGGAAAACTCCTATATCCAGACCGGGAATAGAACAACTGGCGCGGATACGCACGGAGCTTGTGATGCTCCGTGCGTATCGGTCCAACCTATCGCCTCCGCGGCCTACCGGTCTTATTGTGCTGCTGCCTCCACATTCTCGGCCGTGTAGACTGTGAATGGGCCCATGAGCACGCGCAGTCCAACGTCGCGCGTCGGGTCTTTCTCAATGGTATAGGTGCCCATGCGACCAGCCTCGAACTGCTCACCTTCGACGCCCTGGATCTGGCCCGTGGCCAACAGGTAGGTCACGTAGTAGGTCAGGTAGCCGAGGTCTGTGAAGCTCCACAGCGCGAACTCGGGCGCACAGCCATTGAGCGTATAGGAGACCATCTCTGCAGGCAAGCCTAGACCGCTGACCTTCACAGTGTCACACAGCTCTTCGTCCTGCATGGCCTTGGCTGCAGCCGCGATGCCTACCGTTGTGGGCGCCATGATGAGCTGCAGATCCGGGTATTTGTCCAC
>JACFMY010000202.1 GCA_019455155.1 Caldilineaceae bacterium
CAGGTCAACTGAACGGTTGAGCACCTGGGCAATGCCATTCAGGATTGTAAGCTCTCGCGTGTGACGATCATGTAACATGGCAGCTCCTGCAGGTCAGGGATCAAATTTGGGCAGTTGGCACAATGCCAGGCAACGAACATCAGTGATTTTCATCCAATTGACGAAGCCTTGACCGTCTGTTATTCTACGCATAGAAACAACGGTGACGCAATCCCTCTAACCCATTGAACGACTAGAGACCCGCTCCCACGGGTCCTCCTGGGAAGCTGGCCTGAATGAGGCGTACATACTGGACGCCCCGTCTACTCGAGATACTTCTTCCTGTTGCTGCCGTGCTGTTGGCCTTTGCCCTCGGTGGCATTTTGCTATTGGCGCTTGGCGCTAACCCATTCCAATCCTTTTGGACCTTGCTCAGCGGCGCGTTTGGCAGTGTGAGTGGCCTGACCTCTACCCTGGCCAAGGCCACTCCGCTGCTTCTGGTTGGACTGGGTATCTGCATTTCCTTTCGGGGCGGCGTGATCAACATTGGCGGCGAAGGCCAGATTATCGTCGGCGCGCTGGCGTCCACGGCCCTGGCGCTCGCTCTCCGCGATTGGCCGGGTTGGCTGCTGCTGCCATTGACCCTGTTGGCAGGCGCGCTCGCCGGCGCGCTCTGGGGCGGAATCGCTGGCCTGCTCAAGGCGCGACTGAACGTCAACGAAATCCTGAGCACGGTCATGCTGAACGCGATTGCCCTCCAGATCATGAACTCGCTGCTGCGCGGGCTGATGCTCGATCCGGCGCAGATTGCCGCCGGTACGAACATTCCCCAAAGCGAGACTTTGCCCCAACAGGTATGGCTGCTGAAGTTGGTCCCCCGCACTCTACTGCACAGCGGTGCAATCCTGGCGCTCGTACTGGCCATATTGGTCTACTTCCTGCTCTGGCGCACAACGATCGGGTACCGCATTCGCACCGTTGGGCTCAATCCTTCTGCCGCCCGCTATGCTGGGATTCCTGTGCCCTTTTATGTGGCGCTGTCATTGACCCTAGCTGGGGCCTTTGCGGGCCTGGCCGGCGCGGTAGAGGTCGTGGGCGTCCAACACCGGATGCTCGAAGGGCTCTCAGGCGGTTACGGCTTCAGCGGTATCGTGGCGGCTCTCTTTGGCAAGTTACACCCGCTGGGCGCCGTCCCAGCATCATTTCTTTTCGGTGGGCTTCTGGTGGGGGCTGACAAAATGCAGCGCGCCATTCAGGTCCCGAGTGCGCTGATTGTGGCCATCAACGGGCTGGTCGTCATGTTCGTGGTGGCCAGCGACGTCTATGTACGCCGCGTACGCCGCCGGGCGGGCAAGGAGGCCGCGGCTGCCTCATTAGCCGAAAGCGTGGCCCGGTCACCTGGGGGAACGGCGGTGGAGCGACGTGCCGAGAGTGGAGTTACCCCACCGTGAACAACGAGTTCCTCAGTCTTGCCACACTCATAGGGATCGCCCATAGCGGCGTTCGTCTGGCTACACCGTACCTCTTTGCGGCCTTAGGAGAGATGTTTGGCCAGCGCTCCGGCGTGTTGAACCTGGGCGTCGAAGGCATCATGCTCATGGGCGCGTTTACCGCATACTACACAGTGTTGCAGCTTGGCAATCCCTGGCTTGCGGTAGGCGCCGCACTGATTGTGGGCGGGCTCATGGGCCTGCTCATGGCGCTCATCAGCGTCACCATGCAGGCAGAGCAGGGTATTAGCGGCATTGGTATGACCCTCTTTGGCCTGGGACTTAGCAGCCTCCTACTCAAGGTATTGGTTGGGGCGCCGCTAAGCGTCTCGGGCTTTTCGGCGTTACATGTCCCCGTTCTGAGCGACATCCCCATCCTTGGCTCCATCTTCTTTGAGCACAACGCATTGATTTACCTGGCCTATCTTCTTGTGCCCGTCACCATGTTCGTCCTATACGGCACGTCCCTTGGACTCAAAATCCGGGCCGTGGGCCAGAACCCGGAAGCCGCCGACTCCTTAGGTGTGCGTGTCAACGTTGTGCGCTATGCCACGGTTATCTTCGGCAGCTCCATGGCCGGGCTGGCTGGGGCCTCGCTGAGCATTGGCTTGCTGAACGTCTTCCAGGAGAACATGACCAATGGCATTGGCTTCATCGCCGTCGCCCTGGTCTATTTCGGCAGCTGGCGCCCCTTGGGCGTGTTGGCCGGCGCCCTCCTCTTTAGTACCGTGAGTGCATTTCAGCTTTGGATGCAGGTGTTGGGCGTCCCCATATCTTCCGATCTGGCGGTGATGCTCCCCTATCTTCTCACCATCATCGTGCTTGCCGTTGGCGTCAAGCAGATACGGCAGCCCGCCGCGTTGACAAAGCCCTACGAACGCGGCGAATAGCGGAGCAAGGGAGAACAGGAGGAACAGCGACACCAAGGCCAGGATGCTGACCATAGGACAGAGCAAGATTGGGTTTGACAGCGGTTTCGCTATCTAATTTCAAAAGGAGAGGGAGCATGCGACGAATTACATGGATTTTGCTGTTGGCCATGGTGGCCGCGACGGTCTTGACGGCGTGTGCGGCGCCAGCCGCGCCTGGGGTGGAGCCGGCGCCGCCCGCTGCAGAGGCAACGCAACCCGCAGGTGAGGAAACCGAGGCAGCCGCGACCGGCGAGCCTATCCGCATTGCGATTATCATGCCCAGCACGACGACGGACGTAGCCTGGAGCCAGGCCATGTTTAGCGCACTCAAAGCGATCCAGGCCGAAATGGGCGGCGAAGCGGGCATGCAAATTGCGTTCACCGAAAACATGTTCAATGTCGCGGACGCGGCCGCGGCCATTCGCGATTACGCTGCGGACGGCAATGAGATTGTGATCGCCCACGGCACGCAATACGGGAATGCCATGTTCGACGTAGCGGTCGAGTTCCCCGAAACAACTTTTGTCTGGGGCACCGCCGTGGATACAGGCGCTGACAAAGGGCTGAGCAACGTCTTTGCCTACGAAGCGCAGGCCCAAGAGGGCGGCTACGTCAACGGCGTAATTGCTGCCATGCTGAGCAAGAAGAATGTCATTGGCGTGGTGGGTCCCGTCGAGGCGGGCGATGCCAAACTCTATATCGACGGCTTTCTGGCTGGCGTCAAGGCCACCAAGCCCGACGCACAGGTCAACGTGAGCTACACTGGCTCCTTTGGCGATACAGCTCTGGCCGCTGAGGCAGCCAACACCCACATCAAGGCCGGCGCGGACGTGCTGACCGGCTCCGCCCAACAAGTAGTGGGCGCGATCGGTGTGGCAGCGGAAAATCAGGTCTATTGGCTGGGTACCCAGTCCGACCAGACGCCACTGGCGCCTGATTTTGTTGTCGCCAACCAACTTTATGACTGGACCGGCGTCATCAAGGATGTGATCGCATTGCGCCAGGCCGGCACCTTGGGGGGCAAGGCCTATTCTCTGACCCTGAATGACGGCCTGATCATCGAATTCAACGACCAGGTCGCTGTCCCCGATGACGTCAAGGCTGCCGCCGAGGCTGCCATCGAAGGCATCAAGTCGGGCGAAATCAAGCCTTTAGAATAAGGACTGTACCGGATGGGGGAGCATGTGGTGTGCGCGCAATCGGGATAACGCCCGCTCAGCGTACGGCTCTCCCATCCTCTTTCTGTGCCTATGAAACTCCTGCCAACCGGCCGGCCACGCATTGAACAGATGGAGATGCGCGGGATCGTCAAGCACTTTCCCGGCGTGCTGGCGTGCAATCACGTGGACTTCGACGCGCGCGCGGAAGAAGTGCACGCGCTGCTCGGCGAGAACGGAGCAGGCAAGTCCACGCTCATGAAGATTCTCTACGGCCTCTACCAGCCCGACGCCGGAGAGATCTCCCTCGACGGCAAGCCAGCCACCATTCACTCGCCGACCGATGCCATCGAGCGTGGGATCGGCATGATTCACCAGCACTTCATGTTGGTGGATGAACTCACCGTAGCGGAGAACGTGGCCCTGGGTCTACGGTCAAGCCGCGGACCGCTGCTGGATCTGGATCGGGTGGAGGCGCGCATCCGTGAGCTCTCCAAGACCTATAGGATGCGCATCGACCCCAGGGCGCCGGTATGGACGCTGGCGGTCGGCGAGCGCCAGCGGGTGGAGATCATCAAAGCTCTCTACCGGGGGGCTGCCTTGTTGATCCTCGACGAGCCCACGGCCGTGCTCACCCCTCAAGAGGTGGACGATCTGTTCGCAACGCTGACGCAAATGAAGAACGATGGTCACGCGCTCATCTTCATCAGCCACAAGCTGCACGAAGTGTTGGCCATCAGCGACCGGATCACGGTATTGCGCAACGGCAGCGTCATTGACACTTTACCCAATCAGGGCGTCACTCGCAGTAGCCTGGCGCGCATGATGGTCGGTCGCGAGGTCATGTTGGAACGCAAACACATGGCGCTACCCTTGGGCGAGGTGCGCCTGGCCCTACGCGGCGTCAGCGCCCTGGGGGTCACGGGGCAGCCAGCCCTGAGCAAGGTTTCGCTTGAGGTGCATGGTGGCGAGATTCTGGGTGTGGCTGGTGTGAGCGGGAACGGCCAGCGCGAGCTGGCGGAAGTAATCGCAGGGCTGCGCCCGCTTATAGGCGGCCAGCTTGGACTGGACGGCGTGGACATGAGCAAATGGACGCCAGGCAGGCGAACCAGCGCGGGCCTGGGCTACATACCCGAGGAACGCATGCACGATGGGATTGTGCAGGAGTTCTCCGTGGCCGAGAATCTGGTCCTGCAAGACCACATGCGGCGCCCTGTCAGCAACGGCCTTTTCCTGGATTTTAACGCGATTGCCCAGCACAGCCGGCAGCTCGTGCGCGATTTCAACATCCGGACGCCATCCATCGAGACGACCACGCGCAGTCTCTCCGGCGGCAATATCCAGAAGCTGGTCCTGGCGCGCGAGCTAGCGCGTGACCCTGGCGTATTGGTAGCCGCCCAGCCCACGCGCGGCGTGGACATCGGCGCCACCGTTTACATTCACGAACGGCTCCTGGATCAACGGCGGCGCGGGACAGCAACGCTCCTCATCTCCGAAGATCTCGACGAAATCCTCGCCCTGTCTGACCGCATTGCGGTAATCTACGAAGGGCGCATCATGGACATTGTGCCCCGGGATCAGGCGACTGCTGAGCAGTTGGGTCTGCTCATGGCAGGTGTCCACACAGACGGCGCCTAGACAAGCCCCAGCTGAATGGCCATGCTCACAGCAGCGACGCGGTTCTCTACTCCCAACTTGGCATAGATGTTGCCCGAGTGAAACTTCACAGTGCCCAGGCTTAGGTACAGGCGATCGGCAATTCCCTGATTGCTCAGCCCTTCCACCATGAGGGCGAGGACATCCCGTTCCCGCGCGGTCAGCTCGCAGACCGGCGCAGCGGGCTGCGTAATCGAGCGCACCAACACGGCGGTGGCTTCATTCGAGAGGGTAATGCGACCGGCAAAGGCAGCACGAATGGCGTTCGCCAGTTCGGTAGAGGTCACATTCTTCAACAGATAGCCCATGGCGCCTGCCTGGAGCGCGCTCTGGACCATACCGTCCTCGGCAAAGCTGGTGAGGATAATCACCCGGACAGTTGGGCATTTGGCCCGCAGCTCACGCGTTGCGGTCACGCCATCAATGCCCGGCATTCTCAGATCCATGAGGACGACATCGGGACACAACGATTGGGCGAGCCGGATGGCCTCGGCGCCACTTTCTGCCTCTCCAACAAGCGCCAGATCCTCGCAACCCGCCAGGAATCTCCTCAACCCGCTGCGCACCACGGCATGGTCGTCCACTATCAACACGCGTATCATGGTGTTCGTTCGCTCACATTCCCCACGATAGGCCAAACGCAGGTCTGCGTCATGCACCTGCCAGTGCTTCGTGGACCAGTCTACGCGCCCCCACGCCCGCCCGCTAGGGGCAAGCGTCCCTTCCCTGCAATGACAGACGCTCCAGAACAGGGCGTCATGGTGGTTACCTCCTCTCTTCCGCGGGGAAACTAGCCGCGGGGAAACTAGCCACATGGACTATCCCGCGGCCAGACGACACGCCGGCGGATGTGCTGTAGCATGGTAGGTGCGACTGTACAGTGCCCGGTAGGATTCCCCGAGGAGGGATTATGTCCAAAACGATTTCGTCAGCAACCGCAAATAGGGCGGCGGCCCGGCGGGCTGTCTTTGGCAGCCTTACCCTGGCCGGCGTGCTCATGACATTTATTTACTACCGCTTCGTCTTTCCGTGGATCAATCGCTGGGGCGCGACGGATAGCGAAGTGCAGGAAACGCTGCCCGGCGACGAGCTCGTCGCTAAGCCAACCTATACAACGACACACGTAGTCACAGTCGAGGCAACGCCAGAGCAGATTTATCCCTGGCTCATCCAGCTGGGCGTCGATCGAGGTGGGATGTACAGCTACACTTCCATTGAGAGCATTTTAGGGCTGCACGTGACCAATGCCGAGCGCATCCATCCCGAATGGCAGCATCTCAAGGTAGGCGACCTGGTGCGTTTTACACCTGAGCATTACTTCCTGAACCCAGGACCGGGCCTGTGGGTGCAGCAAATGGAGCCGCCCCACGTACTCGTGTTCGCCTTTGGCGTGGAGACTCAGATACCTGAACCGGTCACGGTGACCTGGCAGTTTGTGCTCCGGCCACAGGACGATGGCTCGACTCGCCTGATTCTACGCGGGCAAAACGATGTGGGTAGTGGCATCGGTGCTGCCCTTGCCAAGCTCGGTGCGGGCCCATGGTTCATCATGGAGCGCCAGATGCTGTGGGGGATCAAGGAACGCGCCGAGCGCATGGCAGCCAGGGATTGATGTGCTCGCGCATTGTCCCAAGAGCTGGATGTCGCTCCGCAGAAGGCGGCCAGGCAACCCAGCCCCATATTGGATCTAGTGATTTGTCAATCGTCATTCTTTAGCCATTCGGTAGTAACGAATTCATTCGTCCTTCACCTGACCACAGCGCTTGAAGTCGCCACTACCGAACTCAAGTTTGATGAGTGACAGACCACTAGCCTGTCACGCTAGCTGTCGCTGCTACGGTTCTGCCCTACGCGCCAGACTGCCCGCGCGATGGCCATAAGCAGGCCCAGCTCTTCTTGACGCAGCTCCGCCCGGTAGGCCAGCTGGCGCAGCGTGCGCATGACCACCGCGGGCTCGTATCTAAAAAAGTCGATGGCTGCCAGGGCTTCTTCGCTGAGTTGGAAGAAGCGCTCCAGGTCATCTTGTTGGATGGGCTCGGTGCTGGCCGGCGCGGTTGGCTCGCTCGTGGCCAGCATTGTCATGCGCAGTTCATACAGAACGAGCAGCACCGACTGCGCCAGATTTAGGGCAGGATAGTCGGGCACAGTCGGCAACATTGCGATGATGTGGCACCGGTCTAGCGCGGTCCGGTCGAGGCCGTCAGCCTCCGGTCCAAAGAGCAGGGCAACGCGCCCACGGTGGGCGCGCGCCAACAGATCGATGGCTAGCCCCCGCACATCACTGCTAAACGCCCGCCCGGGATGCGCGACGGCCGCGGTGCCAACAACGTAGGTTGCATCGGCAAGCGCGCTATCCAGATCAGGGAAATCGCAGATACGTTCAATGATGTCTTCAGCATGGTGGGCCACACGCAACAGTTCCTCGCGCGTGTAAGGCACCGGCTCGACCAGGCGCAGGTCGGCAAAGCCCATGTTCTTCATGGCGCGCACTACCGCGCCCAGGTTGGTCGGGTCTTCGGGCCTATGCAGGACAACTGCAACGCTATCGAGTAAATTCACGGCTTTTCTTCCTGGAAAACAAATCGCTCATTAGTGCCCTTCGCGTGCGCGGATGGGCGAACGCTTCGAACCTTCTGGCTGCAGCGGCAACCGGTCTATGCCACCTGCCCCACCAGGGGTTGGCCGGCCAAGACCCGCCGCACATTCTCGAAGTCTGCCGCGCGCCGCGGCGTTGAGATCTCGTGGCTGCGCGGCGCGCCTGCCGCGACATGCGCTGTCAGCAGCACGTTTTGGGCCGGGTCGCGCGCCAGCGGCAGCAGCGGGTTGTCGGGCCTCAATGGCTCCCACTCAAAGGTATCCAGTGCGGCGCCTGCCAGATGCCCGCCGCGGACAGCATCAGCTAACGCTCTTTCGTCGATGACACTGCCGCTGCCGCAGCTGACCAGGAAGGCGCCAGCTTTCATGCGGGCAAAAACTGTGGCGTTCAGCAGCCTGTCCGTAGCCGGCGTATAGGGCAACAGATTGCAGAGGATGTCGGCGCGCGCATAGAGCGTCTCCGGCTCGGCATAGGTGATTGCCAGCTCGACTTCAACAGCAACGGGTAGACGCTGTCGCTTGTAGTAGAGGATCTGTGCCGGGCGGAACGCGGCCAGGCGCCGCGCCAGCTCGACGCCAATCTCACCGAAGCCCAGGATGGCGATGGTGCAGCCGGACAACGCGCCAATGTTCGTGCGCCGGGACCAGTTGTACGCGAAGGTATTCTCGTCGGTACGCCGGGCAGGTCGTCCCCACGAGCCGGCGGCATTGGCAATGGCCGTGACTTCGTTGAGCCGCTTCACCAGCGCGAGCATCTGCATCACCATGTGCTCAGCAGCCAATAGACAGCCCGGTACCGGCATGGCACAGACGGGAATCTGGGCCCGCCGGGCGGCGGCCAGGTCAATGTCGTAGGTCAGTGAGCCCAGACGCTGAATAAGCCGCAGCCGCGTGCCGGCTGTGATGAGCTGTTCGTCGAGCGCGCCACGGCGCTCGCTTATGAGAAAATCTGCCGCCGGCAAATCGGCCAACACGACATCACGAGGCGTATGGGGCAGAACGACAATGCTGCATTCAGGCGGCGCGGCTGCCACGGCTGCCTCTTGATGACGTACACTCTGCTCGGTCAAAAACAGAATCTTGGCGCGCGCCATGACGATCTCCATCCTCGTTGCATAAGGCGGAATCCAGTGTAACACGATAACCCTGATGGTGATTGTCCCGCTGTTGGCGCTGTTCCTCCTATTCCAGCGCCGATTTATTCAGAGTTTCATGCACTCGGGAATCAAGTAACGCGGGAACATACGCCGTGCTGGGGGAGTCTGCGGCTAGTCTAGCTCAGGGCGATCCGCGCTCTCAAGTGGCCGTCTGTGTCACGCCATCTTCCCAAGAGGCGCTCGCTGCGAATCGTACGCCGGTCGCCGGCTGGAAGCACGACTTCGACACTCTCATAGGGCAATGGGTAACGCCCTCTCACCTGTATTGCGACGGTCACATCCAGACCGGTGGCGTGGACACCGGCTTCAACACGGGCAAATGCGCCGTTACGGTACGCCAGGGTTTGGCCGTCATCCTCATACCATGTAAAGGAACTCGCACCGCCGGCTGGCTCCGGAAAGATGTGGAGCTCGCGCAAGTCGTCCGGCTCTGCACCCACATGGCGCATGACTTTACCAAATGGCAACACACCGCCAGCCGGCACGAAAAGCGGGATGTGGTCAAGGGGCGCCGCCACAGTCCAGGTCCGGCCACCGTCGTACCAGCGCCCTGTGTGGAAGTCACACCATCGCTGGCCGCTGGGCAGATAGATCGGAAGCTCGCGGGCGCCGGGTTCCAGCACAGAGGCCACGAGCAGATTCGGCCCTAACATGAAGTTGAACGATTCGGTGTGGCAGCTTGGGTCGTATGGAAAGGCGTAAACCAGGGGCCGCGTCAGCGGGTGTCCCGTGCGCGCGGCCTCGAATAAGAGGGAATACAGATACGGGATCATCCGGTAACGGAAACGGATCGCCTCCCGCACCTGGGGCAGGATCTCGGGATACATCCATGGCTCGTTGGCCAGGCCATCGAGATGCCACGAATGAATCGAGAAGCGCGGCTGGAAGATTCCATGTTGCACCCAGCGCAAAAAGAGCTCAGGCTCAGGCCGGTAGCCAGTAAATCCGCCCACATCGTGCCCGGTATTGGGCATTCCCGACAGGCTGAGCCCCAAACCCATGGGGATGTTGTAGCGCAGCGTGTGCCATGACGTTTCGTTGTCGCCAGACCATGTCTGGGCGTAGCGCTGCATGCCGGGGCACCCCGAACGTGAAAGGACAAAGGGCCGTTCATCAGGGCGCGCCGCCTGCTGGGTCTCGTAGGATGCCCGGACCATGAGCAGCGTCTGCACAGGACGGATCTGGGACAGCGTCAGCGGCTTGCCGAAGCCCTCACAGCGGGCCTCGTCGTCCCAAATGCCAAACTCGTTGTTGTCGTTCCAGGTTACGTCTATTCCATAGGCCAACAACTGCTCACGCACATTCGCCTGCCACCACGCATAGGCGACCGGATTGGTGAAATCCAGGTGGGAACCGTCACCGCCCCAGAACATGTTCAATTCAGGCGTTTCCTCACCCGCGGCGCGCACGAAACCGCCTAATGCGGCGAGCTCACCATAGCGTGGATGTGTGGTCAGCAAGCACGGCTTGATATTGGCGGCAACCTTCATGCCGGCGCGGTGAAAGGTGTCGACCATGCCCTGGGGATTGGGTACGCGCTGGCGGTTCCAGGTAAAGACGTAGCGCTTGCCATCGGCGCCGGCGGTGTAACCGGAAGAGAGGTGAAAGAGATCGCAGGGGATATCATGCTCTGCGCAGAGCTCGACAAACCGCGCCAGCTGCGCCTGGGCATCCTCGGCGTCGGTATAGTGCATGGTCGAGCCCAAATAGCCGAGGGACCAGCGCGGGGGCAGCGCCATATGCCCAGTGAGATCGGCCAACCGTTCCACCACCCGTTCGATCGTTGGACCGTACACTAGGTAGTAGTCGACATCTCCGTCTTCTGCATAGTAGTAGCGGTAGAACGGGTAGTAGTTGTCATGCTCCTGGCCCAGGTCGAAGACTGTGGTCGATAGGTTGTCGTAGAGCAACCCGTACGCGATCTGTAGATCGGGCAGATAGGTGATGTAGAACGGGAAATGCTTGTAGAGCGGGTCGCTGGTCTCGGCGTTGTAGCCTAGAGCGTCCATATTGAGCATGCGCAGGCGACGGCCGGCCTTATCCAGCGGACCGGAGCGCTCGCCGAAACCGAAATAGTGCTCGCGCGCTCTTCGGGCATGATAGTGATAGATGGCCCGCGATTGCCGGTCATAGGTGTAGGCGCGGCCGCGCAGATCTGCGGCAAAGCTGACGTTACGGTGGTCATACCAGGTCAGGGACGCGTCGGCCAGATCTAGCGCAAGCGTGAGCCGTGCCGTGCGTACGGTCACGGTTCCCCCCGCCGTCTCGACATCGTAGGTGGGACAGGGAAAGGGTGAAAGATCGTCGCGCGGGCGCCCTTCCCGCGGGGTGTCGCCGCTGCCATCCACGATCATCCAGGTCCGGTCCAGACGCGGCCGCCCATCTGGCCGGTGTTGGACACGGACGAGG
>JACFMY010000203.1:0-5135 GCA_019455155.1 Caldilineaceae bacterium
ACCAGCCAACGTTTCAAGCACGCACCCGACTACTATTTCTGCAGCGCAGTTTGGCTGTTGGCGAACGAGAAGCTGGGCAGCACAAGCACGTGGTGGGAAGGTCACGCCTGGTATAGCGAGCGCTGGCCGGGTGGCTCGCTGCCCATTGTGCGCGCCCTGCGCGGTGAGCCCAAGCGCTCACGGCTGCCCAGCGAGGTCGTGGCGCCGCGTATCGCGCTCCGGGGTACCGTCGCACATGGCGGAAGTGAGCGCCAGCTGATTGCCGAGCAAGACGGGGTCGAGGTGGCGCGCACCATGCTGGACGAGGATGGCTATTTTGAACTGGCCGATCTGTCGCCTGGACGCTACGTCCTGCACCTGGCCAACACTGCCTTGCGGGAGACCATTGAGCTGCGGCCCGATCAGCAGGAGGTCGTTGTGCGCCTTGCGCTGGCCCCTCCAGTAGAGGTCATCAGCCGTAGCGTTGTGACCGGTACAGTGCACGGCGGAGCGGGCGCCGTTATCATGCTCGTGCAGAAGGCCAGCGGCGAAGAGTGGGTGACCATGGCAAAGGACGATGGCGGCTATCGCTTCATCGATCTGCCGCCTGGCGAATACAGTCTGCGTGTTCACCCAGCTGGCACGCAGTTTGATTCGATTGTGCTCGATGGGCGCAACACTATCGAAGCCGATCTGGCGTTGGCTGGTTGGGGATATACAGTGCGCAGCGCCGGTTCGCCCCTCAAAGCGGGGGCCATTGTCGTGACTACCCCAGGCTACAAGGGTCTCCATGTGCAAGTCCACGGCCAGGACTGGGCCAGCGATCCGGTGGAGACGGGAACGGCACCCGACTATGGCGACGAAGCGTGTCTCATTACGCCCCTTGACGAAGGGCACTACATTGTAACGGTGAACGATGCACCAGAGGCCGATGGACGACAGGTCCAACTTGAGGCCCGTGCGTTCGTCGACAAGCGCTCCTTTCCCCTCATCGAGTTTGTTTACACAGATCTGGAGGCAAAGGAGACACCCCACGCCTCCGCGGTGGTGGGGCGTGTGTTGGGACGGCGCAGCGGCGAGCCGGTGCGGGTAATCCTGGTTGATGACCAGGCCCAACGCACCGAACAGACGGCGGATGCCGAGGGTCGTTTTGCCTTTCAGGATCTGCAGCCAGGGCGCTATGCTGTGGCCATTGCCGGTTTCGAAGCGAGCACGACTGAGGCTGACATCGCCCTGGACGGGCGCAACGAGGTGCGCGTGGAGCTAACGTTGCCAGCCGAAGGCGCGCGACCTGCCCCGTCGATAGTGGAAAAAGGCGCCGCTAGCGTCATTGCTGGTATTGCCCCGGACGCGGCAGGCCGCCAGGCGCGGTTGGTGGACGCCGTCGGCAACGAACAACAGCAAGCGGTGGACGCTGCTGGCCGTGTCTGTTTTGACCGCTTGCCGGCAGGCAGTTACTCCTTGTTCATCGACGGAGGCTACGTAGAGAATAAGATCACCGTCGATGGTCTTTCCAGCAGCGAGATTCATTTTGCGCCGCTGGTGACCGTCTGGGAGGCTTCCACCGTGCAGGCTGGCTCCATGCCTGGCTTCAGTGTGCTGCGGGTTGAAGTAGAGGGGATGGCGAGCTTGCCCGTGCGTGTCGTGCGCAGCACCGGCGACACCGACGAGGCGCCTCAGGAGTGGACAGCCAACACACTCGCCGTGCCGGAACGCGGCGCCTTCGTTGCGGAGTTCAAGCCATTAGGACCCGGACTGTACCTGGTGGAGCCCGAGGGCCTCGGCGTGCACACGACAGTCGAGCTGAGCGGTCTCGAAGCAGTTTGGGTCACATTTCGCCGGCGCTCCCAACCGGTTCACGCCAACGTGGTGCAGTCCCGCACAGGAGCCCAGGCGGCGACCGGGTTGGCTGGTGAATCGCGGGCACCCTCTGTTTACCTCTATATTGCGGGTCTGCCCCAGGACCTTACCATGCAAATGGCCCTGTTGCGTCTCACAGCAGAGGTCAAGCCACAGGTGGGCAGTGATTTTTCAGCCGCCCTGGAAGCAGATCGGGTGCTCCTCTTTGCGCCGGAGCATGTCGCGGAGATTCAGGCGGAGTTTCTTGCCAAGGGTGTCGAGGTAGAGGTCGTCAACGAACGGCTGCGACAACTGGCCGCGGAATTGGGGGGTTGACGGCGAGGGTAACGTGTGCTAGAGTAGTCTCCGGAAGTGCTTCCATGAAAGCACTTTCATCCGCAAGAACGAAACTAGCTACCCAGTAACGCGTCACCTTTATCCTATCCATGACTGCGACGATCTACGATGTCGCGTCGCGCGCCGGTGTAAGTATCTCGACCGTGTCACGCGCGCTGAACGCGCCGCATACCGTGAACAGCGCCACATTGGAGCGCATTCACGACGCGATAGACGAACTCGGTTTTGTACCCAAAGCAGAGGCTACGGCCCGGGCGCGCCGTAGCCACCGCCAGATCGGTGTTTTGGCGCCTTTCTTCACCCTTTATCCCTCATTTATGCAGCGCATGCGTGGGATCGCGGCTGCGCTGCAAGAGACTCTATTTGAACTTGTCGTCTTTAACGCCGACACGGTTGACCATGTACGCGGTTATCTGCACAGCCTACCTGTGTCGCGGCGGCTTGACGGTCTAATTATCATCTCGCTGGTCTTGGATGATAGGGAGGCGGAGCGCTTGCTCAATCACCGGTTGCCTGCAGTCATGATCGAGGCGGTCCATCCAAAGCTGGCTGGTATCGAAATTGACAATGTAGAAGGCGGGCGGTTGGCGGCCAAGTACCTCTATGCAAAAGGCCATCGCCGGATTGGTTTTGTCGGCGGCGATCAGGCGCTGCCCAAGTATGCCATCGGTACAAGTGAGCTACGATACAAGGGCTTTCGCGCCGAGCTAGAGGCCAACGGGCTGGCGCCGATCACGCCAACCTCAGCGCCCGTAGGACCCTCTCGCGAAGAAGCGTATCACCAGGCATGTGAACTGTTGCAGCAGCGTGATGAATGCCCAACGGCGATCTTCGCGGCCAACGATACCCTGGCCTTGGGCGTGCTGAAGGCGACCCGGGAGCTGCGTTTCCGCGTGCCTGAAGATGTGGCGGTGGTTGGCTTCGACGATGCTGACTTTGCCGACTATATCGGCCTAACCACGATATCGCAATCATTGGAAGAATCGGGTCGTCTCGCGGTCGAGATGCTGCTTTCGGTGTTGTCCGCGCCCGATCGCATGGCGCGGCGGATCCAGCTCCCGTTGCAGATAGTAGAGCGCGAGACAGGATGAGGACGCGAGATCGCCGCGCATGTGTGGTCTTGCTCCCTGGTACGGTTGATCCCCGGAGTGGCCGGGATTAACATAAATGGTATTGCTGGTCGTATTGATGCACAAACAAGGAGATGTCTCTATGAAACGACGATTAATGGGAGTGTTGGGTTTGCTCCTGATCGCGGCCATGGTGTTGGCTGCCTGTGGTGGAGGCCAGGCCACGGAGGCCCCGGCTGCGCCTGCCACCGAAGCGGCCACCGAAGCCCCCACTGAGGCCGCCACCGAAGCCGAAACCGAAGCCGCTACTGAGGCTGCCACCGAAGCCGCCACCGAGGCCGCCGCGGCTGGCGAACAGGTGACCCTTACCTTTGTGGGCGCCGGTCCAGGAGCTGAAGCCAACTTCACCAAGCAGCAGATCGAGCAGTTCATGCAGGAGAACCCGGACATCAAGGTCAATTTCATCGAGGGTCATGTATCAGCTACCGATCGCTACGGTCTCTACCTCCAGACCTTCCAGGCACAGTCGGCTGACATCGATGCCATGCAGATCGACGTCATCTGGCCAGGCGACCTGGCTGAGCATCTGGTGGACCTGAATGAGTACGGCGCGGCGGATGTCACGGGCGACCACTTCCCGGCCATTGTGACGAACAACACCGTGGACGGCCGCCTGGTTGGTCTGCCCTGGTTCACCGACGGTGGTCTGCTGTACTACCGCACGGACCTGCTGGAGAAGTATGGCTACGACGCCCCGCCGGCCACGTGGGCTGAGCTGACAGCGATGGCTCAGGCGATTCAGGACGGCGAGCGCGCCGAGGGCAACCAGGACTTCTGGGGCTTTGTCTGGCAGGGTAAGGCGTACGAAGGCCTGACCTGCGATGCACTGGAGTGGATCTACTCGAGCGGCGGCGGCACCATTGTGAGCCCGGACAAGATCATTACCATCGACAACGAGTCTGCTGCCGCGGCGCTGGACCTGGCGGCCAGCTGGGTTGGCACCATCAGCCCTCCTGGTGTGACTGGCTTCCAGGAAGAAGAGGCGCGCGCAGTCTGGCAGAGCGGCAACGCTGCCTTTATGCGCAACTGGCCCTATTCCTATAGCCTCGGCCAGGGCGATGACAGCCCCATCAAGGGTCTGTTCGACGTCACCTCGCTGCCTGGCGCCGAAGCTGGCCAGAGCGCGGCGACCCTGGGTGGCTGGCAGATCGGCGTCTCCAAGTACAGCAAGAATCCGGAAGCTGCGGCCAAGCTGGCCCTGTGGCTCGCTTCGGCTGAGCAGCAAAAGGCCCGTGCGCTGAACATCTCGTTGCTGCCCACGATCCCGGCGCTGTACGACGACGCCGAGATCGCGGAAGTGGTGCCGTTCATGCCCAATCTGCTGAACGTCTTCACCAACGCGGTGGCCCGCCCATCGACAGCCACGGCGCCCAACTACAATGAGGTGTCCACGATCTTCTTCAGCAACGTCTCGGAAGTGCTGACAGGCAATACATCGGGTGAAGATGCGGTCATCAACATCTCGTTGGATCTGGAAGACCTGCTAGGCTTTGAGACGGGCGCGCCGTAGTAAGGCCGTCCTCACAGGGTATGCAGAATGTCCGCGCTGAGCGCTGAATCCGCCAGCCGGGCCAGGTGGAGTGGGGCGACAGGGCTTTTCTCCTGTCGCCACACTCCGAATCCCCGAATCCCGGAATCAGTTAGCGGCGCCGCCTCACTGCGCCGGTGTAATGTGCGCTTATATGTCACGATAGCCATTCGACTGATAGCGCTAGATAGCTAATCTCTGTCCCGATGCTGTACTGGGTAGCTCTCTGCAGCGTGCCCAACGCTCAAGCTCGCGTGCGTTACCAGCGGCCTGTACCAGAAAGAAGGAGTATTGCAATATGG
>JACFMY010000203.1:5145-11290 GCA_019455155.1 Caldilineaceae bacterium
CAGACGTTTGTAATCTTGGTCACCATTGCGATCTACCCGCTTGGGTCTGTTCTCTACAACAGTATCACCAACAGTGTCTTTGCCAGCTCGAAGCCGGTGGAGATGGTCGGCGTAGAGAACTATTTGAATTTGCTCAGCATGACGGTGGTGCCCATTCCGCCCAAGATCGACGATGAGACCGGCCAACCGGTCGTGGACCCAGATACGGGGCAGGTTCAATACGAGAGCGCTGTCCGGGTGCTCCCGCGGGAGCCGCGACGCTACCGGTCGGTCACCGAGTTTTCCCTTTTCGGTACCCGTTATGTTCTCGGGGCAACAGATGCGAGTTTTGTTCGATCCGTCGCAGATACAATCGTCTTTGCTGTCGTAACTGTCTTCTTGGAGCTTGTGCTGGGGATGATCGTGGCGCTGATCATCAACGCCAATTTCCGGGGCAGAGGCTTCATGCGCGCCATCATTCTCGTGCCATGGGCCATTCCGACTGCCGTGTCATCGCAGATGTGGGCTTATATGCTGCAGCCCAACCGCACGGGATTCTTCAACACGCTGCTCTGGCGCTTGGGAATGGGAGACGGCCAGATACCGTTTCTTACCGATCCAGCGCTTCAGATGCCTTCCATGATTCTTATCGATGTCTGGAAGACTACGCCCTTCATGGCATTGCTGATCCTGGCAGGCCTGCAGCTGATCCCAGGAGATATCTATGAAGCAGCCGACGTCGATGGCGCCGGGCCTGTGCGCCAGTTTTTCCAGCTAACACTGCCCCTCGTGCGCGGCACGCTCGCGGTGGCACTGGTCTTCCGCACGCTGGATGCGCTGCGTGTCTTCGATCTCTTCCAGATCGTGCTGGGGCAGGCGCGCTTCTCCATGGCCAGCTTCACCTACTACGAGCTGATCCAGAATCGAGCCATGGGCTATTCATCGGCCAGCAGTATGGTGATCTTTGTCGTTTTGTCCGTCTTTGCCGTGATCTACATGCGCAGCCTGGGGGTGCAGTCCCATGACTAGTCAAACTCGAGAACGCTTGAACCGGACTCTGTTGTGGATTCTTATCATCGGCATGGCAATCTGGATGCTGTTCCCATTCTACTGGGCGCTCAATTCATCGTTCAAGTCAGAGAACCAGCTGCAGATGATGCCGACTACCTTTGTTCCGCGCAGCGCCACCGGCGATGTCTCGTTCTTTCTGCGCAACTACGAGGCAGTCTTTACCAACCAGGCCTTTGTGCGCGCCATTCTCAACAGCGCCATCGTCGCCATCAGCGTCACGCTGCTCTCGCTTGCTATCGGCGCGTTCGCCGGTTTTGCCTTGGGCAAGCTGCGCTATCAAGGCAAGACAGCCACCCTCTACGTGATCCTGGCCATGACCATGTTTCCCCAGATCGCGGTGTTGACGGGCTTATACGCGATCATCAACAACCTGGGGCTACAGGCGATACCCAGTCTCATTATCACTTACCTGCTCTTCACGCTGCCCTTTACGGCGTGGGTGCTCACCGCCTTCTTCCGCGAATTGCCCCTTGAGATCATGCAGTCGGCCCAGGTGGACGGGGCGTCCCCATTCCAAACCTTCTACATGATTCTGTTGCCGCTGACGGCTCCCGCGCTGGTTACGACCGGCCTCCTGGCCTTCATTGGCGCCTGGAACGAGTACCTGTTTGCGCTGACCTTCACATCGGTTCAGCCAGATGCCCGGACCCTGCCGGTGATCATTGCCAACTTCCCATCGCAGTTCTCGCGCCAGGTTCCCTTCGGCGAGATCATGGCTGCCGGGGTCGTGTCGAGTATTCCTCTGATCCTCTTGGTCTTTATCTTCCAGCGCCGGATCGTTGCTGGTCTGACCGCGGGTGCGGTCAAGGGGTGATGAAAGGAAACGGGCTAACGACAGGTCCTATTTAGCCATCGAAGGTGCGCCCATTGCTGCAATATGAGCGCGGCAAACATGGGCAGCTTCAACATGCGTCGCCACCGCCATGGTTGGCGGACGAACCGGTGCAACCACTCAATGCCGAGACGACGCATCCACAGGGGTGCACGGACTGCAACGCCGCTGACAAAATCGAACGCGCCGCCAATACCCAATGCCACGGCCGCGGGTAGCGCGGCGCGATGGCGGTCAATCCAGAGATCCTGGTTGGGATGGCCATACGCGACGAACAATATGTCCGGCTCTGCCTCCGCCAGGCGGCTGGCAATCTCTGGCCAGAGATCCTCCGCGGGACTGCCGGCAAAGGTCCCTGCCACCTGCAGGCCCGGATAGAGAGCCCGCAGCTGCTCTGCGGTCTGCTCGGCTACACCAGGCGCTGCCCCCAAGAAATAGACGCGCCAGCCTCGCTCAGCGGCGCGCTGGGCAATGTAGTAAATACCGTCCGATCCGGTCACGCGTTCTTTGAGGGGAGATCCCAACAGCCTGGCCGCCCAGAGGATGCCGACACCATCGGGCACCCGCAGATCGGCGCGCTGGAGCGCAGCGGCAAAGTCCGGATTTCGACGCGCGTCCATCACAAACTCCGGGTTCACCGTGCAGATCTGGCGTACGGGCAGCCGTGGTCGACCGTTGGCCGCCGCGGCGCGGTGCTGCATGACCCACAGATCGATGAGCGCCAGTGTCGCGGGGAAATCGACGCGGTCAATGGCCACGCTGAGGATCTCTATCTGTTCCGGGCGGACACAGCGTTCCGTTTCGGAAAGGCCTTCACCTGGCGTCATCGCCTCTTGCGCCCTCCGCAGCTTTTTCCAGCACGGCCAATGTCTCGCGCGCCGCCCGCTCCCAGGAAAAACGACGGACGTTAGCATAGCCGGCTTCGATGAGCTGCTGGCGCAGTGCTTCGTCCTGGCTGAGACGCAACATGGCCGCCGCGATTGCTTCGACATCCGTTGGGTCCACTAATAAGGCGGCATCGCCGGCTATTTCGGGCAATGATGAATTGGTAGAAGTCATGACGGGCACTCCGTAACTTTGGGCCTCCAGCACCGGCAAGCCAAATCCTTCGAACAACGACGGAAAGGCAAAAAGCAGCGCTCCCTTGAGCAGGGCTGGGAGATCCGCTTCGGCTACATAGCCAAGAAAGCGGACCTGCGTCTCCACGCCCAAGGCACGGGTCAGGGCTGTAAGGTCGTCGCGTAGCCAGCCTTGTGCCCCTGCCAATACCAGATCGTAGGCAATCTCATGTGCCCGGCAAAGCTGGCCGTAGGCCTGCAGTAGCCGGGCCACATTCTTCCGCGGCTGGATCGTGCCGACAAACAGAGCATAGGGGCGGTCTAGCCCGTATCGATGTCGCGTGGCCGCGATCTCCTCCGGTGTCACCGCTTCTGGCGTCCTGCACGCTTCGTAAACCACGTCCACCCGTGCCGGCGCGACCTTGTAGTAGCGCTGGAGATCCTGGGCCGTTGCCTGGCTTACGGCGATGACGCGCCGGGCTGTGGCGACACTCCAGCGCGTGCTCAACTCCAGATAGAAGCGCTGGAAGCGCGTGTGCGCCTCTGGCCATACATGGTAGCCCAGGTCATGGATGGTGACAACGCTGGGCGGCAGGCGGCGCGGCCTTAGAACGAAGGGAATCACATGAGCCGGGACAAAAAGCAGATCCGGCGGGTGTTGGGTCACCTCGGCGGCCAGGCGACGATGGGTCCACATGGGCTGGTATGGGAGTACCCTCACCTCCACGTTGTGGCCGGCTGCACCTGGCGTGCGCGTGGGGAACTGTTCGCGCTCAGGATACGTATCTGTGTACAGGCGCCACGCATGCTGTGCTGCCTCGGGGAGCTGGAGCAGGTGGCGAATGATCTCCAGCGAGTAGCGTTCTGTGCCTGTACGCCGCGCGCGCAAGGCCCGGCTGGCGTCAATGCCGATTCGCATGGTCGTTACGCTGCTTCCAACAGTGCGCGCACCGCGTGCTCCAAGGGCCCGGCGCGCAGAATAGCAGGCGGTATGGTTGTGAGATCCACAATCGTGCTGGCAATGGCGACCTTACGCCGGTCACTCTCTTCGTCGTCAGCCAGAATCAGGGGGATGCGCCCGGCCAACTGCTCTGCTACCTCGGCGGCAGTACGTGGATCGGGCTTGCCGCTCAGATTGGCGCTGGTGGCGGCCAGCGGTCCGGCTTGACGTATCAACGACCGCAGGCGCTCATGGTCGGGCATGCGCACGGCAATGGATGGCTGGCCAGCAGTCAGGGCCGCCGGCAACTCGGGCCGGGCTGGAACGACGACCGTGAGCGCCCCTGGCCAGAAGCGTTCGACCAATCGAGCAGCCTGCGCGGGCAGTTGGCCCGCAGTGAGCAGGCTAAGCTGCTCGGTGTCGGCGATTAACACCGGGAGGGCCTTGTGAGGGGGGCGATTCTTGGCTTCGTAGATATGCTCGATGGCCGTCGGGCTGTCGTAGCTACACATGACACCGTAGACAGTATCGGTGGGCGCGGCAATGACCTGTGCGCTGGCCAGCAACGCCAATGCGACCGGCATGGCGCGCGGCGCCGCGAATAGAATTGTCTCAGTGTCCATGGTCCGGTTGCAATGTCGATCAACAAAAATTGTCGTAGCTTGGAAGTCGCGCAAGCATTTGGTTGTGTTTTCAGAAAGCTTTCTTGCGTGTATACTATCTTCAGGTCCATGTAACGTCAACCTGGCGGCGTTATGCCGGGCATGCTGACCTGACCGCCGCATGGCTCCACCTCACACCAGGTTTACATCGTCAACTATGACCACTTTGCAGCGTGTTTTCATTGATGCATTTTGGGTGTTTGGATTAGCGGGCGTGTTGGCAACGTTGAGCTATATGAGCTGGTATCGTGGTCACAGCCGCTGGAGTTGGACGCGTATGTTTGGCGTACCACGCACCCTCTGTCCCCTGTGCCTTTCCTTGACTCTGGCTTGTATTGGGATGGCGCTAAGCGGCCTGATGTGGCTTCCCGCCGCACCCTGGTGGCAAACAATGGCCTGGAGTATGCTGGCTGTCCTATTCGGCGCGCAAGCGGTCGCGTATGCCGTGGCCGGCCGTCGCCGCGGCTGGAATACTCCCATTGAGGGAACGAAGCACTCATGACCAAAAAGGATCCATTGAGAAACTGGCAACTAGAAGAAGGCAGCGAGCCGCTGGAACAATGGAAGTTGCAGGATGCCGAGCAAGACCTTGACAAACACCTGCAGCTTCAGTCCACCGATGCGCCGCAGACCGCCTGGCAGCCAGTAGAATACCAGCGGCCAGCCCGGCCGCAGCGCAACTGGGTGTTGCCGTCAATTGTCATTGTCGCCCTTCTGATTGCATTGGCCTACGTTGGCTGGATCAGCTTGAGCCGCATCGGCGGCGACGTTTTTTCGTTGGCGTCTCTGCCTATCCCGGGCTTCGCCGCTCTCAGCACAGAAACCCCCCAGGCTGAGCCGACGTCTGAGAGTGGTGTAGGGGCAGTGGCCGCAGAAACAGCCACACCCACCGCTGCCCCCACTGATACGCCGCTGGCGCCGACGCCTGCCCCGACACTCATGCCGACACCGACACCAGTGCTCATTACCCGTGTGGTGGGCACGGTGAATGCCGATGCCGGTGTGAACGCGCGTGAGGAACCGACTACGGACGCGGCCATCGTTATTCTCCTCAACAAGGGCGACCAGTTGACAGTGGTCACGAGCGAGACCCGGGACGACGTAGAATGGCTGCAGGTGATTCTGGCGGATAACAAGGTTGCCTGGGTCGCGGCCGAATTTGTCGACCGCGCGGTCGGCGAACAGCTGACGCTCGAACAGTGGAACGAGGTGCTGGCACGGGCAGGTCTGCCCCCCATGACACCCGAACCGGCAGCTCAGGCGCCGGACCAGCCCGTTGGCGCCGAGCGTCTGGATGCAGTGGTCACCGGCGAACCCGGTATCAACGCACGCCAGGAGCCGGCCCGCGAAGCTGTGGTCTTGCTCAACATCGCCAATGGCGAACGCCTCACTGCGATTGGACGTAACGCGGCAGGTGACTGGCTTGTGGTAGAGCTGCCTGACGGTAACCTCGGTTGGGTGCTGACGAGCTTTGTCTCCCTTTCCGGCGAGGTCAATACGTTGCCGGAGCTGCCGGCCAATGTTGTCCTTGAAGGACTCCCTGAGCCTACCACGCCGGCGGCCCAAGCCACACTGGCGGCTACGAGCACGCCGGTAGCGGAAC
>JACFMY010000204.1:0-2558 GCA_019455155.1 Caldilineaceae bacterium
TTTGGGGGACTTCTTATTCCGGCGTTTTATGGACTATTACACCCGTTCCTGACACGCGCGTCGATCAGCGCACGATAGACCTTTGCCCGGGGCGCGTCAATGTGGCGGGTGATGCGTGTTGAAGTGACAGCCATCATTTGATCCTCCACAGCAGATTGTGACAGGTAGCGGTTTGCTGGCAACGGGTGGGAAGGGAGCCCCATATGGTCGACCGGCGTATCAGAAACAGACGCCCCCCATTCCATCCAACCAGCGTCGTAATCCCTCATATTCTCAAAACCCAGCAAATACTTCAAGACAAAGCGCATCCACCCTTCGACGATCCGGTGGTCGACCACTCGCCGAATACTGACCATACAAAAAGGCCACTGACATACTGTCGGCGGCCTTCAACAACAACCATCGTGTCGTCCAGGCAGCAAATGAGCGTAGATTACCAACTCATTCTCATCACCAAAACTTCACATTTCTGCTATTTACCTTGCAATGCACTACTATATTCCAGGCCAGATTCGGGGTCAACATTGAGAAAAACGCCACAATCCGCAGGTCGCGTTTCATTGTGCGTCCCCTGACATCGGAGCAATGAGACGCCGCTATGATGTTATCGCCGGCCTTGAGAAGGGCGCCTACAGTCACATTGGTATCGACGACCGCCCGCACCAAAGAAACCCCTTAGCCCAGTGCCCGCACCTCGTATACGAGTATGGCTTCGAACAAGATCGGCCCATAGCAAACACCCGTAAGTTTTTCGTAAATGACTGGCGGTGGTAGAATTCTGCATGATCATTGTACCGCCACGATTCGTCCTGACATCCACCCTTTAGGCCAGAAATCACACGGAGTAGCTCCCTGGCAACTACGCCAAGCGTCATGACCAGCGGTCATGGCCCACTGTTGACAATCCTCCTGGAGTTTCTTGCCCATAAATGTCTGCTAGCTGCCCCGGCGGCACTGCGTTTGAAGCTAGTCTGGCGCGTCACTCTGCAGCAAAGTTTCAGCACATTGCCAGAACCACGCAGCGAAAGCGTTCGGCCATGATCTCAGTGTAAGGCCGTCGCAGGAAGGAACGATACCAATGCCTGACTCCCCCACAGACAGTGCCGCTCAATCCTTCGAAGTAGCAGTAAGCGCGATTCGCCGCTGGCTTGTACACAACGATATACCACAACTAGCAGCCGCATTGGTTGAACATGGCCACCTTCTCTTGGAGGAAGGCGAGCACACCCTCATCCAGGAGGCGCTCAGCACACTTCCTGTCCCCTGGCGAGATTCCAGTCCAGAGCTGCTATTTCTGTATGCGAAACTCAAAGCAGAGGCAGGAGTGTACCCGGAAGCGATTCAGCTGTACGAGCAAGCCGGGCAGCGATTCAGCGATACTGGAGATCGCGTCCAACAGGTGCATTGCTTCCTGCAGCTGGCGCGTATCTATCATCGCTTGGAAGACCTTGAAGCTGCGCGTTTCTACACGGACCATGCGCATCGTGTCTTGGAGCAGTTGGTGGCTGTCGAAGATCATGCGCTGGCTGAAATGCATCTCACGATGGCCCGTTTGGCACCAGACGCCGGCCGCATAGGTTATAGCGCCACCCATGCAGAGCAGGCGCTTCATTTTTACGAGCGCGTTGGGGAGATTCCCAAGCAGTTGGAGGCGCTTCTGCTGCTGGCCGGGGCGGCGAATCAAACGGGCTATCCCCAAACGAGCCTCAGCCTGCTCCGGATCGCTCGCGCGCGGTACACTGCGCTGGACAACAACGTACAGTGGGAGCTTGCAATCGGCAACCAGCAGGCCCACTGTCTCTGGTATCTCGCCCGCTTCGCGGAGGCGGCACAGATCGCCGAAACAACAGCGAATCTGGCTGATACCGTACCCCACACCAAGCAGCGGGTCTACCTCCGTCTTCTGCTTGGCAATATCTATCGTGCTCGCCGTCGCTTCAGCGAAGCGCATAGATGCTATGACGAAGCGGAAGGACTGTTAACGCCGCTAGGCTTTACGCTTTACCACGTCTGGATAGACGTTCATCGTGCCTGGCTGCGCGCCCTGGAAAACGATCTGGTGACAGCAAAAGCGGAACTCCGCCACGCTTTGACGCAATGTGACTACGGCCAGGCAATGAGCTTTAACGTGTTCCTCGCCGCGATCTACAGTCTCGAGCAACAGTTCGATGCAGCAGAACAGTTGCTCCACCAATCAAAGGAGTTCTACGAGACATCAGGCGATTGGCTGTCTGTCTGCGCCCTAGGGATTCATTTGGCGTACATTGCTATCCAGAAACAGCAATTCGATGATGCTCGCGCCTACATCCAGCCCGCGCTGGCGTGGATGGCCGGCCACAACCTCTATTATTTCCCGCATTGGTGGCACGATCACATCGTTGCGACGGTAATGGTCTATGCACTGAGGCACTCTATCTATCCCGCTACGGTGGAACAAATCTTGCTTGGCCCATTGCGCCGCACGATTCACTCAGTCGTTCGCCCGCTGCTCCAGCCCGATACGCCATCAGTTCAGCTCGACGCTGCGGCACACATTGACCTGTCCTTTGCCAGTAACC
>JACFMY010000204.1:2568-8864 GCA_019455155.1 Caldilineaceae bacterium
AGCGCGGGAAGTGTTGAGCGAGTTACTCAGCAGTGGTTGGCTGGGAGCGGAGCGATTTGAAGAACTCAAAGCGAGGATGGTAACCGGAAAGCGCCGGGGACACACAAATGCGACCCTCATGGCGGTCTTTGGCTTGTACGTGCGTGGCTGGTCGCGCGGCAGTATTGCAGAACGGCTGGCAATAGCCGATTCCACAGTGCGTAACTACATTACCCAGATCTACGAGATCTTCCATTTGGAGGATCTGGCAGACGCCCGGCCACACAGACGCCTGGTGCATTTGCGCCACCTGGCAAGGCAGGAAGGCTTTATTGCTCCCCATGACCACCTCTAGAAGACGGTCATCACATTTGCAGGACCTAAGTCCCGTGAATGATGGCACCGCAAGCCCTATGATTGCAGGGTGTAATGGGAAGGCATGGACCAACCATGGGACATATCGCGGAGATAGGAGCCGTTTCGTGAGCCTTTTGTCGTCTAGGGTATGCAATGTTGCACTCATTATGGTTGTCGCCCTGTTCATAACGGCCTGTGGTAGCGCAACAATTCGGGGCACTTTGTCACACAACTCCAAAGCTATCGGGAATGCACCGCTGCTTTTGATAGAAGAAAACTCAGGAGCCGTAAAACAACAGACACAGACTGATGATAACGGTCACTACGTGTTTCAGGGCGTGCCAAAAGGCAGTTATGAAGTCACCTTCAGGTTTCATGAGACCCGCAAAGACCAGAACTGCGCGGTCACTACGCCGGTATTCGTCGCCGGCGATGAAGAAAAAACTGTGGACGTTCTAGTACCCACCGGTGGGTTAGCTGGAGACCTCATGTCTATTATGAGCCTCACAACCATCACCTGCGAGTAAACCGGAGATAGTACTGGCTACATGATTTCAAAACAAGCGTCCAGCAACCCAACAAGTTGGTAAGCTGCTGGAAACAGAAGTGGAGCTACTCATGTCATCCAATCTTTCCCCCGAGAAACGACGACAGATCGCCGAAGAACAACGTATTCGCAACCAGGTTACCATGAAGGCGGGGATGAAGCTCTGGCTCAAGATGTTGTTCATTATTATGGGTATCGTCATTGCTCTTACCGTCTGCTACCTGGTCTTCCTGGCAAGTATGTTTGGCAACGTATTGTCCTTATGATCGCTGATCGGAGACCTGGATCAAGGCAACTCGATTTGTACAGATGCCGGCCATAGCCATCGGAAGGTCAACGCTGACTATGGCCGTCACACGTGGTAGAGGACTCTCGACGTCGCCGTCAATACGTCCCTCTTCCTACCCATGAACAAAAGGCGCCGGTCCAGGTTCTTCTTCTGGACAGCGCCTCTTTTTTTCCAGGAGATTGATCATGAATATGCTCTGGAGCCGCTTCGCCTGGGCGTTAATATGGGGAATGGCCGCCGTGCTAGTAACGGCGCTGTCTGGACTATCCCAAACGGAGAGAATCGTCCTCACACACTTGGCGCGCAACGGAGTTGAGATCCGTCCCTGGCATAAGGAGTGCGTCGGCCAGGTACGGCTCACGACTGCTGACCTGCAGAACGAGAACTTCAGACAAGCTGTCGTAGCCGCGGCCCAAACCTGGAACAATGTCCATTCGCAACTCTACATCGTCACGGACGCATCAATCACCGATGAACAGCGGTTGTACACCCCAACGGATTTCGAAGGCAATACCATCGATTGGTTCCCCCTGGCTCCGTGCGAGATTCGGTTCGTGCTTGCATCGGATATGCCTGATCGCGCCCTCGCCAGTGATGAAGGTCTCCTCAATCTTCCCGCCTGGACACAACTCTATAACGACGCCGAGAGAGAAGGCTCCATGCTGGCGGCGCTGGCTGTGCTCAACGACCTGAAACACAGCTGGACGACGAGTTGGATTCCCTTCTATGACCCGCGCGGGTTTGACGTGCAGACCATCGCTACGCACGAGCTTGGCCATACGCTCGGTCTGGAGCATTCCAGCGACAACAGATCGATCATGACCGTAAACGGTCCGAATCACGTACTGCGGTGGCTTGGCGTCAAACTACGCAACCTTGCCGATTCAGACCGAGAGGCCGTGATGGCACTGTACGGCCGCCGAGATGCTGGCCCTTCCGCGCCGCTGCCAGATCTTTCTCCTCGGCCGGCGCCCACGATCAGGGCAGAGGCGACTCCAGGCGGGACAGCAAAAGAGACTACTGTGCTCAGAGCAGCACCGGCACCCAAACCACCCGCAACCATACCCGGTCCATCCGGACCGACGGAGTTCTGTGAGGAGGAGATTGGCGAGGCCACCGTATGGACTGCGCAGGAAAGCCCATACATGGTGATGTGCGATCTCACGGTGGGAGCCAATGCAACATTATCCTTGGACGCGGGCACAATGGTTAAGTTTGCTGAGGGTGTCAATCTGTTCGTCGATGGTGCACTGCGGATCGAGGGCACCGCGGATGAGCCGGTCTATTTCACTGCTCTCAGTGACGACACCGTTGGCGGCGATACCAACGCGGACGGTTCTACCATCATACCGGGTGCAGGAAGCTGGGGTTTTATTCAGTTCAACGACCGCAGCAACGACGATTCCCTGATCGAGCACTTGGTGATCCGCTACAGTGGTCACTTCGTGGGCAGTGGCTACGGCGCCATCCGGCTACAAAACGCGTCTCCAAGTCTATCTGCAATCACGTTTGAAGAGAATGCACTCAATGGGGTGCAGATTGCCGCCGAGAACCTGGCGACGGCTACTTGGGACAACACCGATGTCATTTACAGCGTAACCCACGACATCACGGTTCCTGCGGACCAGACGCTGACGATTGCACCGGGGAAGATTGTCAAATTTGCTACCGGCGCTAATCTGCATGTGGACCACATGCTGCAAATCGAGGGTACAGTCAATGCACCAGTCCACTTTACTTCGCTGACAGACGATGCGGTTGGGGGCGATACCAATGGCGATGGTTTCAGCACGTTGCCCGCAGTGGGTGATTGGGGCTATATCCAATTCAACGATCGCAGCATCGACGAATCGACGATCAAGCACCTGACGATCCGCTATAGTGGCCACTTTGCGGGCAGTAACTATGGTGCGATTCGTCTACAAAACGCATCTCCCAAGCTATCCGGCATCACATTTCAAGACAATGCTCTCAATGGTGTTGAGGTCGCCGCCGAGAACCTGGCGAGCGATACCTGGGACAACTCAGAAGTCGTCTACATTGTGACCCATGACGTGACGATCCCCGCCGACCAGACCCTGACCGTCATGCCTGGAATAGTAGTGAAGTTTGCTTCTGGTGCCAATCTGTACGTAGACCATGGGCTGCATGCCGCAGGGACGGACAATGCGCCCATCTATTTCACGTCTCTTACCGATGATGCTGTTGGAGGAGACACGAACGGAGATGGATCGACCACGCTACCTACCGTAGGGGATTGGGGCTACATCCAGTTTAACGACCGCAGCGACGATGACTCCCTGATCCAGCATTTGGTATTCCGTTACAGTGGTCACTTCGCAGGCAGCAACTACGGGGCCATCCGCTTGGAGAATGCATCCCCGATTTTGTCTGCACTTGTATTTGAAGAGAATGCTCTCAACGGCGTGCAGATTGCTGCCGAAAACCTGACGAGCGACACGTGGGACAACACGGAGGTTGTCTACGTCATCACCCATGATGCCGCCATCCCCGCCGATGAGACATTGACAATTGTGCCTGGACAGATCGTTAAGTTTGCTCCTGGTGTCGGTCTGTATGTGGATCACGAGTTGCGCATTGACGGTACGGCCAATATGCCGGTCTATTTCACCTCGCTGGCAGATGACTCGGTGGGTGGAGACACGAATGGGGATGGATCTGCCTTGTTGCCTGCAGCAGGCGATTGGGGCTACGTTCAGTTCAACGACAACAGCGACGACAGCTCCGTCGTTCAGCACCTGGTGATTCGCTACGCTGGTCACTTCGCCGGCAGTGGCTACGGCGCCATCCGCCTACAGAACGCTTCTCCCAGACTCGCAGATATCATCTATGAGAACAACGCTCACGATGGTCCAGAAGTCATAGAATGAGAGGTGTGCGAAGCTAGCGTGCTCCAAAGAGCCACGCCACTTTCTCAAAAAGGAATGAGCATGTGCGCGGTCTTGCCGCCCCGTACGGCATACACCTTCGCGCCCATGGAGTTCATGGTGTTCATGGTGGTTTCACCTCTCCCCACATAGCTCTACCTATCCATCTCGTCAAAATACGACCAGCTCTGCAGATCCGGGGGCTCGACGCCCAGCTGCGTCATCATCACCATGACCTGGGCGCGGTGTTCGGTGGCGTGGTTGATCACCTGGGTCAGAATGATCGTCTTGGGTACGTCACGCGGCGTGCCGTCCCAGTCGATCCGCACGGTGTCACCAGCCTGCACCTTGGGCGCCCACTCAATTAAGCCAGAACCTGTCTTGCGCACCGAGTCCATCATGTCAGCGATCGTCATGGGCTGTTCATCTTCCGGGCGCTCGTAGCGCTTGCCGGTGCTGATACGCGAAAGGTACGACTGTTCCGCCGTGACAATATGGTGCAAGGTATCGTAGATGGAGCCGTAGGTACCTATGGCCGTGCCATTCAGTTGTTCAGGGGTCAACTCAGCGCAGCGTTCGAGAAGACGCAGATTGGCCCAGAGGTGATGACTAAAGAGGGTTGTTAGCGTGTCGGTAGATTTCATAAGTCTCCCTAGTATGTGCTGCTCGCTCCGAAAGAAGTGTTGGCGCTGGCGCCGGTGTCACTGGCCACAAGTAGAATGCAGCCTGTGTGCTGGCGCGTAACCCTTGAATATCCCGATCCCGTATAGGCGCGCGATCGTAGTGCCCGGTCAAGTGGTGACTATACCAGGCTGTTCGCAATTCTTTGAACACCGTCAGCCTGCCTCGCATACTGCGTGTTAGGGCTCCTAAACCTCGCCGCTCTTCATCTTCTCCATCCATCGCCGAATCATATCCATGTGTTCTCGATCGTGTTGGTAAGAGTGAGCTGCGATTGACCGCCAGGGAGGTCTCTCTGCAGTCGAGCCGGGGAATCGTGCCGCCGAACTAAGATCCTCGTCTGAGAGGTTCCTGACAACACCTACCAGCTTCTCGAACGCCAGGCGAAACGCAGTCAGCGCATCGTCAAGTGGCCGATCACGGTTTTGCACAAACAACATTTCGTTGCGCGCATCTTGTGGGGTGTCCCACAGCGATGAAGCAGGTACGCCTGTTTCGCCGAACAATTCTGCTTCCTCCGTTTGATACCATGCGATGTGGACGAGGATGTCTTTCACAGACCACTCCCCAGCGACACCGCGGGCCGTCATCTGCTCAAGATTGAGCTCTGCCAGGAGGTGTTCGAACTCGGCGCGAGTCGCAAGCATACGGTCGATGAGTTCTGATTGTTTCATCTCTGCCTATCCAACTACGGTCTAGCGGCTAAGTTCAGCGGCGGTGGGCGGCGATCATTCTATTAGGCTGCGCGCGCGAAACGCAGAGTTGCAATGCTATCCAAAGCTGCCCGCGCGGCGGGCGACGTACGCGGTTTGGGTCGGATTGGGCAGGATATCGGTCAGAAAGCCCGCTGGAGTTCGGCTGAATTGCCTTCGGCCTTGAGAAGGGCGCTTACGTGCAGATTGGTATAGACGACCACCCGCACCAAATAGAGCTCCTAGCTTTGTGCCCGCACCTCGTGCACAATCTCGCTTACCACCGCCATCAGTTCGTCATCACTCATTTCCAGGTCACGGTTGCGCTCCTGCACCTCCTTGACCACGGCAAAAAGCGTCTCACGCCCTTTCTGCCACTGCTCCAGGAGTTCAAAAGGGACAATGGCAGCGACTGGCTTGCCGCTTCTCATGAGCACAACCGTGTCACCTCGATAGCGTACCTGATCTACTAATTCGCCAAGCCTATTGCGCGCCTCCGTTACCCCCACTGTTTGCTTCATCGTCGCACCTTGGCCAACAGAATGAACTGAAGGTACATGTTGTACAGGCTAAGCAGTGTAAGGCCTTGGTTGTTTCAGGTCAATGATACGGATTTGCGGGGCTCCTACGCCGCTGTTATGGCAACACGCTGATTGCGCCATAGGCGCCAGATGTGCCGCACTTCGAGCCGTGCACATAGTAGAAGATCTGCGATCCCTCTGCTTCGCGCGTACGCTTGAACTGATGCCCATACAGCACTGGATACAACTCCTCTAGTCCCATGGCAATGCCGAGATCGGTCCGCCGCGTCTTGAAATCCTGATTCCAGTCCGCAATCGTCTTGCCAGAAGCAGGGTCCAAGA
>JACFMY010000204.1:8874-11264 GCA_019455155.1 Caldilineaceae bacterium
CACCTCGCTGAACCAAAAGAGCGACTCATAGATCTCGACCACGATGGCGTCCGAGTTGTTCCAGGCATTCTGAAACGTCGCTTCCAGGTCGACAGTCTCTGTCATATTGTTCGTATTGATGGTTTGAAACGCGGTAAACTGCCCCCGTGCCCCCGCGCCCAGCACCCAGGGATTCGGTGCACCGGTTGGATCCAGCCCATTGTGTTGCACAACAAAACGAACGCCGTGATCCGCCTGCCCCTGTTCCAGGATCACTTCCGTCTGCTCAGTACCGCCTGGCAGGTTCGCTAGATAGTCACCCATATCATTCATTCTTCTCGCGTATGTGGCTCGCAGCCGCTCTCAACAGCGCAAAATAGTGCTTCCGGTAATTTGGATCCGCAGGGCTGCCTAGCGTCATGGGGACGCCACATTGCCCGGGCAACCGGTGGCTGCCTGTATCCTGGAGCTGGACCTGTTGCACGACATCGTTCCCGGCGACAGCCGGGTCGAAGATCCAGCCAGGCGTACCTTCATTGCCCGCCTTGAAGGCGAGACTGTACAGTTTTCCGTTCTGCACAGCACGCTCGATCTCGCGATCAAGGGTCGTCCAATCATAGCTGTCCGGCCCCAGGTGGACATCGTCCCATTCCAGACGAATGAAGACACCGGTGATGCTGGGGTTGCGCCAGGTCCAAGGCATCGTCTCGTTTTTTACAGCTGATGGACATAGATACTGCGATCCTGAGGCGAACTGAGAGTCAGATCTTGAGCAGGGAGGAACGCCCGGATCGCTCTCGTTCACAATCTGCACACCTTGCTCATTGGGTCCCAGCACGAAGACCCCCGCTGGCGCTTGAATCAGCAGGCCTGTGAATTCGTTGGGGTCGGTTGCGTCATAGGGTTTGTACGCGCGGCAGATATCGGGAAACGGCGCCCGCCAGCTGACCGGGATGATGCTGTCGGATGGCTCCGAGAGTATCCAATAGACAAAGTCACCGTCGTTGACCTCTACCCAATCAGGGGAGAATGTGCCATCTGGATTCACCGTGATCACTTGGGCACAAGCGGATACAAGCGCCGCCGGCAGTACAAGCAAGAACACTTTCGCCATGGTGCGAGCTATGGAGATCATTTCATCCTCCGACGGAACGATTCTTCCCAATCTCGGGATGACCGCGCGGTCGCCGTACTGGCGCGCTTTGAGACAATCACCCACACTGCGCAGGTGAAGGCCCGCCAACCGTCATAGGCTAGCGGGCCTTACGGCTACTGGCCGCTTATGCCTGCATGACGCAGCGATGCTCACGACAACCTCTTTGGGTTACGGCCTGTGCACCCTGATGTTGCCGCCGCCCAACTCAGTTCCATCGTGGGAATCGTCGCTGGCGCCCATTTTGTTGTCGTACACGACGCCGTCTCCAGCATCTTTGTTCCAGATCTTGATGCGGAACGTATCTGGCGCGCCGTCGACTACCGTGAGCATGAAGCCGTAGTTGCCGCTGCCGTTGATGGCGCCCACCCCCTTGAATTTGGCCTTATCGTGGCCAGCTACGACCAGCCATTCTAAGGTATTGGAGTGGAAGCTGAGGTCACCCGCTTTGAAGTGGAACTCGGCATTCCCCGTGGGCACCTTGGCGCCAGGCCTGTATTTGGCAACGAAACCGAAGGTAGCCTTGCCAGTGAGCGTGGGGGCGGCAACATAGGCGCCGGCTGGCGAGTTGATCCAGCCACCACCGGTGACAAACCCGCCATCTGGGGCGTAGACGACAATGTATTGGTATTGGGCGGTACCCACACCCCCGTCGTCGTCCGCCACTGCGAGCGCAACGGTATAGATGCCCGGGGTCGTATAGGTGTGACTATCGGGTCCCACGTCCCGGTCACTGACCGTTCCAGCAGATGTGCTGCCGTCGCCCCAGGACCACAGCGCGGTATGGGTATCCAATACGGCTGGATCTGTAAACACAGTGGTGAAGTCAAGCGGTGTGTTTACGGCGACCGGTTCTACCGGCGCCATAATCAGGCCAACGCTCGGCGCGACATTGCTGACTGTCACGGTAGCCGTGCCGGAATCTGAGGCGCGTCCATTGTCGACCGTCAGCTCGATGTCGAAATTCCCGTTGTCCGCACAGGTGATGTTTGGAGCAGGGCTTTTGTCATCGTCTATGGTGCAGGGAGACGTGGGCAGGGCAACTTTCCAGGTGTAAGTCAGCGTGGTCCCTGCTGGGCTAGAGGAGCCCGTCCCATCCAGTCTGATCGGCGAGCCTTCATCGCCGCTGTATGGGCCGCCTGCAACCGCGATCGGCAGCTGCGGAGTCGGTGTAGGCGTTGGTGGCACCGGAGTCGGTGTAGGCGTTGGTGGCACCGGAGTCGGTGTAGGCGTTGGCGGCACCGGAGTTGGTGTGGGC
>JACFMY010000205.1 GCA_019455155.1 Caldilineaceae bacterium
CTGCTTGCCCTGGCCGCCTGTAACAACACACCGGCGAGTAACGAGCCACAGGTGGAGATTGTCACCCCAGCCAGTACAGGCCAGGGGGATCCCGTCACGGCCAGCACCCAAGGAAACGCCGAACCAGCCGCCAACCAGGTGTTGCCAACCGCCACGCCCGCGCCCGAGCCGCCCACGGGGCGGATCGTCCTCTGGCATAGCTGGGCCGAGCGGGACGGCGACGCGCTCGCGCAGATTCTCACAGCCTTCCACCAGGCCTATCCGACGATCACTGTCGACACGCTCTTTGTAGCCTACCCGGACCTGGCGCAGGCCTACGCCGACGCAATCCAGAGCGGCAGCGGCCCCGACCTGGTTTTGGCGCCCAACTGGTGGCTCGGCGACCTGGTGCGCGCCGGCGCGGTCGAGCCTCTCGATGAACTGCTCGAACCTGCTGAACTAGACGCCTACTGGCCTGCGACCCTGGATAATCTACGGGTCGACGGGCGCTTGTACGGCATCCCCACCAACTTCGAGCTCGTCACGCTCTTTGTCAACGGCAACCTGGTCGATGCAGCCGCGACGCCGGCCACGACCGATGCCCTCCTGGCGGCGGCGCAGCAGAACCCACTCCACGGCATTGGTCTATATAACAATTTCTACCATCTCTATTGGGGCATTCCTGCCTATGGTGGCCAGCTGTTTGACGGCGCCGGTCTTGCCACGCTTGACCAGGACGGTGACGTCGCCAGCTATCTAGCCTGGTTACGCGTGTTCAGCGAAACACCCGGCAGCTATGTGGACACAGATTACGGCATGCTCCTGGATCGCTTCAAGAAGGGCGAGTTCGCCTATTTCGTGGACGGACCGTGGGCCATCGATGACCTGCGCGACGCGCTCGGCGACGCCCTGGCTGTGGCTGCATTACCTGCCGGACCCGCAGGGGATGCCCAGCCGTGGCTAAGCGCCGACGGCGTGCTGTTGAATCCGGCATTGTCACCTGAACAGGAAGAGCTGGCCATGATCTTCACCCGCTATCTTGCCAGCACAGCCAGCGGCACCACGCTGGCCCAGGTGGCGCGGCGGTTACCTGCCAACCGCAATGTGAGGTTGGGCGATGATCCGTTGCTAGAAGGCTTTGCGCGGCAGGCTGGAATGGCCCAGGCCATGCCCAACATCCCGGAAATGGAGGCAGTTTGGGGTTATGGTGGTGATATGCTTCTGAAGGTCGTCGACGGCAACGCTGATCCTGCCCAGACAGTCCGGGAAACTGCCGCCCTGATCAACGACGCCAATGGTAATTGACCGGCTACGCTTCCGGCCACGAATACTGGCCAGGCTCCCTGTTGGGCCGGCAGCGTCTTTTTCGAACCGATATTATGAGCGATGACTTCCAGCTCTTTAATCTGGGCACCATGTCAGGTGTCTTCCCAGGCACCCGTACCATGGTCTACCAGCGTGTGCGCCTGGCGCCTGAGGTAGATGCAGGAAGTGCTCAAAGTCAGCCCGCACAACCCGCACAATGGGCGCGGATCCTCTGGTACGCGGATCCGCCAGCGTGTGTGCTCGAGCTGGAAATGAGAGGCGGGGGCGAGACGCGGGAATCTCCCCAGGCTCTGCTGCGGATTCCCGATCCACTGCAGGGCGATTTGATGCCGCGCGTTGAGGCTGCTGCGGCGGCGGCAGGCTGGCGGCTGCGCAATTGCGGCACGTGCGGCCATTGGCAGCCACTCACTGCGCGCAATCCCGATGGGCTACCCACAGGCCGCTGTGGCTGGCATGCCGCGTCGCAAGATGACCAGGAGGCCAGTGTGGGTCTGTCCGTGCAGTCGGGACTTGCTCTGGAGTGTGTCCATTGGCAATCGAAAGGGAACGCGCCGCAGGCCGCAACCTACGACCATGGTACCGGGATGACGGTAGGGCCGATTCGCCGGCGGGCGGAGCTGGAAAGCGACGAACGCTGGACGTTTATGGGCCAGATCCGCCGCTTTCTTGGCCGCGGGCGATCGGGCGGAGCGAGAGCGGAAGGCTGGGCGGAAAAGGTAATGGAACGCAGTGGTGTTGGTGCGGGTACCGAGTCCTGCTTTGCCTGCCAGGCGCGCATCGCCAACCTGGGCGCCCTGGCCGTGGCCACGCCCGAGGGAGACAAGCAAACGTTTAGTGTCTGGCGCTGCCGAAACTGCTATACTTATTATTTGAACGACTGGATTGACCGCTGGGAGCGCACAGACAGCCTGGAGACGGAAGAGCGATATTACCGCCTGGCGCCAGCCGAAGCGCTGGCGATCCTGGCAGTGATCGAAAACGTTGTCGATGCCGAACATCCGGCCCGGCGACATGAACGCGACGCCCAACGGTCCTGGATGCTAGCCTTCATGGAAGGCCGCCAGCCGCTCAGCCACCAGCTGCGGCAGGGCCGCTAACCACAAGCTGGCATGGGGAGCAGCGCCGTCCCGCGAAATCGCCTTGAGATTGAGGAACCTGCCGGGGGTGCTGGTGCGCCGGCGTTGTTTGCCGCTGCACAGTCTCTTTCCGGCATAACGGTAAAGCAAGCAAAACTAGACGACCATTACTCTTTTACTCTTTTGGAGATCATGCTACTCGAAAGCCGGCCTACGACATTGATCGCGGCCAAATACACGGAGCTACCCTTCCCGATCCTGGCGCCCATTCAGGAAGTGGCCTTCGACCTGGGGATAACGGCACAGGAGCGGCGCCTGGAAATCAGCGGCGTTGTCTTCCAAGGCTACAACGATCACCAGCTCTTGTTTGAGCAGCGATGGCCGGCGCGCGTCATTCGCCAGCGCCTGGGCGAGGAGAACCTGGTGGCGGAAGCCGGCACAGGGCTCGCCCTACGCAGCGTACACTTCCAGATCCCGGCCTTTGAGCCCCTTACCCATCTGGAGGTGACCGTTCTCGTGCGCCATGAAGCCGGCGGCCAGCTGGACCAGCAGACGCTGCATATCCCTGTGCGCTATCACACACAGCAGACCGATCTGCACTTCCCGTTGCGAGGCAGCTGGTGGGCTATTCAGGGTAACGACTGGAGCGACCGTCACAAGCAGGAAGTCTTCACCCAGACCTACGCCATCGATTTTGTGAAGCTGGGCTCCGACAATGCCTTCTTTCGTGCCAGCGGCACACAGCTGGATGACCATTACAGTTGGGACCAGCCGGTCTACGCTAGCGCGGGCGGGAAGGTGGCCTATGTCACCTACGACCTGCCCGATCTGGTCCCTGGCGCGACACCCGACCCGCGCATGTTCCGCGACGATCCACGGCGCCTGCTCGGTAATGCCGTTGCCGTAAGTCATGGCAGCGGCGAGTTTAGCTTCTTTGGCTGCTTGCAGCAGGCCAGCCTCCAGGTGCGCGAAGGCCAGGTCATCAAACGTGGCACGCTCCTGGGACGGGTCGGCAACAGCGGTTTGACGCCAGGACCCCATTTGCATTTCCATCTAGCCGAAGGCCCCAATCCCTTCATTGACCAGGGTCTACCTGCTTGCTTCAGCCATTTCTCGAGTGGGGGCCAATATTTCGCAAAGCCCGTTACCATTCCCACCCGCCAGATTGTATTTGGGCCAGAAACCGCCCCGGAAGAGGGTACGCAGGATGGTTAAACGCGACAAGGAACTGCCGCTCTACACCCAGGTCGACGACGAAACCTATGACGAGCTCGTTTCGCTGGCCGGCCAACAGTTGGTATACGTGGCTGTCTGGGAAGATTCACTGGCCAGCGTCCTGCAAGAAGACGCGCAAGGTGACGAAGAGCAAGACGTTTTTGACATCGACCTCTATTTGGAGGATGGCGTCTATTTCGAGCTGTACAGCGTTGCCTGTTTTGACAGTCCAGACGATGAGAGCTGGCGTGGCCTCGATTCCACTACCCAGCGCCTCACCGAGCTCGTGCGCCGTCAGACCGTGCTGGCCGAAGTCGCAGTGGACGAAAACGATTGCCTGGTTCTCGTCCTACGCGCCGCGGATGGAACCCAGGTCTTCCTTGCCGTGGCGGCCTGGCTCTTAGAGGAATGGGATGAGTTGCCCGACGCGTAGGTCCGTTTCTGTGCCGTTTTGATAGGTTGCGCTTCTCCATCTTTTCGACTATCATGCACAGGCAATCATATACCTCACCACACTCCAGGTAAAAGGAGTAAACCGAACATGATTCTGCTTACCACCACCATGTCTACTTCAGGCGCTGGCGCGCAGCCGAAAACGAATCCGTGGATGGCTTCCCTGTACGGTGGGATCGCAGCGGCCCTCATTACAGCGGCATTTTCGCTGCTGCTGCCGACCAATATTCCGGTACTTTGGATTCTTGCCCTGATTCTCATTGGCGTTGGTCCGGTACTTGGTTATCAGCTCGCCGCGGGCCAGCTTGGCCAGGATTGGAAGGCGCTCGTCGGCGGCCTCATCGGCGGGATTCCCATCCTTGGCCCCCTGATCCTGTGGCCGCTCTTTGTCTGGCTATTCAATCGCAACTTCTCCCTGGGCCAGCTCTGGCTGGGCAGCTTGATCGGCGTTGTGCTCGGCGTTGTGGTCTTCTTCATCATCGGTCTGATGATCGGCCAGGATCCGGCCTGGGTTGGAACAGGCGGCGCGATCATGATGGGCGTCTGGGGCGGCGCCTGTGCTGCCTTTATGGCCAGCAGCGCCAAAGCCTAACACGCTCGATTTTCCCTATTTACACTCACCGGCGGTCGCCTGGCGACTGCCGGTTTTTTTGTTTGGCATTTGTACAACTTGCTGCATCAGCGTCTCTGTTTGATAATGATTGCGCACTCAAGTCTGTGCCCAATGGTGATCTGAGGCGTGCCCTCTCGTACAAGTTGACCAAGGGGGCAGGAGGCAGGATATTTCCCACGCGACTTATTTGGTATACGATAGCTCGGATGCTGAACAGACGGCGAGTAAGGCTATGTATAAAAGTACAGCAACAATTGGCGATATTTATCACCTCGTGCTGCCCCCGGCTTCGAAGCTGCTTGTTGGTGCCGAGTTTCTGAACCGGCCTGTTAGCTGGGCCTGTAGCCTGCGTCCTAGCCCGCCCGCCTTCCCAAAGCTTGACGGAAACGAGCTGGCCCTCATCGATCTGGAAGATCTGCGTCGCCTCGATCAAAAGATGCGCCTGGATCGTGTCGTGCGTAGCTTGCAGGCTGCAGGCGTGTCCGGGGTAGCCGTTTTGGGACCAGTTACAGAAGGCGCCATCAAGGCTGCTGAAGACAGCCGGATTGCCCTCTTTGAGCTGCCCGGCGATGTGCCGCTCATGCAGATCGAGCGCTCCATCATCCGCCTCATCGTAGACCGCTCCGGTTATATCGCCCAGCGCTCGGCCGATCTGCAACGGGAGCTGAATCAGGCCGCGCTCAACGGCGGCGGCCTTGGTCAAATTGCCCAGCGCCTTGCGGGCTTTGCCCAGCAACCGGTGGTCGTGGTCGGCGATGATGGCCGCGTCTCCGCCACTGCCGGTCTCGGCGAGCTAGCGGCTGACCAGCGCCAGTGGGTGCTGGATAGCCTGCCCAATGCCACTTTGCTCCGCAGCTGGGTAGCCACCCAACCGGCCGACCGTCTTACCCAGGTCACCGGTAGATTGCCCTTGGCCAACAGCGGCAGTATGCGCCTCTTTGGCGAGGCTGTCGTCTCTGCCATCTGCGCGGGCGATTCTGTGCGCGGCTACTGTTTGCTCTTGCGCGGCGCGGGCCAGCGTGACCAGGATGTCTCGGCCGTCGAGGAAGTGGCCGTCCTGCAAGGCGCGTCAGCCGCAGCCCTGGAATGGGCCAAGCAAAATGCCGTTGGCATCGCCGAAGAGCGGATGCGCGCCGCCTTTCTCGATGAGCTCCTGGCCACCGAAGTGGCGGATGAACAGGCGTGGGTCCAGCGCGGGGCGTCGCTCAACTACAACCTTGCGCGGCCCCATGTGGCCATGATCATCGATGCCCAGGATGTACCAGGCTGGCCTGCACCGCTGCTGCGTTTTGTCCAGCAACATCATGTGGCCGCGCCCTACGCGCGGCGTGAAGAGGGCATTCTCCTCTTTTGGCCTACAGATGACCCGAAGAGTGGTCGCTCATTGAAGGCAGTTGCCCATGAACTGGTGGAGAAGATCCAGAGCCTCAACGCTAAGGCACGGGTCATAATTGGTATCGGCCGTCCGGGCGTGGGACCGGCCCATTGGGGGCAGAGCCAGATCCAGGCACGCGAAAGCTGGCGTCTCGGCAAAGAGTGGCAGACTTCCCCCGTTACCTATTTTGGCGATCTCGGCCTCTACCAACTTCTGGCAGGGTTGAGCACAAACCCCGAAGCCGCACGTTTCTATCGCAAGACATTGGGCAAGCTCATTAACCATGACGATAGCAAAAACGCCGAACTTGTCCAGACGTTGGAGGCCTTCTTTATCTGCCACGGCAACCTGAGCCAGACCGCCGCGCGCCTGCACATCCACCGGAATACCCTGACCTATCGTCTAGATCAGATCTCAAGTATCACGCAGCTCGATTTGGACGATGCCGATGCGCGTTTCTCTCTCCAGCTGGCCCTGAAGCTGAGACCAGTGTTGAAGTAGCTGTGGTTTTGACATCCTGGATCGATCCGCGCCCGACGCGGATCGATCCCCACAGTTGTTGGGTCCTGTGGGCCCATATGGCGGTAATAACGCGCCGCAGCGAATGCGACAGTTGGCTCCCTCACATCATGCTGCCGCGTTGCGCCATGTTGCTACCCTCAGGTCCTGAGATAGGGCCCTGAAATTCACATGTCGACCCAATCTGATTCATCCTCACCGCTCGTTCTGCGCCTCGACGCCCCTGAGGCGACTTTGGAGCTCGTCGGAGGGAAGGGAACATCATTGGCGGGACTGGCGGCAATGGGGCTGCCGGTACCGGCCGGTTTTCATCTGACGACGGCCGCCTATCGTCGCTTTGTCGAGGCCAATGCGCTGCAGACCGCGATCACGGAACACGCCGCTAGAGCCACAGACGGCGATCCCGCCGCACTGGCGCGCGCGTCCTCGGCCATCCTGGCACTGTTCGAGGCTGGTGTCATGCCGGACGAGGTCGCCACGGCGATCCGCCAGGCGTATGCTAGCCTGGCGCAGAACGAGCCAACCGTCGCCGTTCGATCCTCGGCCACGGTGGAGGACCTGCCGGAGCTCACCTTCGCTGGCCAGCAGGAGACGTACCTGAACCTATCTGGCCTGGCGGCCCTGCTGGACGCGGTGCGCCGCTGTTGGGCATCCCTCTGGTCAGCGCGGGCCATTGGCTACCGGGCGCATCTGGGGATCAACCCGCAGACGGCTGCAATGGGGGTTGTAGTCCAAGCGATGGTGCGGTCCGACGTCTCAGGCGTGCTGTTCACCGCCAACCCAGCCACCGGTGAGCGCACTGAATTGGTCGTCAACGCGAGCTTCGGCCTCGGCGAGGCCATTGTGGCCGGTCAAGTAACGCCAGATACCTATGTGCTGAATCGGGCCACCCTTGTGCCAAAAGCGACCACGCTTGGCGAGAAGAAGGTGATGGCTGTGCCGGCTGTGGGACAGGGCACGATGATTCAGGATACGCCGTTATCACAACGCGGTGAGGTGGCGCTCCCGGTTCCGCTGCTGCGCGAGCTGGCGGCGCTCGGGGTGTACGTCGAGCAGTATCTAGGAGGCGTTCCCCTCGACATCGAGTGGGCCGTAGCAGACGGGCGCTGTTGGCTTCTCCAGTCGCGTCCCATCACCAAACTGCCGCCGGCCCCTCTCCGTGATGTGCGCTGGGAGCCGCCACCACCGGGCATCCCTCTCGTGCGCCGGCAGGTGACCGAGCATATGCCAGAGCCGCTGTCACCGCTGTTTGACGAGCTGTATCTGCAAGATGGCCTGGAGCAGTCGCTCGATACCTTCGTGGCGCTGCTGGGCAATTCAAGCAGCATCGAGGAGTTCGTGCGCGATTATATCGCGCGCCCGTTCTTTGTGAGTGTGAACGGCTACGCCTACTCGCGTACCGGCATCGACTTTACCTGGAAGCTCATCCCGCTCGTCGTGCGTATCTACGCGACGACCCTGCCGATGCTGCTCCGTCGTTGGCTCCCCTACTGGCGGGATGAGGCGCTACCGGCCTACCAGGCCACCGTTGAGCGCTGGAAAAAATTCGACCTGGCCGGCGCTACGGACGCGCAATTGTTGCAGGGCGTACGCGAACTGGCCGTGGCAGACGCCAAATACTGGTTTGCCGCGGCGATGCCGCTTGGGGTGGCCAAGACGACCGACACTCTGTTGGACCGTTTCCTGGCCTCCGGCATGGCGGGATCGCGCCCACCGGCGGGCCTGCGTGGCGAGCCCGCAGAACCCTCAGGACAGCGCCTGACCAGCGCCCTGTTCCTGCGTGGCTTCCCGTCCAGGGCAGTGGAAGCCCAGGCGGCGCTGGAAGCCATTGCCAGGGAGGTCCACGACAGCCCGGCGCTGCGCGAGCTGATTGTCACCACCCCAGCCCGGCGTCTGCTCGCTGCCCTGGCATCGCACCCCGCAGGTCGCCCAGTGCTTGACAGCCTGCAGCGCTACTTCGACCGCTATGGCCACCAGATCTACACGCTCGACTTTGCCATGCCCACACAGGCAGACGACCCGCTGCCTGTCCTGATAGGTCTGAAAGCGCTGGTAGAGAACCCTGGGCGTGACGCGCGTGCCCGGCAGGCTGAACTGGCCCGCGTGCGGAGCTCCCAGGAAGAGATGACCGCGCGCTCCCTCGACCCGTTCCGGCGCTGGCTGTTCCGGCGGCTACTCAGTTGGGCACAGCGCTTCGCGCCGTACCGCGAGGAAGCCCTCTTCTACGTCGGCGCGGCCTGGCCAACGCTACGACGGCTGGCGCTTGAGCTAGGACGGCGGCTTGTTGCAGCTGGTTCACTGGCTACACCCGACGACGTGTTCTACCTGGAAAGCGCAGAGCTGGTGCAGGCTAGCGCCGCGCGCGCGGCGGGACAGGCCCGGCCAGATTTTGGCCGTCTCGCGCGCGAGCGGCGTGAGCTGCGCGAGGCACGGAAGCAGTTGCGTCCGCCCATGACCGTCCCACCGGACTACCATTTCAAGATCGGCCCGATCGACCTGACATTCTTTGAGCCGGAAGTGCGGAGCAGGGACGAGGATGGCACGCTGCGCGGCATCGCGGTCAGTCCCGGGCGTGTCACCGCGCCGGCCAGCGTGATCCTTTCGCCGGCCGGCTTCGAGAAGATGGTGCCAGGCACGATTCTTGTCTGCCCGACCACGACGCCGGCCTGGACACCTCTGTTTGCCCAGGCACGGGGGCTGGTTACCGATATTGGCGGCATCCTCGCCCACGGCTCCATCGTCGCCCGCGAGTTTGGCATCCCAGCCGTCATGGGTACGGGCAGCGCGACCCGGCAGATTGCCAACGGGCAGCAGGTGACCGTCGATGGCGATACCGGGACCGTGACGATCGTTGATGAAACGGGAAACAGAGCGCGCTGATAGATTCGGCCTTCGCTCCCGGTCAACCAGCGCTGCGGACTGCCTGGCCCGCCGTCACAGGTGCTGGGGTGCCAGTTCTCTCTTCCAGGCGCGCAAGGGTCATTTCAAAGCACGCGCCGCCCAGCGGAGACGTGGACACATTGATCTGGCCTTTGTGTGTCACGGCGCAGGCACGAATTGTCAGCAGGCCAAGGCCAGTGCCATCAGCCTTGGTCGTATAGAACGGTGCGAAAATCTGGTTGCGAAGGTTTTCGGGGACGCCAGGGCCATTGTCGTGTACGCTGAGAACGAAGCCTTCACCGCGCGCCTCCAGCTGCACCCGGATCCGCCCACCGTTGCCGGTTGCGTCCGCCGCGTTCAAGATCAGGTTCAGAACGGCGTGGTGAACCAACACCGGGTTGCCGTAGAATGGTGCATTCTGGGGCAGAATCAGCTCAATGACGCACTCTCGCACCTTGTGATGTGAACGTGCCAGTTGAACTGCCCCTTCCACAACGGCAGCGATATCCATGGACCGCGCCTCTTCGCCAAGGTTGCGGCCGCCGATCTTGGACATGCGCCCAGAAAGCTCGCGTAGCTGTTCGGTGGCGCTGCGCAGTCGCGTGATCTGTTGCTGCCGTTTCTCCTCAGGAAGCCCCGCCATCTCCAGCATGGCCAGCGCGTATTCCATGATCTGCAGGACGTTGTTCGTGTCGTGGGCGATAGACGCGGCAAAAACGCCTGCCGCTGCACGGCGTTCGGCCGCGATCAGAGCATCGCGATGTTGCTGGATCAGAATCTCGCGCCGCTGAACATGCCGCAGTAGCCAGCCGGCGAATAAAAAGAGCATGAAACCAGTGGCCACGATAAATAACGTGCCCTTCACGCTCTCCAGCCACGCCAGGTCGCCCGTCGACGTCGCCGTCATCGCGGCCCACTGGCCCGAAACATAGACGTACACCAGCCCAAGCATCACATAGCCGATCGAAAAAAGTAAGGCTGCGCTGATCGGGTGTGTCACAAGCCATTGGTGTATGCGCTGCGTCTGCGTGTGCGGAATAGGGTCGTCTGTGGGATCCATAAGCTTGGCATTAGATGGTGCATGTGACATCGCAGCAGGAAAAACCCGGGCTTGCGGCTTAAGTTCATGCTGCCAACGTCGCGCACGAACCAAGACACTGGCTTAGGCCATCTTCAAGCGATTATACCTCAGATGGCGACAGATGTAACTTACAAAAATCTTGCGTTTCCTTGCCTTTCCTTACGGCGGTCTGGCAACCGCCTCGACAGAGACCCACACTGTCGTAAGGAAGACACACCCTTGGGGCCGGTTATGCGAAGGATTTGCGGGGGAGAAAACGATACACATTATTAGAGGATTCGGTGCCGGCTAGTAAGCTACCGTTTGTCCCGTCCATTGTGACAGCCGGTAGCTCTTTCTGTCGGTGGAGCAAGCGACGTGAGTTTTCTGACGGTGGGATCATCTTTAATGAATTATCCAACACGACTAGAAGGTAAGGGCAGAGTATACGACATCGATCACTGGATCGCTGACGCCAGCTACAGCTTGGAAAGACCTGACGACGATCGCGTGCCCTCAGGGGCAATTCAGATCTCTGGCGGGGACACAGATTTGGGACCCACAACCCAGCACACCCGTAATTTCATCCTCGAGTTGCAGGACGGCCGGTGGTGTCGCTTTATTGCGCTGCCAGCCGCTGAGGCGGCGCACAACCTCACGATCCTGTTGCTTTCTCGCCTGGAGCCGCCGCCCCGGCCCTGGCTCAATATCCCTCACCTATCTACAATCTAGCACTTCCAATTACCCGTT
>JACFMY010000206.1 GCA_019455155.1 Caldilineaceae bacterium
CTCCTCTTGGTGCCTCCTTGTGGGGAATTTCCTCGCCATTTCATCAAAGATTTCCCGATAGACACCTGATCTTCCCTCCGCTACGCTGTTTGTGATGCATTTCACAATATGCGCCGGGATGGTGCTGTGCCCAATACGGCCCGCGCGGTGAGGAGATACGGATGGAGATTCGGCTGCTGTTCGCTACCCCTGATCCCGAAAGCCTGGACCTGTTACATTCATTGCTTGCATCCGCTTTGGAGCTGACACCCCTCCAGATCACACCTGCCCATGCGGGCACGCGCGGCCAGCTCATGAAACGGGTGAAAGAGCGCTGCGACGACGTTGTGGTGCTGGATTGGAACATGGCCCAGGCCGGGACCCCCGCCCTGATCCAGGAGCTGCTAACCGAGAACATGGAGCTGCGCATCGTCTGCCTGCTGCCCTACCACTACCGCCAATACCGGACCCAGGTCTGGCAGGCGGGCGCGTGCAGCAGTATTCCCAAGGAACACATGGAGCAGGAATGGTTTTCCAGCATCCTTTGTGTCATGCACCGGGCCATGCAGCGCGAGGCGCGCATACGCGCCCACTACACGGGCGCACCATCACCAAAGTCCGATGAACCACTCTGTTGTGCACCCCCGAGTACAACAGAGCCGGCCACGTGAACTCCCACGCGAGCTGGTCAACCCGGCGTCAGATAGAAGATCCAATAGGCAAGGGAAGATACATGGCCAGAGTACAACTACAGATTTCACGACGCAGCTTTCTCAAAACCGCACTGGCCGGAGGCGGCAGTCTGGCGGTGACAGGACGGACCCTCAAGCGGGCGCTGGCGGCCGGGCTGGAAAAAGCCGGCATTGACCCAGCATGGTTTTACCGTGGCCAGATTAAGACCACCTACAACTACTGCGATATGTGTCCCTGGCGCTGTGGCATTGTGGTCCAGAGCGTAGGCGATCGGGTCTACAAGGTCGACGGCAACCCGGAGGATCCCAAGAGCCGGGGCAAGCTCTGCGCGCGGGGCCAGGGGAGCGTCTCGTTTCTGTACGACCCTGACCGGCTACGTGCGCCTATGGTGCGCACAGGTGCACGGGGCGAGGGTAAGTTCAAGGAAGTTGCCTGGACCGAAGCGCTAGATTACGCCGCGGACCGCCTGTCCGCAATTGCCAACCAATATGGGCCTGAAGCCGTGGCGATCTTGGGCCACACCTCCGGTGACTTCTGGTTCACGGACTATTTCGCCCAGGCCTTTGGCACGCCGAACGCCGCCAAACCGTCCTCTTCGCTCTGCACCAGCCCCCGCGAGGAAGCGGCCAAGCTCACCTACGGCCTCGCTATCGGCGGCCACGAGCCGGTGGACTGGGACAATCTCCGCTGTCTCACCCTGATCGGCAGCCATATTGGCGAGGACGCACGCAACACCGTCATGCAGGATTTCGCGGCCGCCTGGGGCCGTGGGGCCAGGGTCATTGTGGTGGATCCCCGCTTTTCTGCGGTGGCGGCCAAGGCCGATTACTGGCTGCCCATCAAGCCCGGTACGGATACGGCCCTGCTCCTCGCCTGGATCTATGTGCTCATTGCTGAAGAGCGCTACGACCGAGCCTTCGTAGACGAATGGACAGAGGGTTTTGACCGCCTCCAGCAGCATGTGCAGACATACACCCCCGAGTGGGCCGCGGCCATTACCGATCTATCGCCCGACCTCATCCGGACCACGGCGCGGGTAATGGCCGACACGCTGCCCCAGTCGGTCATCATGCCCGGCCGGCATGTCACCTGGTACGGCAACGATACGCAGCGCATGCGTGCGATCTATATCATCAACGCGCTGTTTGGCGCCTATGGGCGTGCGGGCGGCATCTACTTCAGCAAGGCGCCCTACATCGAGAGCTATCCTCACCCGCCCTTTGCCGTGGCCGGCAGCTCGGGCGGCTGCTCAGCTGAGCCCGGCGAGGAGAGTGCGGAGCTACCCCTGGGGCCCAGCGGCAAAGCCCGCGCCGACGGCGCCCGCACCAAGTTCCTGCGCGGAGCCACCGCTACCCAGGAGCTCATCGAGCCCATGATCACAGGGAAGCCCTATCCCATCAAGGGGCTGATCGTCTACGGGATGAATCTGCTGAACACCATCCCGGATCCCGAGCGTACGAAGCAGGCGCTGCAGCAGCTCGACTTCGTCATGGTTATCGATGTGCTGCCCCAGGAACATGTGGCGTGGGCCGACGTGGTCTTGCCCGAGGCGACCGCGCTGGAACGGTACGACGAGCTGTGGACCGTTGCCTACAAGACGCCCTATATCGCCATGCGCGAGCCGGCCGTGGCGCCGCTGTACGACACACAGCCAGCCTGGTGGATGGCCCGGGAGCTGGGGCTACGCCTCGGTCTCGACAAATACTTCAAATGGGAAACGGTTGAAGAGTACCTCAACACCCGCCTGCAGTCCATTGGCTCCAGCCTGGACAAGCTGCGCGAGCAGCAGGGCATCATTCTGCAGAAGGGCAAACCGTACCTGGAGGACTTTGGCGACGCGTCCCCGTTCCCCACCAAATCCAAGAAGATCGAGCTCTATTCAGAGGAGCTGGCGCTGGCGGGCCATGACCCCCTACCGAAGTATGAGCCAGTGGAGGAGCCGCCGCCGGGATATTTCCGCCTGCTCTACGGCCGGCATCCTGTCCACACCTTTGCCAAGACCCAAAACACCCCCCTCCTCAACGAGCTGTACCCCGAGAACGAGGTGTGGGTCAACGAGGACGTCGCAACGGCCCATGGCATCAAGGAGGGCGACTACGTGTGGCTGGAAAACCAGGACGGCCGGTCCAGTGGCCCGGTCAAGGTGAAGGCCACCCAACGCATCCGCGGGGATGCTGTCTACATGGTCCACGGCTTTGGCCAACAGAGCGCCGGCCTCAGCCGCGCCAATGGCAAGGGCGCCAGCGACACCAAGCTTCAGAGCCGCTACGTGCTCGACCCCATCTCCGGCGGAGCGGGCATGCGGGTCAACTTCGTCCGCCTGGTAAAGGAGGCCTAACGTGACCACCTATGCGTTTTTGCTGGACGTCGCTCGCTGTATTGGTTGCCAGGCCTGTGTAGCTGCTTGCAAAACGGGCAACGAGCTGCCGTTTGGTGTCCAGTTCATAGAGATCAAGGAGCAGACGCGCGGCACCTTCCCGCAGCTCACCGGCGGCTTCGCCAACCATCGCTGTTACCACTGCGCCGATGCCGCGTGCGTGAGCGTCTGCCCGGCCGGCGCCCTCCACAAAGAGGACGGTCTCACCCGCCTGAACGCCAGTGTCTGCACGGGGTGTGGATATTGTGTGGACGCGTGTCCCTTCCACGTCCCTGAGCTGTTCGCGGGCCGCTGCTGCAAGTGTGACGGCTGCGCTGAAGTCGTGCACGCCGGCGGTACTCCCTGGTGTGTCAAGACTTGCCCCAGCAACGCCCTTCTGTACGGCGACCGTGAAAGCATCCTGGCGGAAGCCCACGCGCGCGTCAATGCCATCAAGGAACGCTATCCGAAGGCGCGTGTCTACGGCGAAAACGAAGCTGGCGGGCTGGGCGTGGTCCTGGTGTTGCCGGATGAGCCCGAGCAGTTGGACCTGCCCGCCAATCCCCAGCAGCCGATCGCGATCGGTGCCTGGCAACAGGTTGTGCAGCCAGTCACTCTGGGTCTAACTGCCTTGGGTGCAATCAGCATGGGGATTGGCGCGCTGATTGCCCGACGTAATCACATGCGCGAGCTCAAGCTGTTCGCAACAGATATCGGCGCGAAGAGTGGCAATTCCGAACCGGAACCTGCCATACAGGAGGACTAGCTATGGCTACGACGACTTATCGCAATGGACAAACACGCGCGGCACGGGACAGCTACGACGACAGAATCCTGCGCTACCGGTTGCGCCAGCGTATCGTTCATGCACTGCTGGCCGTCTCGTTCTTGCTGCTGCTGGCAACGGGACTGGCCATCCTCTGGAAACCGCTTGCGCATCTGGCTGCAGGTGGCCTCTTGGGTACCGTTCACCGGGTGGGCGCAGTGCTCTTCTTGGCCGTGCCGCTCCTCTATCTCCTCCTTGACCCGCGGGGTGCCAAGGAGCTCTTGGTGGATTCCTTCCACTATGACCGGGACGATGCGGAGTGGCTGAAGCACATGCTCTGTTACGCGCTCGGCTATGCCGTAGGAATGCCGCCCCAGGGCCGGCTCAATGCGGGCCAGAAGCTACACCACGCTGGCGTGGTCATCATCTCAGCGACCATTGTCCTCTCTGGCCTGCTCATGTGGTTTGCCAAGGGCAGTCTGGGCGCCAACGGGCTGGCCCTGACGGCCATGGTACACGACCTCTCTATGTTGGGCCTTACGTTACTCCTCGCTGGCCACCTGTACTTCACCTATGTGTACAGGGCGCTATCGTCCATGACGACGGGCTACGTCCTCAAGAAGGATGCCCGGATCGAACATGCCAAGTGGGTAGAGGAACTGGAACGGGCCGGCCACCCAGACCATGGTGGGCACAACGAGGGAAGCTCCACGGAAATGGACGCTGGCCAGCTCGACACGGGGCAGCTACGCGACAGGCCGGTGTTTGGTGTTCAGTGGACCCCCTGCGCCGCGCTCAAGGCGACCTTACTGGCAAAAAACCAGACAAACAACAAAGCAACAATTGAAAACCAAGGAGTAGATTCACATGTCTAAACGGATCACCGTTCTGCTCACACTATTCGTCGTATTGGCGCTTGCGCTGGCGGCGTGTGGCGGCGGGAGCGAACCCGCGCCTGCAGCAACCGAGGCTGCGCCGTTGGCCCAGACAGAAGCTGCGCCGGTCCAGACCGAGGCAGCTGTGGAAGAGGCAGCCACTGAGGCGCCTGCGGAAGCCGCATCCGCGCCCGCGGTGGACTTTGCAGGCATCGTCGACGCCTATATGAGTGCGATTCCCGAAGGCTTTATGGCCGTCGGGAAGATCGATGACGTGAAAGCCGCGCTGGATGCAGGGGCCTACCTTGTGGACGTGCGCGAAAGCAGCGAATACGAAGCCGGGCACATACCCGGCGCGGTGAGCATTCCTATCCGCACGCTGGCGCAGAATCTGGACAAAATTCCCAGTGACCAGCCGGTGCTCATCTACTGCGCCTCGGGCCATCGCGCGGGCATGGCCGTCACTGCCCTGCGTACGCTGGGCTACGACAACGTGAAAGCCTTCCCAGGCGGCTGGAAGGCATGGAGCGCCGCCGGCGAGGAAGCTTCCACGGAGCCGGTGGCAGCAGGCAGCTTTGCCGCCAAAGCGGTAGACCCGGCGGTGGCGGCCGTCGTGGACGGCTTCCTGAGCACCATTCCCGAGGGCTACTACAGCCTGGGCACAGTTGAGAAATTGTAGGAAGCGCTCGACAACGGCGCCATGCTGGTCGACGTGCGCGAAGAGAAGGAATATGCCGACGGCGCCATCACGGGCGCGGTGAGCGTCCCGCTGCGTACGCTGGTACAGAACCTGGACCAGGTACCGCAGGATCAGCCGGTCGTCGTCTATTGCGCGTCGGGCTTCCGCGCGGCGTTGGCGACCGCTGCACTGCATGAATTGGGCTACGCCAACGTGCGCTCCTTCCCACCGGGATATGGGGCGTGGGAAGCAGCCCAGGGTGAGGCGGGTGACGTACCGGCCGAAGTGGCCCAGGCGGTGGAGTCTGACTTTGCCATCGTGCCCGCGGTCGATGCTTTTATGAGCAACATTCCTGAAGGCTACCTGGCCGTAGGCAAGCTGGACGCCTTCAAGGAGATCATCGAAACGGTTAACCCCCTGCTCATCGATGTGCGTGAAGAAAGCGAATATGCTGAGGGCCACATTGCTGGCGCCATCAACATTCCGCTGCGCACACTGACCCAGAATCTGGACAAGATTCCGGCCGACCAGCCAGTCTTCATTTACTGCGCCTCCGGGCTGCGGGCCGGCACCGCGCTGACTGCCCTGCAACTGTTGGGCTACGACAATGTCAAATCATTCCCCGGCGGCTGGAAGGCGTGGAGTGCGGCTGGTGAGGCAGCCTCCACCGAAGCGGTCGCGGCGGCGACGGTGACGCCCAAGGAAGTCAACCCTGAGATGCTGGCCGCCGTGGATGAGTTCCTGGTGAACATCCCCGAAGGGTACTTCTCGCTAGGCACTGTCGAGAAGATGGTGGAAGCCGTCGATAACGGCGCCGTACCGGTAGACGTGCGCGAGACCAGCGAGTACGGAGAAGGGCATATTGCCGGCGCCATCAGCGTGCCATTGCGCACCGTCGCGGCAGCGCTGGACAGCATCCCCAAGGACAAGCCGGTCGTCGTGTACTGCGCTTCCGGCCACCGGGCTTCGCTGGCTAACGCGGCGCTCCATATCATGGGCTACACCAACGTGCGTGTCTTCCCGCCGGGATACGGCGCCTGGGAGGCGGCCGGCGGCGCCACTGAATAGCGGTACTCGTCACGATTATTGCTTCTCTGTCGCTCCTCAGCCACCCTGCCGCTGCTATGCGGCAGGGTGGCGCTGTACTCGCGGTCATCCTGGCGCGTTGGCCAGGAGTGATCCTGTCTGGATGGCGGGTATAAGGTCGATTTTTCTCCTGTAAACTGGAGGTGCGGCTCCCATCGTGACTGTATCATTGTTAGTGTAAGCGTAATCGTCATCATCATCGTAATCGCATAGCCGGCGTAGATGACCTCGTGCCAGGTCAGCGGAGTTTGAGCTAGCCTTGTCGGCCGTCGGTTATCGGTACCTCCCCTACCAGCCCTCACAGCGCGACAAAACTGGCGCGGCGCCAGCATTGGCACTCACACGGTGCGCCACAAGGATTGGCGTGGAGCAGGCCTGCTGTCCCGCAGTGTGCCGCCAGGTATCACAGATGGCAGCCATAGCTGCAACCGTATCGAGCAGCCTGACTCGCGCAGACGCCTTCCAGCCACCTCGCACACCAGCCCGCCGGCACAATGAGTAAAAGAGAGTGAAAGGAAAGAGCATGGACATGATATGGATGGCCCTATGGTGGTCAGGCCCTGTCGGTTTGGGTGTATTGTTCGCGGGGCTCGGCGTCTTGTTGTGGGGAATCAGCCTCAATCGTTCGCCGCAGCGGCAAAAGACAGAGCAGCAGGGCAAACCGGCGCCGGCACGTAGCCCCAGCGGACAAGCGCGCTAGGCGCCAGTGCACGGATGCCGGCAAAGATGTCCTTAGGTGGGCGGGCGCTCACACCCCTTGCATTGAGAGTGCGTCTCTGCGCAGAGGGCGGCGATCGGGACAGGCGGAGACACTAGCTAATTGGAGGATCGATGGCCGATACGGAACATACCCAATTCAAGATCGCGTATACAATCGCCCGCGCCGATATGCAGCATCTATTCACGGCGCTGCACGCGCGCGGCTATGAAACGATTGGCCCGACGGTGCGCGATGGCGTCGTCGTCTACGATGTGGTGGAAAATGTAGACGAGCTGCCGGCTGGTTGGGCCGACGAGCAGGAGGGCGGCTATTATCGCCTGCACCCTGGGAATGATGGCGCGCTCTTCGGCTATACGACCGGGCCCCAGGCCTGGAAGCGATACCTATTTCCCCCGATCATGCGTATGTGGCAGGCGCGGCGTTCAGACAACGGCTTTGAGATCGTCGTCGAAGAGCGCACGCCGCCCATATATGCGTTTATCGGCGTGCGCGCCTGTGAGCTGCACGCCATTCAGATCCAGGACCGCGTCTTTCTGGACGGGCCCTATGTTGACGCCGAATACAAGCGACGCCGTGACAATGCGTTCATCGTCGCTGTGAACTGTGGTCGCGCCAGCGGCACCTGTTTCTGTGTCTCCATGGGAACGGGCCCGGCCGCCGGTCCTGGCTATGACCTGGCCTTGACGGAAATCGTCGACCAGGATACACACTGTTTCATCGTCGACGTGGGCAGCGAGCAAGGCGCCTCGATCCTGTTGGATGTGCCCCACCGCCCTGCCACCCGGGCAGAGACGGAGCGGGCCGCCGCTATCGTCGAGGCCACAGCCGCCCACATGGGCCGGACGTTGGAGACGACCGGTCTCAAGGAGCTCCTCTATCGCAATTTCGACCACCCCCAGTGGGATGCCCTGGCGGAACGGTGCCTGACGTGCGGTAACTGCACGTTGGTCTGCCCAACCTGTTTCTGCCATACCCTCGAAGATGTCACCGACCTAACCGGGCAAACCGCGGAACGTTGGCGCAAAGCCGACTCCTGTTTCAACCTGTCCTTCTCGTTCATATCGAGCGGCAGCGTGCGGGCGTCGGCCAGATCCCGCTATCGCCAGTGGATGACTCACAAGCTTGCCACCTGGGTGGACCAGTTTGGCACCTTCGGTTGCGTGGGCTGCGGGCGCTGTATCACCTGGTGCCCCGTAGGCATCGACATTACGGCCGCGGCGGCGACGCTGCGCGAGGACGATATCGGCCAGCCCCAGGTGGAGCCTATCCACCAGATGGCATAGACGAGGAGGAAGCTGAGCCATGGTATGGATTGCATCAACCATCAAGGAGCATCCCTTTTTTCAAGATCTGGAGCCGCAACACGTGCAGCGAATTGCTGCCTTCGCGAGCCCAGTACAGTTCAATCGCGGCCAGGTAATTTTCGAAGAGAGTGGTCACGCCGATTGCTTCTATCTGGTGGAACGTGGGCTCGTTGCATTAAGTGTGGGGGTTCCCGGCAAGGGCAACGTGACCGTCCAGACGATCCGCTCGGGAGATATGCTAGGCTGGTCCTGGCTCTTTCAGCCCTACCGGTGGAGTTTCACGGCGCGTGCCCTGGAGCCGACGGACACGCTGCGCTTTGAAGCAGCGGGCGTGCGGCAGCTCTGTGGCGAAGACTGTAAACTGGGCTACGCGCTCGTCTACCGCTTTGCCGATGTCATCATGCAGCGGCTGCAGGCGACTCTCCTTCAACTACTCGACATGTATGCGGCGCATAGCGCGCCGGAGGTGAAGCATGACTGGACCCAATAATGTAGGTGTACCTGTGCTCTGCCGCGTGCGCGAGCGTCACCAGGAGAATGACGACACCTTTACATTGGCATTGGAACCAGTGGACCGCAATGGACACCAGCCGTTTGCCGCCGGCCAGTTCAATATGCTCTATGTCTACGGCCTGGGCGAGATTCCCATCTCTATCAGCGGCAATCCCAACGATCCGGCGCGGCTCATTCACACGACCCGTGCCGTCGGTACGGTGACCCGCGTCATGGCTGGGCTACGCAGCGGGGATATGTTGGGCGTGCGCGGGCCCTTTGGGACACATTGGCCGCTGGAAGATGTTTCGGGGCGGGATGTGGTGTTGATCGGCGGCGGTATCGGCCTGGCGCCCCTGCGTCCTGCCCTCTATCATCTGGTGGAGAATCGCGAGGCCTATGGCCGCGTGGTTCTCCTTTACGGCGCCCGCACACCGGAAGATATGCTCTTCCGCCACGAGCTAGAGCGCTGGCGTGCGCGCTTTGACCTGGAGGTCTACGTCACGGTCGATCGCGCCACGGGCGACTGGCACGGCAACGTGGGTGTGGTGACCACGCTGATCCCCCGCGCACCGTTCGACCCCCAGAATGCCGTCGCTTTCATCTGTGGCCCCGAGGTAATGATGCGCTTCACAGTGCAGGCGCTCCAGAAACGTGGCGTCGGGCCCAAAGAGACCTTTGTCTCCATGGAGCGGAACATGAAATGCGGCGCGGGCTTCTGTGGCCATTGCCAGTTCGGCCCCCACTTCGTGTGCAAGAATGGCCCGGTGTTCCGGCTCGACCAGCTCCAGCAGTTCTTCGGCAAATGGGAGGTTTGAAATGATTAGAACGCGCAAACCCCGGCTGGCAGTCTGGAAGTTCGCTTCATGCGACGGCTGCCAGTTAAGTCTCCTGGACTGCGAGGACGAGCTGCTGGCCGTTACCGGCGCGGTGGAGATCGCCTATTTCCTTGAAGCATCGCGGGCCGTGATGGAGGGGCCCTACGACATCTCGCTGGTGGAGGGCTCCATCACCACGCCGGCCGACCTGGAACGCATTCGCGAGATCCGCGAAGCATCCAAGTTTCTGGTGGCCATCGGCGCCTGCGCCACTGCTGGCGGCATCCAGGCGTTGCGCAACTTCGGCAATGTGGACGAGTTCGTGAGCGCCGTGTACGCGCGGCCGGAGTACATTGACACCCTGAAGCGCTCGACGCCCATCGCTGACCATGTCTTTGTGGACTTCGAGCTTCGGGGCTGTCCCATCAACAAGCACCAACTGGTGGAAGTGCTGGCGGCCTATCTCAATGGACGGCGCCCCAACATTCCCACCTACAGCGTCTGCATGGAATGCAAGCTGCGAGGATCCATCTGCGTGATGGTTGCGCATGGCACGCCGTGTCTGGGGCCAGTAACCCAGGCTGGCTGCGGCGCGATCTGCCCCGCGTACAACCGGGGCTGCTACGGCTGCTTCGGCCCAATGGAGACTCCCAATACTGCGGCGCTGACAGCGTGGTGGCGCTCCCAGCTAGGTGTGTCGCCGGCCAATGTCGTGCGCGCATTGCGCACCTTCAACGCGTTCAGCGAGCCCTTCCGCAAGGAGAGTGAGGCATATGAGTACGCTGAAGACTAAGACCCTGCGCGTGGACGCCCTGGCCCGCGTGGAAGGCGAAGGCGCTTTTCATGTTAAGATCAAGGATGGCCGGGTCCAGGACGCGAGCCTAAACATCTACGAGCCGCCGCGCTTTTTCGAGGCCTTTCTCCGCGGTCGCAACTACTGGGAGGCGCCCGACATTACCGCCCGCATCTGCGGTATCTGTCCCGTGGCCTACCAGATGAGCGCCGCCCACGCCATGGAGTATGCATTTGGCGTTGAAGTTGGGGAGCCGCTGCGCGCGTTGCGGCGCCTGCTCTACTGCGGCGAGTGGATCGAGAGCCATATCCTGCATGCATTCCTGCTCCATGCGCCCGATTTCCTGGGCTACGAGGATGGAGTGCAGATGGCCGGCGACCATCCGGAGCTCGTCACCCAGGCGCTGCGCCTCAAGAAGGTGGGCAATGCCATTGTCAATCTGCTTGGCGGCCGGGAGATCCACCCTGTCAACGTGCGCGTGGGTGGCTTCTATCGCGTGCCCCCGCGGCGGGACTGGAAGGCGCTGGTCGAGGAGCTCAAGTGGGCGCGCGATACGGCCCTGGCCCTGGTCCAGTGGACCGCGCAGCTGCCGTTCCCTGATTTCGAACAGGATTACGAATTT
>JACFMY010000207.1:0-3609 GCA_019455155.1 Caldilineaceae bacterium
ACGTCACTGTCGGTGTCAGCGTCGCGGTCTCCGTCGCCGTGGACGTCACTGTCGGTGTCAGCGTCGCGGTCTCCGTCGCCGTGGACGTCACTGTCGGTGTCAGCGTCGCGGTCTCCGTCGCCGTGGACGTCACTGTCGGGGTCAGCGTTGCCGTCTTCGTCGCCGTGGACGTCACTGTCGGTGTCAGGGTTGCGGTCTCCGTCGCCGTGGACGTCACTGTCGGTGTCAGCGTTGCCGTATTTGTCGGTGTGGGTGTGATTGTCGCCGTGGGCAGAAAGGTCGCCGTCGCGCTTGGGGTCTGCGTAGGTGTGTTGGTCGAGGTAGACGTGGGAATTGCCGTCCACGTTGCGGTTGGCAAGAATGTCGCCGTCCAGGTGGGCTGTACCGTCCACGTGGGCGTGGCCTGAACAACCGGCGTAGCCGTTGGTACCGGCGTATTGGTGGCTGAAGCCGCCACAGCAGTGTCCGTTGGGGGCACGGCAGTCCATGTTGGCGGTACCGTAACGACAATGACAATGGGAGTATTGGTCGGCGCCGGTGTATTGGTCGGCAACGGTGTGTTGGTCGGTGGCGGCGTGGCCGTAGCCGGTTCAGTAGAGGTCGCGGTGGCGGCGACTACTTCCACCACGGGCGACGCAGTGAAGGTTGGCTGGATCGTCCGCTCCGGTGCTGGTGTCAGCTGCGCAGCCGGCCCCTGTTCGGGCATCGGTAGCAACAACACGCCGATGAAATAGCCGACGACCATCAAGATGATGGCGCCTCCACCAAAGATCAGGGCACGTAGCCAGAACTCACGCGAGGGTCCTGGGCTTCCGTTATTAGCACTCATAATGAGACGACCTCCCCCCCGAGATCACTGATAACAGATGGGTATGCTATTGGGTAACACGTTATTGACGAGCTTCTACGGGCAACCCGATCTTAAGCCCTCTACGCGCTGACGACAAGTGAGAATAAAGGGTCCAGAATCAACGGTGAGCGAACTGTCCGTTTGCACTGCTGTCATTCTCTAAACTATACTCTTGCTCAGGTGGTTCCGCCTTGCTTGAGTTGTCGCCTACCACGTTATGGTATTCTGACCTCGCTTCATGCGAGTGGCCTTGCACAGTAGCGCGCATGACTAATGGGTGGCTGGCCGGCCACCTTTTTGCTTGTGGGCCATTGCCAATCCACGAAGCACTTCGCAGCCATACGGTTCACACGGCTTGTTGATTTCACAACTCTGATTTCGAACACCGCCTTTGACAGAGCCAGCAATCAATTGTACTTTCCAGAAGCCGGCCAGCACGCGTGAGGCCGTGGCACGTTCCGTCGCAGTAGACGAACGTGACCACGCCGGGTAGAAGCAAGCAGAACGGAGGATGGAACCATGAGCGAGTTGATCGTCCTGTCTTTTCAGGGCGAGAACGGCGCACTCCAGGCGTCCGATGCCATACAGGGGCTTCAGAAACAGAGCCTCATCGACCTCGAAGACGCAGCGACAGTGATCCGGCGCCAGAACGGCAAGACGAAGGTGAAACAGGCTGTTAGCCTTGTCGGTGAGGGCGCTTTGGGCGGCGCCTTTTGGGGTATGTTGATCGGCCTGTTGTTTTGGATGCCATGGATCGGCCTGGCCATCGGCGCGGCCACCGGCGCCCTGGCGGGTAAGTTCGCTGATATCGGTATCGATGACAACTTCATCAAAGCAGTCTCGGAATCGGTACAGCCCGGTGACTCCGCGCTCTTTCTCTTGGTGCGAAACTGGAGCGAAGATCAGGTCGTTGAGACGTTGCGACCATTGGAGCCGACGGTGTTGCGCACCAACCTCTCAAATGATCAGGAGACTAGACTCAAGGAAGCGCTGGGGCATGTAGAATAGGTATGGGAACCGTGGGCGCAGCGTGTAGCTGCCTCCAAGAGATTGTCTAATCTGACAGTCATATGTAGTTTCAAGGAAGTGTACAATACGTAACCGGATCACCTATATCGGCCACGCCACTGTACTGTTAGAATATGGACCGGTCCGGTTGATAACAGACCCGGTCTTGCGCAGGCGTATTGTTCATCTGCGACGCCGCCATATGCCAATCCTTGAGCACTGGCAGCACAGGCTTGACGCCGTTCTCATTTCGCATCTCCACTACGACCATCTAGACATTCCATCGCTGCGCCGCCTGGGACGGGATGTACGCCTGATTGTGCCCGCCGGCGCCGCCGCGTTGCTGCATCGACACGGATTCCGGCGCATCGAGGAGCTGCGGGCTGGCGACTACACAAACGTGGCTGGCGTGCCGGTCACGGCGACCATGGCGCTGCACAATGGCGCACGTAGTCCCTTTGGTCCCACCGCTGAGTGCCTCGGTTACATCGTGGGCAACGGGACAAATGGCCATCCCCGCGTCTATTTTGCTGGCGATACCGATCTCTTCCCCGAGATGGCTGACATGGCGGGCGCGGTCGATGTGACCCTGCTACCCGTTTGGGGTTGGGGACCGACGCTTGGCAATGGTCATATGGACCCGTACCGCGCAGCTGAGGCGTGCAGGCTAATCGAGCCGCAGATGGCTATCCCTATCCACTGGGGCACGCTCTACCCCTTGGCTATCCACCGGCTCACCCGCTCGTTTCTCTCCGACCCACCACGCCATTTCCGAGATTTTGTCGTGCGCATGGCGCCCGAGGTCGACGTACACATTCTGAACCCTGGGGAGCATCACGACGTTTAAGCGCTTTCCCAGCCGCGCCTGTCCGGATCCTCGTCCGGCTGCCCCAAATACAACGGTCTCCAACCTCTCTCGCAACGCCAGGAAAGGTCACGATGCCCGTGTCAAGCACGACACTGCCACCACTTCGCCGTCCTTTAGATGATGGTCTGTTCATGTGCACCCCGGCCACACACGACGACATCGCACGAGTGGCCGCGTTCAACGGCCAGATCTTCGGCGCGGGGCTGGATGCCATGACCCGCACCCTCCTTGACGATTTTCCAGGCATAACCTGGCAGGACCTGATCTATGTCGAGGATAGCCGCAGCGGCGCCATCGTCTCGTCGCTTTGCCTGATTCCCTGGCCCATTTGTTATGGTCAGGTGACACTTATGGCCGGCGAGATGGGCATCGTAGGGACCCTGGAAGGCTACCGCAACCGCGGCCTCGTCCGCAAACAGGTGGACTATTTCAGGGAGCGGCTGCGCGCTCACAACTGCTGCCTTTCTCTGATTCAGGGTATCGCCTACTTCTATCGCCAGTTTGGCTACACCTACGCCTTGCCCCTGGAAGGGGGTCTCCGCCTGGAGGGGCGTGAGCTTCCCCAGAGTGCACCGCCATCCTTCACGTTTCGGCGTGCCGGTACTGAGGATATGCACGTCCTGGCCGCGCTCTTCGATGCCGCTACCGCCGACCTGGATATCCATACAGCACGCACGCTGGGACATTGGCACTATCTATTGGGCCCGGCGCAGCGGACTGAGGTGTCTTGCGAATTCTGGATCGTGGAGGATGCCCGGGGAGAGGTTGCGGATCCGGGGATCGGCGAGGCCCGGGTCGGGTGGCCAGAACCAGGGCCCGGCCAGCACGAACAGCACGACCAGCCCGATCAGCACCGCGCCGGCCATGGCGCTGCGGTTCGCCG
>JACFMY010000207.1:3619-5828 GCA_019455155.1 Caldilineaceae bacterium
TCGGCGAGGAACTGGTGATCAATGAGGTGTCACGTCTGTCCTACGATGCTGCGCTGGCCGTGCTGCACTGGCTGGTCGCGCGGGCCAGAGAGCGCAGCCTGCCCGGTGTACGCCTCAATCTTGCCGCTCGCTGTACGCTGGTGCGGCTGGCACGCTCGCTGGGCGCTCGCGATCTAGGCACCTACGCCTGGCAAGTCCTCGTGCCAGATTGGCCCACGTTTCTGCACACTGTCGCCCCGACCCTCGAATCGCGCCTGGCGACATCCGCCTTTGCCGGTCTGACCGACCGTCTCCCTATCAGCCTCTACCGCCAGCACTTCACATTGGTCTTCGACGCTGGTAGACTTGCGGCCGTGGAAGAGGACCCAGGCGCGGAGGCGGAGTTTCATTGTCACCCAGACGCGTTTGCACCCCTGGTGCTTGGCCAGCGCACGCTGAGTGAGCTGCGTTACCAATACCCCGACGTTTCGATCGCCGATCGGCGCCAGCTACTCGTGGAGACCCTGTTCCCCCCTGCCACCGGCTTCCTTTACACCTGCACCGGCTAGCGGTTGATCGACCGTCGATCGCCCGCGCGAGGGTTCCATATGGCTTCGATCCGGCGGCCGCACACAGTCTGCCAAGCCGCTAGGCAAGCGCGCTCTCCAAGCCGGAGTCGCGCACGAAGACACAGGTGGAGCCCGTTGCCTCCACCATGCGCTGCATAAAGCGCACGTCTACGGTCTGCTGCAGGCCAAAGACGTTCAGATCGGCCTGCGGTGCATGGGGCAGGAAGTCGTCTAGCGCGCCCGTGCTCACGATTGCCCGCGTGCTGCGAGGCATGCGGCCGAGTTCGATCAGGCTGTCCAGAAAAGCCTGGCCCTTGACCTTTTCGCTGCTGTCGCTCACGACTGTGATCAGGTTCAGCCGGGCGTGCCAGTTGCGCGCAAGCTGGTAGGCCAACAGCAACGCCAGGTCCAGGTTGGACAGCTGGAGACCCACCTCCCAGGCTGGGCTCTGTTCGCGCAGCCAGACGTTCAACACCTGCTCGCGTCCCAAAGCTGTCAGCGGATTATCGACGTACAGGATCACGCCCAAGTGATTGCTAGTGGCCTGGTCCAGAATCGCCTGCAATTCCTCCTCATCTGTGTGGGCGGTCACGGGGAGAAAGAGTGTGTTGGGACGGAAAAAGACACTGCGATAGACCTCCATAGCTGTCTGCAGCGTGCTGGCGAATGTTTGGGCTTTTACGAGCGCCACGCGCGCAAAGATGGCTTCACTGGCAAAGATGCGCTCATATGCCAGCAGCCCCTTCGCGCGCTCGTGGTCGTTGTCGCCATAGGTGCCCAAGATGTGGATCGATCCATTGGGGCGGGTGATGGCCATCAGAAATCGATAGCTGCGCCGCACAGCCGACGCCGAGTCGACCGGCACCAGCAGGCTGGGTTTCCAGGCCCGGTCATGGCCCTGGGGCATGCTCAGGGTCCGCTTCGCCGCCCATTCGGCAATGCTGCCAAAGAGGCCGCTGCGCACATCGCTCCAGGGCGCCTTGAGCTGCCGGAGCTGCAACACCTCGTAAAGCACAACGATGGTCACCAGAGCTACCAGACTGAAGATGGGGGCGATCAGGAACATGGCGACCACCGAGCCCAGCAGCCCAATCAACGGCACCACCTTGGGAATACGCAGCAGCGGCCGAAAGCTCGTCAGCGCCATGAGCTGCTCCAGGAGCACGACGCCGTTGAGCACGGCGTAGGTGATCAAGAAAAACATGGTCATGAGCGGCGCAATCTGGTTGAGCCCGTTGCCGGACAGGCCGAAAAGCAGCGTCGCCACCGCGATGGCGCCGGTGACGAGCATGGCCGGTCGCGGTTCGCCGCTCGCGGTCTCCTGGGCAAGCCGCGCGCCAAAGGGGACGACACCATGGGCGGCCATGGCCTGGAGCACCCGGGGCGCGCCCACAAGCGAGTTCAGCGCCGCCGAGAAAGTGGCAGCCAGGATGCCCGCCTGCACGGCCCAGCCAAAGGCTGCCCTGTCGATCATGATCGTGAAGTTCGCTACCAATTCCTCGGGTGTGGCAACGATCGATGACCAGTAGGCGAGCGAAATGTAGACAGCAAAGCTGACGCCGATGGCAGCCAAGGTTCCAATGGGGATGCTGCGCCGCGGCTTGGCCAGCGTGCCAGAGAGATTCACTCCGGCCAACACGCCCGTCACCGCAGGGAAAAAG
>JACFMY010000207.1:5844-11169 GCA_019455155.1 Caldilineaceae bacterium
CGACCAGCGTGGGCGAATAGACCGCGCCCGGCGTGCCAAAGCCCGGGAATATGCCCAGGAAGACAGCAAAGAGCGAGAACCCCACGAGGATTAGGATCGGGTAACGCATGCGAGCGGCGATGCCCACACTCACAAACGCGACCAGCGTACAGATGAAAAAGGCTGTGAAGAGCACCAACACCACCGGATGGCGTGGAAAGATGGATTGCCAGCCCTCGGTGAACGCGAACAGGTAGAAGGCGACAGAGATCGACTGCGCAATGTAGAAGGGTACGTTGACGCTGCCGCCCACTTCCAGACCCAGAGATTGGGAGATGATCGAGAAGGAGCCGCCCGCGCCGACCCGTATGTTGGTAGCGACCGAGGAGATGGATAGGCCCGTGCAGAGGGTGATGAGATTGGCCATTACGATAATGGACAACGCGCCAAGCAGTCCAGCATTGCCGACCACCCATCCTGTACGCAGGTACATGACCGCGCCCAGAATGGTCAGCAGGGTTGGCAGAAATACGCCTTCGAAGGTGCCAAACTTACGCGCTTCGCCGCTCGGGGGCACAGTCTGCAGCGCACTTCTGGTTAGGGACGCCAGCCGCCTCCACATTAGCAGGTATCATTTCCCATACGATCATGTCCTTTCGTGATGGATGATTGATGCACAGGGCATCATTGCGCCGCCTGTTTCACACAACCCGCGCCCATCCGCCATGTGGATCACGACGCCTGTTCCATTGCCTGCCGGGCGATGTAGCTGCCGATGCTCAGGGATGCAGTGGCGGCTGGCGACGGCGCATTCAGCACATGAATCATACGATACGCGCTGATCAGGTGAAAGTCATCTACCAGCGCGCCGTCAGGCGCCAAGGCCTGGGCGCGCACGCCAGCGCCTGCTGGCGCCAGATCGTCAACATCAATCGTAGGGATCAGGACTCGCAAAGCTCGCCAGAACGCGTATTTGCTGAACGAGCGATAAAACTCCCCCAGCCCAGTCTGCCAATAGCGGCTTGCCAGCCGCCAGAAACCACCGTAGCGCATGGTTTCCCAAGTATCGCGTGGAGAGAAGCTCAGTTTTCTATAGCCGGCGCGCTTGAATGCCAATACCGCGTTGGGACCGGCTTCGATTTCGCCATCGATACGCCTTGTTAAATGCACGCCTAAAAAGGGGAACTGTGGATCGGGCACCGGATAGATGAGATTCTTAACAAGGCCTCGCGCGCCCGTATCGAGCGCGTAATATTCGCCGCGAAAGGGCACAATTTGCACGCCCGGGTCAACACCACAGAGCCGGGCCACGCGATCCGCATGCAATCCCGCACACGCGATGAGGAAACGGCAGCGCACTTCCTCACCTTTGGACGATTGCAGGATCAACTGATCCGGCTCGTTGCGCACGCCCGTCAGGCGCCATCCTGTACGTACCTCACCGCCACGGGCCTGAATCAGGCGCGCCAAAGCCGCCGTCACTGCCCGAAAATCTACGATCCCAGTTTCCGGCACCCATAAACCGGCAACGCCATCGACGTGTGGCTCATACTCACGCAACGCAGCCGCTGGCAAACGTCGCACCTGCAGACCGTTGAAATGGCCCCGCATTTCGAGCGCTTCGAGTCGGGGCAGCTCGCCGGCGTGGGTAGCCACGACGAGTTTGCCACACTGTTCGTGGGGAATGGCCTGTTCGGCGCAAAAGGCCATAAGCCGATTACGGCCCTCTGTGCAGAGGGTGGCCTTGAGCGACCCCGGCCGGTAATAGAGACCTGAGTGAATCACACCGCTGTTGTGACCAGTCTGGTGCGCAGCCATTTTCGGCTCGGCCTCCAGCACAACCAGCGAATCGACCCCGGCTTCCACCAGCGCCAGGGCCGTGGCCATGCCCACAATCCCTCCTCCAATTACCGCATAATCGTATTGCACGCTATCCCTCGCTTCTGGTAATTATCGCGTGAGGCACCGAATCTTCCCCCTCATTGTACCCGGGCCCGTGGATTCAGCTAAGCTGCCATTTGCATCGTAAAGAAGGGGGTTCAAACCAAACGGGTTTGCTCTTCGAGTGCTATAATGTGCCAGACGGCTTCCTATAGCCTGGTCCATGCATTTACGCGCCGTCGTGCTGGCTGTCTCGCCGCCACCTCGACGGTTACCGAACAGGAGAAGCTTCCATGGCTCACGCTGTAATAGACCACACGACATTGGTTGAACATGATCGCAAGCAGTTGCACCCACTCCACCACCCGAAACAACACGCTGACCCGTTGGTCGTGGAACGGGCCGAAGGTGTCTGGCTGTACACGACTGACGGCCGCAAGATGCTCGACGGCATGGCCGGGTTATGGAACGTCAACATCGGCTATGGCAACCAGGAGCTCCCCGACGTAGCTGCCGCGCAGATGCGCGAGGTCGCCTATACTTCCAACTTTGTCGGCATGACGACGCCTCCGGCCACCGAGCTGGCCTATCGCATGGCTGGCATGGCGCATTCAACGCTCAATACGACCTTCTTTGCCTCTGGCGGGTCAGAATCAAATGATTCGGCGTTCAAAACGGCACGCTATTACTGGTATAGGCTGGGCAAAAAGGACAAATTCAAGATCATCGCGCGGCGCGGTGCCTACCATGGCATTACCGTTGCGGCGACCGCAGCCACGGGCATTCCCCGTTATCACACTATGTTCGGGCCGCTGGTGCCGGGCTTTCTCCATATTCCGGCGCCCAATCCCTATCGCTATGAAGGTGATCAGCGCCCCGGAGAGTCGGTCGGCCAGGCAGCCGCGCGGGCCCTGGAAGAGACAATCCTGCGCGAAGGGCCGGAGACGGTTGCGGCCTTTATTGCCGAGCCTATTATGGGGGTAGGCGGCGTCATCATTCCGCCCGATGACTACTTCGACGCCGTGCGCGCGATCTGTGATCGCTATGAGGTGTTGTTGATTGCAGATGAGGTCATTACCGGCTTTGGCCGTACAGGCAAGTGGTTCGGCCAGCATCTCTGGAATCTACGGCCGGACATTATGTCATTTGCAAAGGGCATCACCAGCGGCTATCTGCAGTTGGGCGGCATCCAGATTTCCGATGCCATTCGAGAAGTCATCGACAATGCCCCGCAGGAAGACGTGTGGATGCACGGCTACACCTACTCAGGCCACGCCACTGCTTGCGCCGTCGCCCTCAAGAACCTGGAGATCATGGAGCGTGACCAGTTGCTGGCGAACAGCCAGCTCATGGGAGAACGCTTGCTGGCCGGTTTCGAAAAACTCAAAGAGTTCGCAATCGTCGGCGATGTGCGTGGACGCGGGCTACTCTGCGGTGTAGAGATCGTCAAGAGCAAGGAGAGCCGCGAGCCAGATGTGGCCAAGGCTCTGGAAATCTACAACAGCTGTCTGCAGCGGGGCCTGCGCACGCGGAATGTGGGCAACGTATTGGCGTTCTCTCCGCCCTTGGTGATTAACGCCGACGAGGTCGACACGATCGTTGAGATTCTAGGCAGCGTTATCGACGCGGTGGCTTGACGCGGGCGACGGTGTGGAACCGGCAGTTCCACCGCCGCCGTCGATATGCTCGGCAACGAGTTTACCTATGAGAGAAATCGTTTCAGCTACAGAAGAATACACGGACAAGGTGTCCGTGCGAGAAGAGCAGGCGGGCGATATACCATTCTATCGTCTGCCTGCTGCCGAGGTGGCCGCGCGGCTTGAAAGCGATCCGAAACAGGGATTGGCAAGCGCTGAGGCGGCGGCACGCCTTGAACGGTACGGCCCCAATGAGCTGCAGGCAAAGGTGCCCACCCCTAAATGGCGTCGCTTCCTGGAGCAGTTCAATAACCCGCTGGTTATTCTACTGCTCGTGGCCACCGTGATCTCGCTCGTAGCCTGGGTCCTGGAGGGAGCACACGGCGCACCATTCGAAGCCATTGCCATTATTCTGATTGTGCTGCTGAACTCCGTCATTGGCTATTTCCAGGAGGAACGGGCCGAGGAGGCAGTTGCTGCCTTGCAGAAGATGGCTGTTGCCAGCGCCATTGTGATTCGCGAGGGGCGCCAGCAGACCGTGGCGTCGCGGGAGTTGGTACCCGGCGATGTTTTGGTCATCGAAGAGGGTACGGCCATCGCTGCTGACGGCCGCCTGCTGGATGTCACATCGCTGCAGGTCGCCGAAGCCGCGCTGACTGGCGAAAGCCAGCCAACAAACAAGAAGGTGGGGCCCATCGACCACGAGGTCGGGCTGGGTGATCGCGACAACATGGTCTACAGCGGCACCATCGTCACTTTTGGCCGTGGCCGCGCGGTCGTTACCGCCACCGGCATGCAAACGCAGATGGGCAAGATTGCCGGCATGATCCAGGCCGCGCCCGAAGAGCCCACGCCGCTGCAGATCGAAATCGAGAGCGTCGGCCGGCTCCTGGGTATCTCCGTCATCGTCATTGCCATCGTGATCATCGCGACAGTTCTCCTCGTTGACAATGTGCGTAGCCTGCCAGGGCTGGTGGACGCATTGATCCTTGGGGTGTCATTGGCCGTGGCTGCGGTGCCCGAAGGACTCCCTACTATCCTGACGGTCGTGTTAGCCCTGGGTGTACAACGAATGGTCGCACGGAACGCAATTGTCAAAAAGCTGCTGGCCGTCGAAACCCTGGGCTCGGCCTCGGTCATCTGCACCGATAAGACCGGTACCCTCACGAAAAACGAGATGACCGTCCGCACGGTGGTCACACCAAGCGGACGCGTTGACCTGGCGGGCACCGGCTACGAGCCGTTTGGCGAGCTCTCCATGCACGAAACGGCCGCGCCCGTTTCGGATGAAGAGCTCAACGAAGAGCTGCGCCTCGTCTTGGGCGCCGGCGCGCTGGCCAACAACGCGGTGGTGGAAGAACGCGATGGCATCTACACGATCCAGGGTGATCCGACCGAAGCTGCCCTGTTGGTTGCCGCGCGCAAATTGGGTATCACCGATGAGGAACTCAAGCAACGCTTCAGCCGCATTGGCGAAGTCCCCTTCTCGTCCGAACGGAAAATGATGAGCACCGTCCAGCGCGTAAACGGTGATGCTGAGCTGGCGGTAATCACCAAGGGGGCGCCGGATGTGCTGCTCGCTCGCTGTGATCGGGAGCGGGTGGGCGACACGGTCCAGTCGTTGACGGAAGAACGCCGCGCCGAGATCCGGGCCATGGTGGAGACCCTGGCTGCCGAAGCGTTGCGCACCCTGGGTCTGGCCTACCGCCGCCTTGCCCACGAAAGCTACGATGAGGCCGGCGAACACCTGGAAGCGGACCTCGTCTTTTTGGGGATTGTGGGCATTATCGATCCCCCGCGACCCGAAGCGGCCGCGGCGGTGAAGGTA
>JACFMY010000208.1 GCA_019455155.1 Caldilineaceae bacterium
CAGTAGGACGTCGCTCATGATCTACTCGATCGGCACGATTATTGCCCACGTGACGCGCTTCATGACGCTGGAACCGGGCGATCTCATCTTGACTGGTACGCCGTCGGGAGTGGGGCCGGTGCAACCTGGGGACATCATGACCGTTGAGATCGATGGTCTCGGTATGATTAGCAATCCGGTGGTTGGGGAAACGGAGCAGTAATTACTGCCCGGGGCCCAGCCCCCTTGCATAAGCGATTGGGAAGGACATAATGAGTAGCTCGATTCCGGCATTGTCAGATTATTTGGATCTCGATGACATAACCAGCGAACAGTTCTGGGGGCTGCTCCGTCTGGGCATGGAATTGAAGGAAGAACGGAGACGGTTGGGGCAGAATACGCCCATTTTGGCCGGCAAGTCGCTGGCATTGCTGTTTCAAAAGCCGAGTCTGCGCACACGCGTCAGCTTCGAAATGGGTATGGTCCACCTGGGGGGCCATGCATTCTATCTCAGCCCCGGCGAGGTCGGCCTCGGTTCGCGTGAAAGCGCGGCGGATGTGGCCCGCGTGCTCAGTGGCTACTGCGATGGCATCATGGCGCGCGTCTTCGACCACGAGCATGTGAGGGAGCTGGCTGAGTGGTCACCGGTGCCGGTCATCAATGGCCTCAGCGATTTCAGCCACCCCTGCCAGGCCTTGGCCGACATCTTTACCGTTTGGGAACGGGTCGGCCAGTTGGAAGGATTGACGCTGGCCTACGTGGGCGATGGCAGCAACAACGTGGCGACCAGCCTGATCATGGCCGCGGGCAAGGTGGGCATGAAAGTACAGATCGTCGCGCCGCAGGGCTACCAACCCGACCCAAAGGTTCTGGAGCAGACTGACGCGGATGTAACAGTCACCGATGATCTCGACGGCGTAGTTGGCGCGGACGTGCTATATACTGATGTATGGACCAGCATGGGCCAGGAAACAGAGCGCGAGGAGCGCCTCAGGATTTTCCCGCCTTATCAGCTGAATCGTGCCTTGGTGGAGCGCACACGCAACGTCAATGCTGTAGTCATGCACTGCCTGCCAGCGCATCGCGGCGAAGAGATTACCGATGAGGTGGCCGACGGGCCCCACAGTCTGCTGTTCCCCCAGGCCCACAATCGCCTTCACGCCCAGAAGGCGCTGCTCGCACATTTGCTGGGAGGGATCCCTCTCCAGTAGCCTGCTGGCGACCGGCAATGTCGCCGTTTGATTATTGTTATGCCTGATATCCTGGCTTCTTTGAGCCGTCTTTCTGACTGGCGCAGCATTCTAGATGTGGCGCTGGTAACGCTGGTCTTCTACGGCCTCTTTCGCCTGTTTCGTGGTACACAGGCGATCCAACTGCTGCGCGGTGTGCTGGTCGTTGTATTGGTCTTTGCGATTCTCAGCCAGACCATCGATCTGCCCGCCTTCAATTGGCTGCTGCGCAACACGATTCCTCTCGTGTTGGTGGCGATACCGGTGATCTTTCAGCCGGAATTGCGGCGCGCCCTGGAACGCGTGGGCCGGTCGGCGCCGTTGCTTAATAGGCGGGGTGACAGCAGCAAGACGCAAAACCTCATTAACGAAGTGGTGAAAACCGTGGACGCGTTGGCCCAACGCCATCACGGCGCGCTGCTGGTCTTTGAAGGCGTCACGGGTCTGGGGGAGATTGTAGACCGGGGCATCCGGATCGACGGCGATGTGAGTGCCGAGCTCCTGAGCACAATCTTTTTTCCCAACACCGCACTACACGATGGGGCGGCGGTGATACGCCACGATCGGGTGGTGGCGGCAGGCTGTGTGCTGCCGTTGACCGATCGTGAGTTGTCCGATAGCCAAATGGGCACGCGCCACCGGGCCGCCATCGGCGTTACCGAGCAATCGGACGCGCTGGTTGTCGTAGTATCTGAGGAAACAGGCCGGATTTCTGTGGCGCGCAATGGCCGGATCGTCCGCCTGGACACGAACCGGCTGCGAGCCGTGTTATCTGACTTCTATTCGACGACGTAAGATGGAGTGAGTACCCGTTGAGCACAGAGACTTCCGTTCAGCCCACGAATCGAGAGCGGGCCAGACCAAGGCCCACCTTCATTCTGCGCGACCTGGGAACCCTCGTGCTCTCCGCGGTGCTGGCTCTGATCGTCTGGCTGATCGCTGTCAACCAGGAAAACCCCCTCATCACTCAGGAATTTAGCGAGCGTATTCCCGTGACGGTGCTTGGTCTGGGCGAAGATCTGATACCTGTCCAGCCTCTGTCTGATGAGACGGTCCGGCTTGTGCTGCGTGCACCGCGCTCTTCGTGGGAGAATCTCAGCGCGTCGGACTTTCGCGCTACGGTCGATCTGACCAGCATGGGCCCCGGCGAGCACGATGTAGTTGTCAGGATCACACGCCGCGACCCCCAGGTCAGTGTGATTGAGATTCAGCGTCCAGAGCTCAGTGTCACGCTCGATCGCCTGATCTCAAAGGAAGTACCGGTGCAGGTGGAGCCCATGGACGGGACTGCCTTCGGTTATGATTGGCAGACGCCCATTTACAGTCCTATCACGGTAACCGTCAGCGGCCCGGAAACGCAGGTACAGCAGGTCGTCAAGGCGCGGGCCGAGGTCTATTTGCGGGGGGCCAAGAGCCAGGTGGAGCGAGTCCAGACACTGGTGCCCACCGATGCCCAAAATCGCCCCATCGACAGCGTAACGGTCGAGCCCGCGCAGGTCCAGGTTGTGGTACCGGTGGAACAGTGGCCTGGCCGCAAGGAAGTGGCAGTACGCGTTAAGTTGTCAGGCCGGCCAGCCGCTGGCTATCGTCTCAGCTCGGTCAAGGTTGAGCCGTCGACCATTGTCCTACAGGGCGAAGCGGACGCCTTGAGCGACGTCCCTGGCTATGTGGAGACGGAACCCCTCAGTCTGGAAAACGCGACCGCGGACCTGCGCAAGCGTGTCCAACTCATTTTGCCTGAGGGTGTCACTTCTTTTGACGGTGATACAGTGCTGGCCACGGCCGGTATTACGCCCATTGAGGGCGGGGTGACTGTGACCGAGTCGTTGGTTGTGCAAGGATTATGCAGCGGCCTTTCTGCCGATGCTTCACTGGACGAGGTAGAGGTCAGTCTCAGTGGCCCACTGCCCTTGTTGGAGTCGCTTAATCAGGACGATGTCTTTGTTATCCTCGATCTGACAGGGCTGATTCCGGGCACGCACGCCGTCAAACCGCGGGTGGCGCTGCCTGACGGGATCCGGCTCGACGGTGTCATTCCCGAAACTGTCGAGGTTGTAATAAAGCCCCGTGAAGAAGGGGCCGACATTGGGCTGCCGCGATTGCCGGCGCTAGAGACGCCGGCTGTGGACACGACGCCGCCTATTACGGCAACCAGCGTCGTGACCGAAGCTGTAACGCCGCCGGCTGGACCGTAGGCTGTTCAGGAAATCGATCGCGTATACCTATACGCGCAGCGTGAGGTGTTATGAAGCAACGCAAACCGGTCGTTGCCCTTGTGGGGCGACCCAATGTCGGCAAATCGACGTTATTCAACCGGCTTATCGGCCGGCCCACCGCGATTGTCGAAGATATCCCTGGCACCACCCGTGACCGCATCTACGGCGACAGTGACTGGAATGGTGTCGGTTTTATCGTCATCGACACCGGCGGTCTCGAGGCCCCACAGGTGATAGCCGATGCACGCCAGCGCATTGGGCCGGACGAAGGCACCTCCGACTCTGCCCAGTTCCTGAGCCACATCCAGAGCCAGGCGCGCCTGGCCATCGAAGAGGCCGACGCCATTATCCTGGTCGTCGACGGCCGCGGGGGATTGACAGCGGCCGACGAGGAGGTGGCCGAAGTCTTGCGCCTGGCCAGCAAACCGGTGTTCGTGGCCGTAAACAAGGCAGAGAGCCAACAGGTTCAGCAAGACGCCGTGGAGTTTTGGAATCTTGGGCTCGGCGAGCCCTTCCCCATCAGCGCATACCACGGCGATGGTGTCGGCGACCTGTTGGATGAGGTGGTGCGCGTGCTGCCGCCCTATCCGTTTGACGAAGTAGACAAAAGCGCCATTGGCATTGCCATCGTCGGACGGCCCAACGTTGGCAAGAGCAGCCTACTCAATACACTCACGGGCCAGGAACGGGCGATTGTGAGCGAGGTGCCTGGCACCACGCGCGATCCCATTGACATGGAGATCACATTTGAGGGCCAGCGTATCGTTCTCATCGACACCGCTGGTATTCGCCGGCGCGGCCGGGTGGAACAGGGGATCGAGCAATACAGTGTCCTGCGCAGCATGCGGGCCATCGATCGCGCCGATGTCGCACTGCTCCTCATTGACGCGTTGGAGGGTGTGACCGCTCAGGACATGCACGTTGCCGGCTATGTGCTCGAGAAACAACGCAGTGTGGTTGTGCTCATCAACAAGTGGGATGCGCTGGAAAAAGATAGCCACACCATGGTCGAATATGCCAAACAGGTGCGCGAACAGCTCAACTTTATGGATTATGTGCCCGTGCTCTTTATTAGCGCCAAGACCCGGCAGCGTGTACACCAGGTGTTGCCCACCGCGATGCAGGTGGTGAGCTCACGGCGCCATCGCCTCTCTACCAGTGAAGTGAATCAGGTGCTGCGCGACGCCTACGACGCCATCCAGGTACCCACCAGGCAGGGCCGGCCACTTCGCATCTACTATGGCTCACAGGTGGGCAGCGATCCGCCTACCTTTGTCATCTTTGTCAACGATGAAGAGCTGGTCCACTTTTCCTATGCTCGCTATCTGGAAAATCGTATTCGTGCCCATTATCCCTTCGATGGTACGCCAATTAAGCTGGTCTTCCGTGCCCGGCGCCACACTGACCAGTAGCCGCAGCCGTGTGAACGCCTCATGAATCGTCTCCGCACCTATAGCTTAGAGCTCATCCTCACCGGCACATTGTTGGCTTCTGTCCTGTTTTTTGGCTATCTAGGCTACGGCCTATTACGCCCGGATGTCATCGACGAGCCGTTCTCGGGGGTGAAGGCGTTGGCCAATGCGGAACGCCTGGTCTCCTTCGGCCCGCGGATTACGGGTACCGAGGCCAGCACCAAAGCCGCGGATTGGCTGGTAGAACAACTCAGGTTCGTGGGGTGGGATGTGGTGATTCAGCCTTTTGCTGTCAACGACGCGGTGCAGGGGCGTAACATCATTGCCATCCGCAGCTCTAGCCGGCCCGGCGCGCCTGTGGCTTTGCTGTCGACACACTATGACACGCGGCTCGCGGCTGATGCTGACCCCAGCGAAGCGCAGCGGTCCAATCCCACGCCGGGCGCCAATTCCGGCGCGTCCGGCCCTGGCCTCCTGTTAGAGCTGGCGCGCACCCTTGACGTCGAAGCCACAGGCTACACGGTCTGCCTCGCATTCTTCGATGCCGAAAGTAACGGCCAGCTGCCTGGCTGGCGGCCCCAGGCTGGCAGCCAACTTTTTGTCGAGAGTCTGCCCGACAGTGTGCCCCGCTGCGCTTCTCCTCGCTTTGTTGTGAATGTCGACGTGGTCGGCGCGGAGGGCCAGCGTTTCTATCAGGATCGTAACGGTGACCAGGGACTCAACGTGGCTCTGTGGCGCGCCGCCGATGTCCTTGGTGTCGAAAGCTTCTTCCTATCTGAACGCCGCCTGATGCCGCCGTCGAGCGGGGACGCTTTGCGGGTACAGGGTGTGCCGGGGACAAACCTGATCGGCCTCAACTATCCCTTTACCAACACGACTGCAGATACTGTGGACAAGCTCAGCGCCGCCACGTTGGAGCGAATCGGCCTGCTGCTGGAGACGTGGCTGGAGAGCAGCCCGCGTCTCTGATCTGTGACGCGCCGGCGCAAGCCGGCCGGCGGCCCATGCCCGTTCAGTAGGCGAGCTCCTGGATCCACCATCGTCCATCGGCCCACGTAAAGGTCCACCGATCGTTTCCGTTGTGGGCGACCGCGCCGTTGGCTGTGACATCGATGACCGGCTGCGGCAGGCTGTCGAACGCTGGAGGCGGCGCCAGAAAGACCGCTACCACGTAGCGATCGAGGATTGCAGCCCGGTCGCCCCACCGGTAGTCGTCGCCCGGATCGGGAGTTCCCCGGCGATCGATGATGTGCGCATCGTCAGCCCAGAGTTGGGCAAGTAGCGCCAGGTCGCCGCGGTGTGCGGACTCGCGCTCGGCCATGATCAGTTGGGGAATCGCAATCTCTGGATCGGCGGTGGCTACGAATGGCGGCAGCGCCGGCGGGGTGGGCGACGGCGAAGGCGGCGCAAGCAACGGCCGGCCCGCGCAGCCAGCCAGCGTCAGGCAGCAGAGCGCAATCAACCACGTTATTCCTGTAGCACGCAAATGTCCCCTCCTAAATCTACCCCGGGCTTTGGCGAATCCAGCAAACAGGTCTATACTACGACACTTGGGTCGGCGACCGCCTGACGATCCCCGGGCCCGGCGTAGCAACCACGCACGAGGAGCTCTTACGACTATGAATCCGGTCATTTTTCAGATTGGCCCATTTTCCCTTCATTGGTATGGCGTCTTCATCGTTGGCGGCGCGGTATTGGCTGCCTGGCTTTCGTCGCGCACGGCAGCCAAAGCTGGTGAAAACCCTGACCATATCTGGAACATGCTCGCCTGGGCCTTGGTCATCGGCATCATTGGCGCTCGCCTCTACCATGTCTTCAGCTCGCCAGCCAATGGTGTGGGCTGGGACTACTACCGTGAGCATCCGCTGGACATTATCAACTTCTGGAGCGGTGGCTTTCGTGGTCTGGGCATTTACGGCGGTCTGGTGGGTGGAATTCTGGCCATTGGCGTCTACGCCAGATTAAGCAAGCTGGATTTCATTAAGTATCTGGATTTCATCGCCGCCAACGTGCTCTTGGCCCAGGCCATCGGCCGCCTGGGTAACTGGGTCAACCAGGAGCTCTACGGGCCGCCCGCCAATCTGCCCTGGGCCTTTCACATCAATCCCAATTTCCCGTGCCAGGACCCCACCAATCGCCCGGTCGAAATCCAGATCTGCGGCACAGGACACTTGCAGCCCTTTACCCAGCAAACACTTGACTGGTACGCGCAGAATGGGTTTCATCCCACGTTCTTTTACGAGGGGGTGTGGAACCTGGTCATGTTTGCCCTGTTGACGTTTCTCTTTATGCGCTATGGCGAACGGTTCCGCCGGGGTGACGCGGTGCTGATTTATTTCATTGCCTACCCGTTGGGACGTTTCTGGGTAGAGATGTTCCGTCCCGATGCCTGGGTCATGGGCAACCTGCCCACTGCCCAATGGATTGCCTTGGGCGCCATTGCCGTAAGCGTCCTCCTCCTCCTCCTCCGGCATCGCGGCTGGAACTGGCGGAGAGATCCCTCCGGCTCGATGGCCTACATGCAGGGCAAAGTCCCAGAGGCAGAAACGACTGCGTAGAAGTGGGACGCGGTTGGAAGCGGGTGGCGCGTTGCCGGGAGACAGCCGGCACACGGCGCCCGCTGCCGAGACGATTTACCATTCGTCCTTTTGTCAGCCTACCATCTCAATATAGTAGTCAACCAACTGCGCGTCCCCGCGCCAGTGCTCGACGCGATTGGCAACCTGTTGCAGGTGGCGGTGGGCAAGCGCGCTGCTCTGGCTTACACAGACGACGGCCAGCACGGCCCGCGTTAACACGTCCTGCGCGTCCGCCTCGCAGATCGAGACATTGTAGTCACGCCGCAGCCGCACAATAAGCGGCTTGAGAATACCCCGTTTCCCCTTGAGGCTATCGTTTAGCGGTAAATAGAGTTCCAGCGTCAAAAGCCCAATCGCCATAGCCGATCAACCAACTGCCGAACCTGCCGGCATTCCTTTGGCCTACACCATCTCTACCACCATTTTTACCGCTGCCGTGTCCACTCGTCGTTGCCAAATTGCTGCCGTATCAATTCCGCAGAGTGGCGCAGCTCGCCCGGGCTCAGGGCGCCCACCTTGAAGGTAAGCCGCAATATCGTCTCAAAGCCCTCACGCATTGCCGCACAGACGCGGTCGAAGCGCACCACGTCACTGTCTTCTCCCACAGCCAGCGCCTCAGCCAGCGTACACGCCCTTCTCTGCAAGTCCCGTCGCAATGTCGCGAGCTGTTCCTCGGGCAGCGCCAGCACATCGATGAGCCGTGTGATATCGCCAACCAAGGGCAGGCTGCCATGTTGCAGGACATAGCCGGCGCGGCGGCTTTGGGCGCTGCCCATTAGCTTGCGCTCGCCGGCCGTTAACTCGTAGGCGCTGGGAACCTCGAAACAGGCTGCCGACACATTGGGCCCGACGCGCACAGAGCCCGGAGCCTTGTCCGCCTCGACACCCAGCCGCTGCAGCCCGACTAACAGGGCATTGCTGATGCGCAGGTAGGCGTCCATCACGCCACCGCTCACGCGGGGCTCGCCCATAGGCGCAGCTACCGAATAGGTAAACTCGTCCGTGTGGAGAATGGCCCGGCCACCCGTGGGCCGGCGCACGATCTCATAGCCACGGCTCTCCACGGCTGCTTCATTGATTTCGCTGATGGGCTGGTGGCGCCCCAGGCTAACTGTAGGTGGCCTCCATTGGTAGAAGCGTAGCGTGGGTGGGCTTGCGCTGGCCGCACACGCCTCCGCCACAGCCTGGTCAATGGCCATGTTGGCTGCCCCGGACCTGGGCGTGGTGTCAACGATGAGCCGCCACGTTGCCGGCTCTAACTCGTCCACTTCGGCCAGGTTGGCGAAGATCTCCGGGCGCACGCCCTCATTAACTGTACTGCTCATGAACGAATCTCCCGAATACGCAGCTGGGTTACGCCTTGGCTACGCCGCCAACGGCAAAGACGAGACTTCGGCCGCGATCTCACCGGCCAGCACGGCTGTGCCAGGTGTATTGTGTGGCCGTTTGAGGATGGCCAGCGCAATGGGCTGCTGGAGCGCTGGGCTAAAGGCGACACTGGTCACGGCACCCACACCGCGGCCATCTACGGTCACGGTTGCGCCCGCGGCCATTGGCTGCTCGCTGCGTAGACCAACCAGCGTGCGTGTCACCTTGTCGTAGGTAACCTGCCGCGCGATGATCTCCTGGCCCGTGTAACAGCCTTTGTTCTCCGCGCAGCTCCAGGCGAGACCCGCCTCCAGCGGGTTATATTCACCGGTGAGCTCAGCGCCTGGCGCGGGCCGGCCCAACTCAACGCGCCGCGCCGTATAGGCATCCTCATCGTCAAGTACCGGCAACGCCAGCCGTGCGACGATTGAATCACGCTCAGGGACCGGCACGACCACCGCATAGCCCGGGACATCGTAGACCTCCTGCCTTACAACGATAACGCCCTCTGCTTCGTGCCAGGTACTGTCCCCCATTCCGTCCTCTATGAACCCTGCGCCTGCCAACGCACTCCCCGCGGCGGGCCCCATTACGCGCAGCTGGGTGTACTCCTGGCTGAGGTCCGTTACCTGCACCTGGTCCATGAAGAAGATCTGGCCGCGCAGGGACCGTGCCAGGGAAGCCGCCGCGCCTGGCGCCGGCAGCAGCAGGAGATGGTCATCATGCGCTACCACGCTGAAGACGTGGAGGATTTTGGCCGTGGGGCTGGTGAGCACCGTAACACAAGCGGTGCCACGCTGGAGCGCGCCAATGTCGTTTGTGGTCATACGCTGCAGAAAATCGACACGATCGGCGCCCGTAAGCTGCAGGACGCCGGCTGTGGGGAGCGGGCGCACGACGGCCGCGTCACGCAACGCCGTGTACGCTTGCTCCAAACTCGTGGTCTTTGTGGTCATGGCTGTTCTCCATATCGATTCACAAACTCGACAATTTTAAAGAACATTTCGCGTCCGGCGTCTGTCATGTTCTCTCCGATGCCGAGATAGTGGCTCACATCTTCGTAATAATAGGTGTCCACTGGTATCCCAGCGGCGCGGGCAGCCTTCTCCAGCTCATAGGCCTGGGTGATTGGCAAGATCCGGTCAGCAGCCGTGTGTACGATCATCGTGGGCGGCAACTCGCTGGCCACATACACCGGCGAGTAGCGCAAGAATTCCAGCGGGTAGAGATTGGGCGCGCCCATGGCCGGGACGAGCAGCTCGAAGGGCGGCGGCATATAGGTGCGTCCTGCGTAAAAATCCGCGGCGCCGCGAAAGGCATCCGCGAGCCCTCCTACCGTAATCCAGCCTGCCAGATCTTCGCCGGCCGCACGGATCAGCCGGGCGACAATGGCGCTGCTGAAGCTGCCTGCCATGGCCACCGGGCGATTCCGTCCCACTGCGCGGTGCAGCGCGCCGCTGCGCGCCAGCGCCAATCCGACGCGAGCATCCTGGGCATGGGCTTCCACGTCGACGCCGCGGGCCGCCACCGGCGAGATTGCCGCCACGGCGAATCCGTGCGCGGCAAAGGCCACACTGACCGCCTCCCAGTCATCAGCCGCGGTGGGATAGACGGCAAAGAGCAACGGGTAGGTGCGACCCGGGTCAACAGGGTCGGGTAGATAGAGACGCAGCGAATCCACTGTCACTCGATCGTAGTCGAAGGCAAAGCTTTGCACCTGGGCTACTGCATTCGCAGGAAAGGGAGCAGCAGCTGTGTAGACGGCAGTCTGGCGCAAGTTGACCGCTGCGGCCAAGGCAGTGGGTAGCGGCGGCGGTTGGTAGGGCGAAAGTACCAGCTCCGGCGCAGAGCTGGTCTCTTGTGCCCGCACGGTGACCAGCGCCGGAATCCCCCATAACCCCGACAATTCCTGCTCTGCGTAGCCGGGTGCAACGCCCGCCGGTACATACTGGCCGGCCGGTACATCGTCAATCTGGAAATACCCATTAGTATTCGTGTGACCAATGTGTGGCGTTCCGTCTGCCTCGGCCACGACTACCGTGGCGCCGGAAAGCGGCGCGACGCCATCCGTAACCCGGCCGGTGATCGTGCCGGTTGGCCGATCGTTCTGCTGGCCAGGGAGGGTGCCCAGCTGGCGTGCCAGTAGATAGCCGGCTACATTGCTTTCAGGGGTGGGCCGGCATGCTCCCATAAGCAGGAGTATGGCTGCCAGGGACACCGATACACCGATCCACCTCAGCCATCCTCGCGTCACGTCATCACCGGGGATCGCCAACAAACAGCGCTGCATGGGCACATTATAGCACTGCCCCAGCATGCCCCGGCTGCCCGCCTGCGGCTGAACGGCAGCATGCCAGTGATGTGCCCCA
>JACFMY010000209.1:0-7295 GCA_019455155.1 Caldilineaceae bacterium
GCATTGTGTATGACTTGCGACCGCCCGCCCTGGATGATTTGGGCTTGGTGGCCGCGCTACGGGAACAGGCCGATCGCTACGCCCAGGCTGGCAACTGCAGTGTACTGATCGAAGCCGCGCCATTGCCGCCGTTGCCAGCCGCAGTGGAGGCGGCCGCCTATCGTATCGTTCAAGAAGCGCTGACCAACGTCGTCCGCCATGCTCAGGCACACTCTTGTGTGGTGACGCTGGCCGTGGTAGATGATGGCACGAGCTTACGGCTGACCATCGCTGATGATGGGCGTGGCCTGCCAACTGAGCGGAGAGTTGGCATCGGTATTCAGTCCATGCGTGAACGGGCTGAGGAATTGGGCGGCGACTGTATCGTGCGCGATAGGCCAGGAGGTGGTGTATTGGTGAACGCCCGGCTTCCCTGCCTTTCGATCACCGCAAGGGGCATAGAGGCTACCCCGGTGATGGGCTAGTTGAAGTGGCGTCTGCTCCAACTGCTATGGGCTGAGCAGCGGAGCGTCCGGAGCTGTGGTTTTGTTCTTTTCACCTGGGGCGTCCAATGACCATACGCATTCTAATCGTCGATGATCACCCCATGTTTCGCTTTGGCATGCGGGCGCTGCTGGAAGCGGAGCCGGGTATGGAAGTGGTTGGGGAAGCGGCAGACGGCGAGGAAGCCGTCGCCCTCGCGGCATCGCTACAGCCACAAGTTGTGTTGATGGATCTCAATTTGCCGGCCATGAGCGGCATCGTGGCGACACGGCAGATTGTGGAAAGGCATGCGGAGACTGCTGTGCTGGTCGTGACGATGCTGGACGACGACTCGATCTTTGCGGCGATGCGCGCCGGCGCGCGAGGATATCTGCTGAAAGGAGCAGAAGGCGATGAGACCTTACGTGCCGTGCGTGCTGTGGCTAACGGCGAGGCAATCTTCAGTCCATCTGTGGCACAGCGGCTCATACACTTCTTTGCCCAGTCGCCTGCTGCACGGTTGGTGCCGGCCTTTCCCCAGCTGACTGACCGTGAACGCGAGATCCTCGACCTGATCGCGCAGGGGCTCACCAATCAGGCCATTGCAGATCGTCTTGTTCTCAGCCAGAAAACCATACGAAACCAGGTATCCACGATCTTCTCGAAATTGCAGGTGGCGGACCGCGCCGAGGCCATTGTGCGCGCTCGCAAGGCCGGTCTGGGTGGTTGATTGAGTCAGGTAATATCCCAACGTACTGTTCCTCATGTCGTAGGGTGAGCAACTTGCACGGATCTGGCTTGCCCGGTAGGCTTCTATTTGCGCGCGATCGGTGCGCTGATGGTAAGCAGCTTCTACGGCACGATACGGGTGACGGACTCGGTTAGGACACGACGATGAATTCACTGCTGGGACGACTTGGCACCTGGGCGCCGGCCGCGGCGATTGTTGGCGGGCTGCTCTGGATCCTCTACGCCATCCTTGCGTTGCTGCAGCCGCTAGGTACAGTTAATCTCTTCATCAGTGACACAGGACAGCTGTCGGCTACCAATCCGGGCGCCTTTCGCATTGCTGCGCTGACTGGTGGGCTGGCCTTAATCCTGCTAGGCGCCGCGCTCATAGGAACGATCCAGCGTTATGAACTGCGGGGCGCTCCTGCCGCGCAGTTTGGCACAGGCGTGCCGAGCCGGTTTGGCGGCATCCTGGCCTGGGCCGGGGTTGCCGCGGGCGTGCTTGTCTCCTTGGGCGGTCTTGTGCTGCAGGTGCCGTTGGCTACGCTGGCCCAGCTGTTGGGTGCGGTGTTCGTACCCTTTGCTGCCTCGCTCGTCGCCATCGAAGCCAATGGCAGCGAGACCGCGTATCCTATCGCCGCGCCGATGTTTATCGTGGGCGCGTTGGGGATGGCGGCGGTATTGGCTCAGGCCATGGTGGCGCTTTATGCATGGATGTTGCCTGTGTACGGCGCGCTTGTTCTGGCGATCTACGGATTCGTGTGGGTACGCGTAGGTGGCCTGATGCAGCGCCATGAGCAATAAGCAGCGATGAGCAATAGTGCGACGCCGATGCCATCAGCCGGCTTCTAGCTGGCTGTCGCTCGTATTGGTCACATCCTCAGCGGCGCTCGCTTCTTCACTGCTTGCCAACACCCAGTTCAAGAGGCTGGCCCGGCCCAGGAGGCCTACAAGCCTTCCCTTGTCGTCGACAACGGGCAGCCGCTTGATCTGTTTCTCCACCATCAAGCGTAGCGCCTCGGCCGGCGGTGTGTTGACCGAAATCGTCTCAACGGGTGAGGTCATCAGATCGGCAGCGATTTCGTTGCTCTCCGCCAACGGTGGGAAAGGCCGGCGCGGGCCGCCAAAGAGACTCCGCAACCGCGGCAGCAGACCAGGACGCTCGGCGGCTCGGCTGCGACGCAAGAGATCGCCGTCGGTGATGATACCCAAGGGCCGCCGTGACAAGTCTACTACCACCACGCGCAGCTGCCTGCTTGTCTCCAATGCGTTGAGAATGTCGTTCAAGCGTGCGCTGGGACCTACTGTGGGCGTATCAGGATTCATGAGCTCGCGGACCGTTGCACCGTGGCGCGGTGCGCTATGCGACGGCGCGGGCTCTGGCTGGTGGTAGTCAATGCTGCGCAGCACATCTAGCCGGCTGACGTGACCCACCAACCGGCCGCTGCGATCCACTACCGGCAATCGTTTCAACCCCCGTTCGACCATGCGCTCGACAGCAGCACGCACCGGCTCATCGTTGTAGACGGTCGTAACAGGCGTCGTCATCACGTCGCCCGCTGACTGCGCCTGTTTGTCCATCATGGCAAGCTGTGCCTGTGCCTGGGCCAATGCCAGATCCGACTGCAGGCTTAGGCGGGCCTCTAGGCCTGCCCGGCGCAGCAGGTCGCCGTCAGTAATGATGCCGGCCACCCGCCCCTGTTTGTCGAGGACGGGGAGGCTGCGATGGCCGCGACGCAGGAGCAGGTTCACGACAGCCGTGACGGGCGTATCTGGGGTCACGGCTGTGACCTCGGAGCGCATGATGTTGTGCACCGGTTGGGTCAGGGGATCGGCGAGCCTGCCCGGCGCATATTGGAGAACCTCAACATCTTCGATGGTGATCAGGCCATCATCCACCATGCGCCGGATGGACGGCATCAGGCGTTCGATCGTCTCGGGCCAGTCGATCCATTCCAAGCGGATGGGTAAGTCGCTGGAGAGGGAGACGATCGAGCTGGTGTGGATGCGGCTGTGGGCGCCAAAGCCGGCTGTCCCCCGTAGCACAGTGGCGCCAGCCGCGTTCTCGCGTTTCAGGAAGTCGAGCAAGGCCAGGTAGAGGGGACGCCCTCGATATTGGTTGTCTTCGCCGATATAGATGGTGATTCGTTTTGCTTTGCCTTGTAGTTGCATGGTACAGCTCCTCTCAGCCAAGCAGCCGGGCTGTCCAGATCCCGAGCAGCGCAGCCACGAGGCCAATCAGATTGTTGGCGAGAATGTTGATCAGTGCGAACCAAAAACTGCCCGCGCGTGCTAGCGCCAGGCTTTCAACGGCATAAGAGGAAAAGGTCGTATACGCGCCCAGGAAGCCGACCGCGAAGAAAAGGCGCACTTCATTTGAGACGTTGAGACGGCTGGCAGCCAGTGCGGTCAACAGGCCCAAGGCAAAGCTGCCAGTGACATTGACGATGAATGTGCCGTAGGGCAGCGACGCGCCAAGGCGATCGCCTGCCCACACCCCGACCAAGTAGCGGGCGTTTGCGCCCAGCATGGCACCAAGAGCGATCAGAACGTAGCGAATCATGACTGGAACCTGTACAAGCGGCAGATGTGGCAGGCAGGCCTGTGGATGATTACTTAATTCAGCCAGCGAGTGTTGTCGGAGGAACAACAAACTATCGTTTGGTTGTCAATCACCGCGGGCTAGCCTTCAATGATGGCCGCGCGGGCTGTCTTCATCGGGCGGGAATTGGCCGTCACCATCGCCAGGCGGAATGGCACTTTGCAGACGTTGTTGCCAAGGCAAAGAGACGGTGAAGCGACTACCTTGTCCGGGCGTGCTTTCAACCGCCACATGGCCACCTTGTAGTTCTGCCATCTGGCGAACCAATGCCAATCCCAAACCCGTTCCTGAATACTCGCGCGACAGGCGGCTATCCAGCTGGACGAACGATTGAAAGAGCAGGGGCAACTGTTCTCTGGAGATACCGATGCCCGTGTCCCATACACTCATTGTTATCGTAGCACTGTCTGGGTTTCCCGTCACATCCAGTCCAATCTTACCGCCAGCTGGCGTGAATTTGACAGCGTTGCTGAGCAGGTTAACCAGGATCTGCCGGAGCCGCCTGGCGTCGGCCACCAAGGTAAGGCGATCAGGCTGCATGGTATGCACAACGGTCAGATCCTTTGCGGCTGCCTGGCCGCGGATGAGGCGCAGGCTTGAATCGCAGAGATCGCTGACGCGGACTTGGGTCAGATCCAGGTTCATTTGCCCTGCTTCGATCTTTGCTAGGTCCAGGATATCGTTGATCACTCTCAAGAGGTGTTCGCTGCTTTCCCGAATGACGCGCACGGATCGATGCTGTCTCTCGTTTAGGGGACCGTAGATGTCAGCTTCCAGCAACTCCGTGGAACCAATAATCGCGGTGAGGGGGGTGCGCAGCTCATGGCTCATGCTGGCAAGGAACTCGTTTTTAAGGCGGGAAGCGCGTTCTAGTTCGACGTTAGCGAGACGCAGCTCTGCCGTTCGGTTCTCAACCCGGCGCTCGAGCTCCTCGTTCATACGACGCAACGACTCCTCTGCCTCTTTCTGTGCCGTGATGTCTTCGTTAATGGAAAGGAAGTTGACGATGGCGCCAGTACTGTCGCGAATGGGCGAGATCAGAACGGACTCCCAGAACAACTCGCCGTTCTTCTTGCGGTTATGGAGTTGGCCACGCCATTCGCCGCCGGTTGCAATCGTCTTCCACAGTTCCGCGTAGACTTCGTCCGGCACTTCTCCAGACTTGAGAATGCGCGGGTTCTTGCCGATGACTTCGGCCGCGGTGTAGCCGCTTACCTGTTCAAACTTCGAGTTGACATACTGGATGGCCCCTGTGGGATCGGTAATGATTACAGAGGCCGGGCTCTGTTCCACCGCATAGGAAAGCAGATGAATGGCCTGTTGCGATTGTTTGTGCTCCGTGGTGTCAAGCCCGATTGACTGAAACTCGATCAAGTCGCCCTGGTCGTCAAAGATGGGATCATCGGTCCAGAACATCCAGTGCTCGCTACCGTCGGCCAGGCGCACACGATGCTCGTACACGTAGGGTTGGCCATGCTCGGTCTGCCGTTTGATCTGTTCGATCACGGCTTCGCGATCTCGGTCCGGCAGGAAGCGTAGCCACGAGGTACCAATCAGTTCTTCTTGGGAACAGCCATAGGCATCGGCATAAGCCCTATTGGCAAAAGTAAGCGTTGTATCGGGTTTCCAGCGGCAGATCTGGGCGAGCGGCATCTCGACGATCGCGCGGTAGTAGGCTTCGCTGTGGCGTAGCGCCTCCTCCATTTGCATGCGCTTAGTGATATCGCGCACGATGCCCTGGAGGCGCCCATCTGGTAGCTGGGTAGCCGAGACCTCTGCCAAGAGCAGGGAACCATCTTTGCGGACCAGGCGGCGCTTTGCGACGATTCGTTGTCCTGCCTGGAGCGCGTCCAGCTGCAGGGGCCGGATGTGTCGATCATCTTGTTCCACAATGTCGCGGATGTTGAGCTGCAGGAGCTCCTGACGTGAATAGCCAAGCATCTGGCAGCCGGCAGGGTTGACATCCACGTAGTTGCCCATGGCATCTGCAATAAATATGCCGTCGTTGGCCGCTTCGAAGAGCGTACGGTAGTTTTGCTCGTCGTGGAGCACGACGCTTTCCACCTGCTGCATGGCAGTACGCCGATCTCGGGCGGCGAGGGCGCTGATCACCTTTGGCGCCAACTGTGCCAGCCGGTCCCTAAGCAGAAAGTCAGCGGCGCCCCGCTTGACGGCTTCCACGGCCAATTCCTCTCCCACCGGCGCGGAGACCACGAGCAAAGGGATGTCCAGGCTACGCGCTTGCAGCAAGTCGAGCACCTGCAGACAATCGAGTCCGGGCAGGGCGAAGTCTGTGAGGATCACATCCGGCGAGTCCTCGAGCGCCTCCAGGAACTCAGCTTCCGTCTGTACTCTCTGCCAGTTGACGGACAGATCGGCCGATGTCAACTGTTGGATTAAGCGCTCGGCATAGTCATTTGATGTTTCCAAGATTAACAGGCGGATTGATTGGAACATGAGCTTCGTCCGGATAATGGGTCGTTGAATGATAGGTAGCTCGGGGGAGATAGATGGATGGTGCGGCCAGCTCACCATGCACAGTGTGCTGCGATAGACTGGGCGATGTGCCTTGTGCCGGCCCGGCTTGTTGCGATAAAACGCGCAAGAATCGGGTCGACCGCGCCTGCTGTGTCTGGTAGAGTGCGGTTGTCAGAATTCAGGTCTAATCCTGTGCGAATTGGACTGTAGATAGAGCCGGCATCAAATCGGGGGCAAGGAATCGTATTTGCTATGATTGACATACAGACGTACGCTACAACAATGAGTGATCCTTCCGTCTCAGCCGATTATCACTTGGTGGCCAAAGCGATCGCCTATCTGGAGGAGCGATATAGCGATCAGCCTGGGCTGGATGAGCTTGCAGATTACCTGGGACTTAGTCCGTTTCATCTGCAGCGTCTCTTCAAGCGCTGGGCTGGGATCAGTCCCAAACGTTTTCTACAGTTTGTGACGCTCGGGCACGCCAAAGAGTTACTGGCGGCGTCGCATAGCGTGCTGGACGCGACATTTGCCACCGGGCTGTCTGGCCCTGGTCGCCTGCACGATCTCTTCGTGACTGTTGAAGCCATGACGCCTGGCGAGTTTAAACTGGGGGGACGTGGACTCGTCATTGTCTACGGCATTCACCTGAGCCCGTTTGGCTCCTGTCTGTTAGCGGTCACAGATCGGGGAGTGTGCGGGCTCTCCTTTCTCGGCGCGGCGGGCGCCCGGGCTGAGATCGAGTCGCTACGCAGCCGTTGGCCCAATGCCACACTCATCGAAGATCCGGCCACCACGGCGCCTTACCTGTCCCAGATCTTCCCGGCTGACGGCGCCTCACGGAGCCCTGGCACGAGCCAGCAGGCGCTACGACTCTTGTTAGCTGGCACCAATTTCCAGCTAAAGGTATGGGAGGCGCTTCTGCGGATCCCATCTGGGACTGTGTGCAGCTATGAGGATGTGGCCGCGGCCATTAGCCAGCCAACCGCTTCCCGGGCCGTTGGCGGCGCGGTGGGCGCCAATC
>JACFMY010000209.1:7305-11145 GCA_019455155.1 Caldilineaceae bacterium
AATCAAATTGCCTTTCTGATCCCCTGCCATCGTGTCATTCGCAAGAGCGGGGTCATTCGGGACTACCGGTGGGGGACTATCCGCAAGAAAGCGATTCTGGCTTGGGAAGCAGCCCAACAACAGGGCGACAGCGACGCCGCGTAACCTGGAGACGGCCCAACAAGAATAGGGGGAAAGCCGGTCACGTCTGGCTGCGGCACGCGGATTGAGATAGCCCAACGATACCCCTGCCGCAAGACCATAACGTGGCCGGCGTTCTTGTTGCTTAGTTGGCCACCTGCTGGAATTCACCCTCTACTACCTGATAGACCCAGATCTGGGGATCAATCAGGTCACCGTCCGGTTCGAAGCGCAGCGTCTGCAATAACGTGTCAAAACTGTTCTGGCGCAGCGCCTCACTGACCTTCTCGCGCTCGAAGGAATTGGCCTGCTTGACAGCCTCGGCCAGCACCTGCATAGCAACATAGCCGTTGACCGAGTAAGTATCTGGGTTGCGATACTCGACAGCCTGGTAAGCCTCGAACCACGATGCGTCGGCCACATTGCGAGGACTGGGCGCAAATGAGTTCACATACATGCCCTCAGCGGTGCCGGCGGACTCATCGATGGTGGCGGCGAGAAAACCGCCGTCGCTGACCAGCATAGGCAGCTCGACGCCGCTTTCCACCAGAGACGCACGTAAATAGGGCGCTTCGATTTCGTAGCCCGCGTAGAAGATGGCATCGACGGCGGCGTTCTGGACCTGCTGTACCTCTTGTGTGAACGCGCTCTGTCCTTCTGTCACCTCCAGGTGCAGGGCGGCCGTGGCCCCGCGGCTGGCGAGCTCCTCGACCAGGGATTGGGCCAGGCCGCGGCCATATTCTGTATCATTGTGGAGGACAGCCACGTTGGCTGCGTTGAGCTTGTCTACCAGGAAGGTGGCGCTAACTGCAGCCTGGACACCATCATTGGCGTTCACCCGGAAGAAGTTCTCGTAGCCGCGCTCAGTCAAGCTCTGCTCCGAGGCCGTTGCCGAGATGACTACCAGCGGCATGTCTTTGTACAGCTCCATGGCGGCCAGCGTCTGCCCACTGTTCAAGTGGCCGATCACAGCGATGACGCGCTCGCCGCTGTCGATGGCGGACTGGATGGCCGCGACCTGGCTGACCGCCACGTCGCTGTCTGACTCGTCATCCAGAGGGCGCACCACCACGCGATAGCCCAGCAGACCGCCCGAGCGATTGATCTCCTCCGCGGCCAATCGCACGCCGCCGAGAATTGTCTGCCCACCGTTGGCTTGAAAGCCACTCAACGGCACAGCCACATAGACAATGACGTCGCCTTTGTCAGGCGTGCCAGCGCCGCCACAGGCGGCAAGCACGAGCCCCCAGGCCAGCGCCAGCACTAATAGAATCCGTCTGCTCATTGCGTATCCGTTTACTATCCCGTGAACTAACCCAAACCCTTGGTGTTGTAGTCGTAGACCTCATTCAAGCTGGACACGAGGTCGTTGAGCCGCGCCACCTGCTCCAGGATATCTGTGCGCAGCCGTTCGGCGCGGCCGCTGTTGATGGCTTCAGCGTCAAGTAAGTGCACCTGGCTGTAGACGGTAGCCAACGCGGTCAGGCTCTGATCCATCTGCAGCTCAGCCTGTTTCATGCGTGCGTCTAGCTGGCGCAGCGTCTGCCACTGTCGCCCTTTGCTTTCCAGTACCTGGTCGAGCTGCTGCTGCAGAGCCACTTCCCGTTCTCGCTGCCGTTTGGCAGTGAGTGCCTCGATCTCCTTTGGAAGCTCTATCCGCTCGCGGGCCAGGAGGTCATCCGCCTGGAACGCGTCGAGCCGCAGAGCCAGCTGGTAAATGTTGCTGACCCAGGCGGAGAGCTGGTTGGCAGCGTCTTCCAGGCGTTCACGGATGAGCCCGGGCCGCTGCTTACGAATCTGAAGCTCGATGCGGCGTTGGTACTCCAGGGCAGTCTCTACCTCTTTACGCAGCGCTCTGTTTTTCACCTTGCCCGGGTCAAACTTCTCCTGGAACAGGCTAAGGAGCACACGCGCGTTGGTATCGGCATCTGTCAGGCTGGAATAGATCACCAGCCCTAGCGCAACTGCACCGAGCAGTAACCACAGCTCGCGCGGCAAGCCCAACGGTCCCGGCGCCAGGAAGTAGACGACCAGCGTGAACGCGATGACTGCGGCGCTCTCCCAGCGAAAGATAGCATACTGGAGAATAGCGCTTTGCGCCTGTTTTTGAAGCTCCGAACGAATCTCTGTCATGGTCATTGATGCTCGAGACGGTGAGCCACGAAGCGGATGAACGAGACAGACGCGGGTCCGAAGGGACCACAACGGGGAGGTTCCTTCTCGCCAGGTCGATCTCTATTCTGATTCGCATCCTAATCAATCATAACGCCCTCGTGGCAGCCAATCCATTGCTGCGTGGCTGTCATGCACACGCTGGTCATCTGGGCGTGTCATCTAGAAATAGGTCGATATGATCCGGTACAGCTCCTCGATATCGGCTTCGCCAGCGCGCCGGAATTGGCCGTCGCCAATCTGGGCCATGTCCGTCAAGGTGCGCTCGTCCGCGTCGTTGCCAAAACCAATGGTGAAGATGACAATGGGCAGGCTGCGGTTGCTGCGCACCAGCCGCTGCAGGTCAATGAGATCATGGCCGCTCTCATTCTCCAATCCATCGGTCATGACCACCACGGCGTTGATAGCTTCGGGATCGTTCGCGTCTTGCAGCGAAGCGACCCCTGCGTAGACCGCGTCGATGAGTGCGGTGCCGCCGCCGGCTTGCATGCGATCGATGCGGTCGTAGAAGCGCTGGCGGGTGGTCTCATCGATGCCCTGCAGGAAACTGTAGTCCTTCAGGCCGCTGCCAAACTCGATGATGCCCACACGGTCGCGATCACCCCGGATCTGGCTCAGGAACGACTTGAGCGCGGCCTGGGCGGCCTCAAGCTTTGAACCTTCCATGCTGCCGCTGGTGTCTACCACGAGGTAAAGGTTCGTGGGCCGCTTGGTGTAATACCAATAGTCGCGCACGACATTTACCACCTCAGGCGGCGGCATCTGGAGGGTCGTCTGGGGCTGGCGCCAGTCGACCGCAGTCGTGCCGCTGAATGGGCTGCCCGCCCGGTCCAGCGCAATGCTCAGGTCAGCTGGTCGATATCCAGCGGACAGAAGCGTCTGCTGTGCCTCGGCGCTGGCCAGAAAGTCGGCGAACGCCTGGAAGGTGCGGCGCTGGTTTTCCGTGACGCCAGGGTTGCCGGCTGTCTGGCTCAGCTCCAGGAGCGCCAGTGGGTGATCGGCCCACAGGGTGCCTTCTGCCGGATAGAGGGCCACCAGTGGGCTGTCAGGATGGCGGCGATTCCAATCGAGAACGACCCGTTCCTGGGCCACAAAGACATCGAGGAAGTTGCGTCCCTCTTCTTCAAGCCGCTGAATAACCTGATCTTCGTTTTCACCGTAGAAGCGCACCGTGCCTTCCACCGCGCTGACGTAGGATAGGGTCGCCGGTTCCGTTGCGGCTTCGACTGTCAGGCCGCGAGTCAGCCCGGTGCCTGCATAGAACTCCGCCAACACCGCCAGCAGGCCACTGGCATGTTTGGTATTGGGGTGGCTCCATTTAAATGCGGGATCCTGGGTGGCACGCTGCTGAATATCCTGCCAGCTTACCGGCCGGTCAGGCCAGCCCAGCTGGCGAGCCACATTCTCCCATGCAGCCAGTACGATGGGACTCACGGCGTAGCGTACCTGCGCAGCGACGCGGCGCTGGGCAATGGGCATCGCGCTGGCGCTGCCTTCGCCATCCGCCGAGCTCCGGGCGGCCCAAAGCTGTTCAAGCCGGTCGAGCCA
>JACFMY010000210.1 GCA_019455155.1 Caldilineaceae bacterium
TGGACGGCGCGACGCCGGCTGAAATCGCCAGCGCGGGCGCGTCTGTACGCCAGGCCCAGGCCCAGCTCGATACACTGACCAACTCGATGCCATCTGACCTGGGCGCCGCGGCCGCCGCGGTCAGCCAGGCGGAGGCGCAGTTGGAGGAGCTGTTGGCCGGCACACGGCTCGAGGATATTGCCGCGGCTGAGGCGGAAGTGGCGGCTGCCACGGCACAGCTGCAACAGGCCCTGGTTGCCCTGGGCGATTTGGAGCTGCGCGCCCCCTTCGCGGGCGTCATTGCCACGCTGAACACAGCTGTGGGTGAACAGGTTACCGCGTTCACGCCCGTCATTCAGCTTGCCGATTCCTCCGCCTGGGAGATCCAGACGTCCGACTTGACGGAGCTAGACGTCGTCGGGATCAACGGTGGGCGCCAGGTGACGCTGACCTTCGACGCGATTCCCGATCTCGAACTGCAGGGCACGGTCAACCGCATACGCCCCATTGGCGTGGACAATCGCGGGGACACGGTTTACACGGTCATTGTCATTCCGGATCAGCAGGATGAGCGCCTGTTGTGGAACATGACGGCTGTGGTTGATTTTGGCGTGAAGTAGGCAATGGCTGTTTATCTCGCTCTGAAGGAAACCTGGCACAGCCGCGGCCGCTTCCTGCTCATTGCCTCGGTGGTCGCCTTAATCACAGTGCTGGTGCTTTTCATCGCCGGGCTCTCCCAGGGTCTGGCCGCGGCCAACCGTGAATACATTGAGAAGTTAGACGGTGAGTTACTGGTATTTCAGGAGGGCATCCAGCTATCCACTACAGCTAGCCGAATAGGACGTGAGCGCCTGGCCGCAATCCGCCGCGTGGAAGGCGTGGTTGACGTTGGACCTGTCGGGTTTGCGTCTGGAAAGCTTGTGCCGGGTGAAGGTGTGCCGGAAATCGATGCCGCGTTGATCGGCGTTGAGCCCAACAAACCGGGTGGGCCAGCCGTGCTGGCCGGCCAGAATCTGGAACGTACGAGCAGCAACGAAGTCATCGTAGACACCGGCATTACCAGTCGAATGGACGTAGCCATAGGAGACTCCATCCGTGTCAAGGTAACACAGGGCACGGATGATGTCTTTTTTGATCTGACGGTCGTTGGCATAACTGACCGGCGCCAGTACTTCTTCCAACCGGCCTTATTCGTCCCCTTCCTCACCTGGGATACGATCCGGCCGCAACCCGCAGAAGGAATTGGCCAGGGCGAATTGGTTTCCAACGTGGCCGTGGTGAAAGCTGCCAATCCGGCCGATCTTGCCACGCTTGCAGGCCGAATTGAGCGGTCGGTGAAGCAAGTGGAGGTCGTTGATCGCCAGACTGCCTGGGAGGCGCTTCCAGGCTATGCTGCCCAACAGAATACGCTCAATACGCAGCAATTCTTTACCTTCTTCATTGGTATTCTCGTGGTTGGCGGTTTCTTTCAGATCCAGACGCTACAAAAGGTGGCGCAGATTGGCATGCTCAAGGCAATCGGCGCGTCGAACTGGACGGTGGGTATCGCCGCGGTGACACAGATTGTCACGGTCAACGCGATCGGCGTTGCCGTGGGCGCCGCGGGCACGCTGTTGCTCTCCCTCACCTTTCCAGGCAATGTGCCCATTGCGTTCTCGGGCACGGCGGTGGCCATGGCCGTGGCCGCGTTACTAGTAATCGGGCCCATTGGCGGGCTCGTCTCCGTGTGGGTGCTGCTGCGTATCGAGCCGCTGACCGCACTGGGTTTGGCGCAATAGGGGAGCGGCGTCTGCGGATTAGCCAGGCAGTGCCAGTGCACAGCTGCCACGCCCGTGAATTGACGCCAGCGCCGGCCACTAGTGCTCTGTCCATCGTCATTCTTTAGCCATTCGGTAGTAACGACTTCATTCGTTGTTTACCTGTTCACAGCGACCGAAGTCGCCACCCCCGAACTCAAGTTTGATGATTGACAGACCACTAGTTGTTCAGAGCATTCTTATTGTTATGATTGCACTAGAATCAATTGAGGTAACCAAGATCTACGGCTCAGGCTCGAGTACGGTGACGGCCGTCGACGCTGTGTCGTTTAGCGCCCGCCGGGGCGAGTTCGTGGCGCTGGTTGGGCCGAGTGGCTCAGGCAAGACCTCAATGCTCGCCATGCTGGCCGGGCTGCTGACGCCGACGGCAGGACAGGTGATCATCGGCGGCCAGGCCATTGGCGCCATGGCCGAGGCGGAACGTACCCGCTTTCGGCGCCAGCACATCGGTTTTGCTTTTCAGGCCAACAATCTGGTCCCTTTCCTTACCGCGCTTGAGAATGTGGAGCTGATGCTCCGTCTCAACGGCAAGCTGGATCGCAAACGCCGGGGGCAGGCGCGTGACCTGTTGGTGCGGCTCGGACTGGGTGATCGTCTGAACTACCGGCCCGATCAGCTCTCTGGCGGCCAACAACAACGTGTGGCCATTGCACGTGCCCTGATTCATGCACCAGAGGTGGTGCTCGCCGATGAGCCCACTGCCAACCTCGACACAGAGCGTGCCCACCAGGTTGTGCAGACCTTTGCCGATCTGATCCACGAACAAGATCGCGCTGGCATCATGGTGACCCATGATCTGCGCATGTGTCGCTATGTCGACCGCGTAATCCAGATGGTTGACGGCCGCATCGCGCGCATTGTAGCCGGCCGCCAAGAGCTTCAAGGGCTGGCCGGCATTGCCGAATCCATAGACGGGCAAGGTGAGGGATCGTTGGCCCTCACTGGTACGCAGTCCGCAGATCTGGAGGCAACAAGACAAGGGCTCTGAGGGTAGCCACAACAGCGCCCTGGAAGGTCCACAGGCCCACTTATGGCTGGCCCTATACCGCGTCTGAATGCCGGCGTGGTTCCTCCACGTGCTCTCCCCATTGTTGCCAGTGCCCTACCACAGGTAAAGGCCCCGACTATGCGATGCGCACGCCGTTCTCGACGCGCATGCCAGGTTCTAGCAGCACCGTCCCATATGTCTCGGAAACGGCGGCCAGTACGAGTACCTCGGAGACAATACCGGCCACGCGCTTCGGTGGGAAATTCACGACCGCTATTACCTGTTTGCCCAGGAGATCGTGCTCCGCGTAGTTTTCGGTGAGCTGGGCAGAGCTCGTTTTAACGCCGAGCCCGCCGAAATCAATGGTCAGAACATACGCCGGCTTCTTAGCCATGGGGTTAAGCTGTGCCTGCACGATTGTCCCTGTGCGAATATCGACCTTGATGAAGTCGGGGAACTCAATCTGTGCACTGGCGGTGATCTCCTGCATAACGGCCGTTCCTTCACGTTGGGGCCATCCAATGGCCGGTGAGGTCAATGAATCGGCCGCCATTATACAGGAAGATGGTTGATCCAGTGCTAACGGGATGGAATCATGCGTGTGTATCGGGCAGCGCTCAGGTCCGCTGGCAAGCGGCGACACGTCGAGGGGGCTCGCGCGCTGCGCAATCTGATCGAAATGTACTCAAAGGGGTTTTAGGTCACTGTGCCCGCACGCTGCCAAGATCCAAGCTGGGAGCGTGCGGGCACAGTCTAATGTAGGCCGTCCTTAATAGGACGGAAATGAGCGGACAGGCTCAGACTACGGCGTCGGCGTCTCCGTGGGCGTCGCGGTCGGCGTCTCCGTAGCGGTGGCAGTTTCTGTCGGTGTCTCCGTGGCTGTCACGGTAGGTGTCGCCGTCGCCGTAGCGGTTAGCGTCGCCGTCGGGGTTTCGGAGGCAGTTGCTGTCGGCGTTGATGTGGGCGACGGCGTCGCAGTGAGCGTTGGTGTGGGGGTCTCCGAAGCGGTCGCTGTTGGCGAAGATGTGGGCGATGGCGTTGCCGTCAGCGTGGGCGTCGGAGTAGCAGTCGTCGTCGCGGTCGACGATGAAGTAGGCGTTGGCGTTACCGTCATCGTCGGTGTCGGGGTGCTCGTCTGGGTAGATGTGGCCGTAGGGACCCCCGTCGCAGTTTTCGTCGCGGTGGCGGTCATGGTTGGCGTCGCGGTCTTAGTGGGCGTGCTGGTGGGCGTCGCCAGCGGCTCGATGTACAGTTCCACTGTGTACGATGTGTTGACAGGCGCCTGGATGGTCATGACATAGTCCTGCGTACGCGGCAGGGTGTAATTCCATTCGGTGCTCGCATCCCCCATGGACTTGTAGATGATACCGTCGCTCGCTCCCTGGACGGAGAAACGCGCGGCCGGGCTGGGCGATCCCAGCCGGATGCGCGTGTTCTGGGTCGCCTGGGCGCCAAATATGTACTGCTTGGGCGTGTTGGCGTAGAGCGGACCGCTACGTACTGCCGAGTCCTGGCCTGGGCCAAAACGGATGCGTTCCGGCAGAGGCGGCGGGGGGCCCAGAGGTTTGATGGAGAGCTCGAGCAGGAAATCGAGATTGGCTGGCCCAGAGATGGTAATGAGATAGTCCTGCGTGCGTGGCAAGATAAACGAGACATCCCGCGCCGGGTTGCTCAGCGGCTTGTATTCGATGCCATCAGCGACACCCCGCAGGGCAAAGTTGGCTGCGGCTCCGGGCGATTCCAGCCGGATACGGCCCTCCTGCCCGGAGAAGGCCCGGAAGATGTACTGTTTGGTGCCGCTTGCGCCTGTATTCCCGCTCCGTACAGCCATCTCTTCGCCTGGGCCAAAGCTAATGCGCTCGGGCGAGGGCGGTGGTGTTGGCAATGGCGATACGAAAAGCTCGACAATAAACGAAGTGTTGACGGACGCTGCTACTGTGATGAGATAGTCCTGGGTGCGGGGCAAGGTCAGCGCGAATTGGCGCGCGGGGTCAGCCAAGGACTTATACAGGACACCATCGGCCACGCCGCGCACCGCGAAGCTGGTGGTGGGGCTCGGTGAATCGATGACGACGCGCGCGTCCTGGCCGGCAAAGGCGTAGAAGATATATTGTGGCCTGTCATAGGGGCCTACGTAGCCGCGCACAATGGCCGACGTCTGGCCTGGCGCGAAGTTGATGCGGGTAGGGTATGCTGGCGGCTGGGGCGTCGCCGTGGGTGGAGGGGGCGCCACAGCCGGCCCGCTGGCTGCCGGCAGTTTTACCGGCCGTACGAAGGTCGGATTCGCGCCGATCCAACAGGGGGCCGCGCTTTGGCTGCACCGCACAGCCCACCATTGGCCATCGGCGCTTACACCCAGGACTGGATAGGTTTGACCCCGTTGGGTGACGCCGATCTGGCTAAAGCTGGCATCTGGCCCGTCAAAGATCCCGAGCGGGCCCAGGATCAGCACCTGTTGCGCGTCCGCAGGCAGAATCGTCATGGGTGGCTGCGCGGGATGGATCACGATCGGGGCATATTGCTCGCCCGCTGGAGGTACGAAGCCATCTCTGGCCAGCAGCATTGCGTACCAATAGGAATCGCCAGCGTCATCCTCAGCAACGATCAAGATGGCCTGGCCGCTGCCATCCGCGCCCAAACCCGTGACGCCAGCGGCGTCGATTACCACAACCTGCGGCGGCCAGAGCGCGAGTGGATCGGCGCCGCCCAGCCAACGCTGCAGAATCTCCCCAGACACAAAGGTCAGGGAGGTGGCCGGGCCCAAGATATCGTCGCGCAGCTGTTGCACGGCCGTCGTTGGCGCAATCTCCTGGCCTTCACTCTGCCAGAGGGCCAGGACAAAGGGATCCCCCATCATTGACTCAAGCGCGGCATAATCGCGGGTGACGAAGGCCGCAATCAGGTCAGAGGAGAATTGGCGAGGCGAGCCGGCCAGCGGCGCCAGCCGGGACGTAGGCAAAATGGGGATACAGCCTGCCAGCACGACCGCAAAGACAGCGATCGTGGGAATCCACAAAGAACGTTTCACAGAAAACATAATCCGGCTCCTCGCATCTCTCGGTTTCGGTGGCCGCGCGCCCGTCATGGGCGGTCCAAACCATGGCTCAATTCGCTGACGTCAAAACGCTGGTAGGTATACACTGGCAGTAATTCACTGGCAGGGGCTCATGACACACGCCTCTACTATGGTGACGTCAAAGGAGTCTACTGAGTAGCGGTGAATTATGTGGGTTTTCGCTGCTTGTGGGGGAATACGCTCAACTCTCGTCAAGCTCAGTGCCGTTGGAGACTACGGATTGCTCGCCGAAGCCAGGCTGGTTTTCGTGGCCGTTCGACTGTTCCATCTCCAAGATGACGCGCGCCAGGTGGCCGATGGCAACCCGCTGTTTGCGATAGAGATCGCTTTCGCTGATCGCCAGGCGATCGGCAATCTCGCGGACTTTGCGACCCTGGATGAAGCGCAGCTCGAGGATGTTGTAGAGCAACCATTCTGGTGCGGTGAGGTTTTGTTTGCCCTCTGGGCGCAGTCGCTCCAGTGCCTGGCCCAATACAAGACGTAGCGCCTTGGTGGGGTCGTCATCGGCATCGCTCAGGGTGTCGCTCACCACACGCAGCTTGATGAGCGGGCTATGGGTCAGCTTGGGCCCTCCCCAGTAGTGGCTCAGGGCATCCTTGACCCACGCTTCAAACTCGGGGCTGTGAATCGGACTGGGATCCAACATCGCCGCCGCGGGCTCGCGCTTGCTGTCCGGAGCGGCATAGGGCACCACCCCGCGCAGCTGTTGCATGCGGTCGATATCGGGAATCAGGTAGCGCAGGCTCGCCAACATGCTCTGTTGCAGCTTGCGGTCAGCCAGGGCGTCGGTGATTCGCTCCAGCATGGTATCGAGGAGATGTTTCTCATCAAGGCTAAAGAGAGGTGTCTGGGTGCGCGCGTGGACGCCGAGTACGCCCAGGAGCCGCAGCTGATCGTCGTTGGCGCCAGGCTCAACCAAAGGCCAGACCCAAAACCCGCGATGAGACCAGGGCCTGTTGCCGCGGCTGTCGCGTAGCGCGCGATTCAGGGCCTCGGACCAATCCTTGACTTCCAGCACGCGGTCCCGTGTCCCATCGGGTCCGATCACGGCTTCAAGTATCAGGTCTGGCCCAATGGCAGCCGCGACAAAGGCAGCCGGCACGCGCAAGAGCTCGCACATTGCCACAAGGTTGTTTTCCAGCAGTTGGCGCAGATCGCTGGTGGCCAGTAGACGCCGGTCCAACTCGCGCAGCCAGGCGACCTCTTCTCGATCCTCGCGATAGATGAGGCGATCCACCAGGGTTTTGGTGACGCTCAGGAAGAGCTGGCTGAAGACAATGACGCCCGTAATGACGCTGAAGAGAATCACATCTCGAGGCAGCCCGAGGATCAGCTCCACACGGGGAACCACCTGGAGCGCCAGGATGACGAGGATGGCGACCACGGGTCCGCGCATGAAGTAACGCAGGAGGCGGTAACGCACAACCCGGTCCGGCGTCAACACGCCGAAATAGGCAACGGTGTAGCTCATGAGCAACAGCATGAATCCCACCGCGATGTTGCCGATCAGCGATATCAGCAGCACGATCGCGCCGGACTGGTAAGTCTCGGTCACCCGGCCAAGGCCAACCAGGTATGGGAAAACGCCAATGCTGGGTGCGATGAAGCCCAACAGCAGGTAGGTCATGCGCTGCCGCGTGCTGTAGGTCAGACAGCGCTGGCGCGCCTTCCAGATATTGCCCAGCGCAAGCAGCAAGGTCGCGGCAAAGAAGATGGCGAAGAGGCCAAAGAGCGGCCCGGCTTCCAGAAAGTTCAGGGGCGGCACAACACGCACTGTGCCCACGATCAGCCCGCCGACAATGGCATCGAGCGCGCTGGCGATAGAGATGACCAGTGTCGCCTTCTCGATCCACTGCCGGCGCTCGATGCGATAGTTGGTGGTGGCCAGGACGGCCAGGGAGAAGGAATACGAGGCCGCAGGCACCATGGCAATGCCTAGCCACTGAAAGCGCAGCCAGCGGCCGGCCGACGGCACGCTTACCACACGGTCCAATGCCACATCTGCCGCAAACACGACGACCACGCATGCCAGCAGGCCGGCAAAGCGGCGGGCAACCGGGTTCCGAAAGTTATACGTCAACGTGTAGGCCAACAGCGAAAATGCCAGAATCACCACAACGCTGGAAGCCAATACATTTAAATAATTCAGTGCGTTCGTCCAAATCATGTGAAAGGTGGTTTGCCAAGAACCCGGCCAGGCGACGTGCGGTTTCGATCCACCCGGCCTTCTAACTCACCCATTCTATTTCCTCGTCTACTACGACCCAAAAGCCGTGCCGCTTGTTGAGGGTCAGGCGAAAACCGCCACCCACAGTAGGGGAACGACGGATGTTCAGGCGCACGTCGGCATCCTGGAGGGTGCGAAACTCGATGGGCTCCATCTCTACCAATGGACCCTGTGCGGGCGGCGCCGGCTCATCGGGCAGCAGCCAGAGGACTTCACCATCGAAGCCCAGATCGCCTTTAACCTCGGCAGGGTGGGCGCGGATCCGGAGTTCCGCCCGGCCGCCGTGTGCGTCAGGCTCCACATAGCGGAGTTGCCCCAATTTATGGATGAGTGCTGTACGGCGAATGCGTAACGTGTCGGGTTCCTGCTTGTCTGTCGCGCGATAGTAGCGCGCCAGGGCATAGGTGGGGCCAAAGGCATTCTGCCGGCTCAGTAACTGTAGCAGCTCTTCGCGTACACTGCTCCAGCTATAGCGCCATTCGTTGGTCCGGATCTGATCGCCGTATTCCAATAATTCCATGGTCGCATCGGAACCCAGGCGGCTGACAATGGCGATGGGCGGCAGGCGTGTGGGATCCTGTTTCAGGCGCGCCAGCAGCATTTGGGGCGTGGCCTCGATCTCTTCGGGGCTGAGAAATGAACGGCGTGTGGTCAGGCTAAAGAATAGGCCAATGACAACGGCGCCGAATAAAAGGAGCACCAGTGTCCATGACACCGGGTCCATCGATTCGACAATGCGCGCCCCTGGAGGCAGGCGCAGCAGGCTTTCAAAAAACTGCCGGACGGCTTCCATGATCTGCCCTATCGCGACCCTTCTTCAAAGGGTCATTTTACCACAGAGAGCAGGGTGAGCCCTTGCCAGCGATCGCCTGGCGCGTAGATAGATTTGGCGAATCGCCATGCGCACCGGCCACTTGAGCCCGCCAGGCACGCGGACAGTCTGGAGGATTCGAGGTAAAGGCTAGGGTAGTGTAGAAGGGGGGCGGGTGACGAGCTACAAGGCCCAGACGCGAATCTTCTTGTCGGCCGCGCCCGCCGCGAGCCAACTGCCATCTGGGGAGAAGGCCATGCCATAGATGGCGTTGGCCCGGACATCGAATACGCGCTGGACCGCCCAATCCGCCACGGTGCGGAGTTGTATCATGCCTTTGAAGCTCACCGCTGCCCGCGCCCGGTCCGGCGAGAGCGCCAGCCCGCGTGCACCCGGCGGCTCCAGCTGCACAACCTCGAGGAGCTGCAGACGAGCTACATCCCACACGCGCAGATCGCCCTCGTAGCCGAGCGAAAGAAGCCGGCCGGTGTCCAGTCGGTGTAGGTGACCCGCCGCGGTGGCATGTCCCGCTAACGTCCCGACGGCCTCGCCCTCAGGCACTGACCAGAGTGTAAGTTCTCCGCCTAAGCCACTGACTACCAGCGTGTTCGAAGCGGCATAGGTGACCGAAGAGAGGTTCTTTTTGGACGCCTTGAAAGCGCAGAGCGGCGCGCCGTCCAGCCGCCAGATGGCTACCTTGCCGCCGTAGGAGGCGCTGGCAACCTGGTCGTCGCCGGGCCCGATTGCCACCGCTGCAACGGTTTTCTTCGACACTTCCATGGTGTGCTGCAGGTGGCCGCCTGGCAACGTCCACAGGCGCACAGTACCGTCGGTCGAGCCTGAGGCCAGCGTGCGGCCGTCAGCGCTCAAGGACAGGCTGTTCACACTCTTTTCATGGCCGGCCAACGTGGTTTCGTGACGCCAGCCGGGCGCTGACCAAAGCCGGATGAGGGCATCCATACCGCACGAAATTAGCGTGCTGCTGTCTGGGGTGAACTTCAGGTCGAGGACATAGTTGTCGTGGGCTTCGAAAACGATCGCTGTGTCTGCCATCTTCCCTCCTGCGTACAGAACTTGATCCAGCCGCGCGGGACCCTTCGTCGAACGAGTGTTCGATTGTACCGCAAATGGAGCACGATTTCAATCATTGGACTGGGGTTCTGACCAGCGAGAAAGGGTGGCGGCCGTGGTCTGCTCCCAGGGCTGCCAGACAAAACCTGTCTGTGCGCGTGTGGTCTCGGCGCGCTGGAACCATTCTACCGCCGCGGGCCTGTCCTCCTCTTTGGCCGCGAGTGCAGCCAGGCGCAAGGCTGCCTGGGCGAGGCGCCGGGGCATGCCAAACTGCTGCGCCGCGGCCCACGCCTCGCGCAACAATTGCCCCGCGCGGGGGCTGGCGCTCTCGAGCTCGACCGTCGCCAGCCCAAGCAGCAGGTCGAGTCGATGGATGGCGTAGGTCCTTCCAGTCTCTTCGGCCAGGGCTTGGTCCAGGTAGGCGCGGGCTGCCGGCAGGTTGCCCTGCGCCTGGCAAAGGAGTGCTTGTGTAGAGCGCAGTTCGTTTTGCAGGTGGCGGTCATCGATATCGCCTGCCAGGTCACATACCTTCTCCAGAACAGGCGTGACCGCAGCGAGATCGCCGCTGGCGACTAGGCTCTGGCAGTAGCCCAACCGTGCATAACATTGCAGGTGACGCTCTCCCGCGTTTGCGGCATGGCCAGCCGCCTCAGTAAAGAGGGCACTGGCCTGCGCGTACATGCCGTGCTCCATCTGTACCCTGCCCACGCCGTCCAACGCCAGGGCGATGGTTCTCGGGTAAGGAATCGCGCGTGCCAGCTGCAGACTGGTGAGGAGCGCGTCCAGCGCTTCGCCGTAACGGCTACAGGCGAGAAAGGTAACTCCCTGCACAATTAGCGTGGCACTTTCACCCCAGTGATCTGCCAGCTGGCGCCATTCCCTAAGCGCCAGCCTGCAGCGGTTCAGCGCGCTGGGCAGATCGCCTTGCTTGTAGTCGATTTCGGCGAGATTGCCGGTGAGCAACGCCCGGGCTCTAGGGTCTGCCACGCTTTCGAAGATGGTGAGACTGGCTTCGTAATGCATGCGTGCACCGGCCAAATCGCCCCGGCGAATCGCCAGGACACCCAGATTGTTGCGGGCGTGGCCTTCGAGATACGGGTTGTGAAGCTGCTGGGCGTCGGCTAATGCCTGGCGGAGATGGTGCTCGGCGAGCTCGAATTCTGC
>JACFMY010000211.1 GCA_019455155.1 Caldilineaceae bacterium
CGCCGATTCCCCTGCCCCGCTAGAATCGGGGAGTACCCTCGGCGCTTTTCTATGGGCGGGGCTTTTCACACGGCTCAAGTTCGGAAGTCGCCGATTTCAGCATCCGGCAGCGCGCGCACCAGGTCAGCGCTGCGCAGGATGACCGTCGTCCCGCGTACGCCCGAACCGATGGAGATCTCTTCTTCTGCCAACACACTGCGGTCAAGATAGACTGGCACTGGTTGGGGAAGACCAAAGGGCGATACCGCGCCGGTTGGATAGCCGGTCACCCTGAGGACTTCGTCTTCGGTAGCCATCGTTAGCCGGGATTGGCCAACATGCTGCCGCAGCAGCTTCCACGACACTTGAGCCGAGCCCGCGATCAGGACCATGGCAAAGCGATCTTGGGCCAGTCGAAACAAGATGCTGCGCACGACCTGTTCTGGTCGTTGGCCGCGCTCGCGTGCCGCCTGCTCCAACGAATGCACAGGACCCTCATGACGAAAGATCCTGTGTGGAATCTCTAGCGTTGCCAATGCTGTTGCCACCGGAGGAACTGCTTCAGATGCCATTCATTTCTCCCTAACAATACCTTACGGTGCGTGCAACTCGAATACATAACAGATGACTACAACCACATATTTCCAGAAGAATGCAAGCAAATCTGCAAGGATTTACTCTTGAATCAGACGCAGAACAACAGCGCATCGTCGACATCGCACTCTTGCCGCGCTTTCGCGGCCAGAGTATCGGCAGCCAGCTCATGAGAGAGATTCTAACAGAAGCGGCCCAAACACGGATAGTTGTACGCATTACTACCGGGACCCCGACTCGAACGGCAACGGCATTCCCGACCGCGACGAGGTGGGCCCCGATCCACGCAATCCGCTTGACAGCAACAACGACGGCGTACCCGACTTTGTCACTGTGCCGCCGGCGCCTCTGTCATTGAGAAAGAACCCGTTCCTGAACGACGCTTTCCAATCCATGAGTTACTGTCCCTACGACAAGGGCTACGCCGAGGTATGGTTGCCAGCGGGCCACGCCAGGTTCGCCTGGCCGCCGCGCTCTGTTATACTGGGCCGTATTCCCGCAGCCACGGCAGCGTCAATCGTCTGCCCTCAGTTCATCGAGTACCGCCCATGAGCCAGACACCCACACCCTCAATGGTATACGACATTCTCGAAGCCTGTGCCCATCCTGGGTGCCCGCTCTGCCGGGTCTCACGTCGCTGGGCCGAGCGTTTTGTCGCCGCCATCCTCTATGAAGAGGTAACCGATCCACATACGCGCGGCCGGCTGCGCGACTCCTTTGGCTTTTGCCGGGAACATGCCTGGCAGGCGACCGAGGTCGGCGGTACCTTGTTGGGGATGTCAATCATCTACCGCAGTCTGCTCAACCACCTGGCCGGGGAGCTCGAGAAGCCGGTATCCACATCCAGGGGAAACTGGTGGCAAGCGCTGGGTGGCCGGCGCGATGTGGACGCCGCGTCAGGGCTGTTTGCCGCCACGGAATGTCCGGCCTGCATCCACCTGCGCGGCATGGAGGACGCCGCGCTCATCGCTCTGACCGACGCGCTTCCAGACAACGCGAGCCTGCGCGCTGGCCTGGCGCAGTCTCACTCTGGGCTCTGTCTGCCCCATCTCCGGCAGGCGCTGACCCTCGCGCGCTCAGACGCGGCAATTGAGATTCTGCGGGAAGACACGCGGCGCCGGCTCCGTGCCCTGGTTGGAGAGCTGGACGAGTTCATTCGCAAATACGACCATCGCTTCAATAAAGAAGCATGGGGCGCTGAGCATGATAGCTGGGAACGCGCAGTCTTGTGGATGGTGGGCGGCGCGCGGGAATCATGATCTGGCCGCTGATTTCACCTGGGTGCCCAATTGACAACTCTTCGGCCGCTTCCCTATACTGATTTGGTCTACCTATTAGTTCCTCCGATCAAATGCATAGAAGGATCAAATCTAAATGCAACGCAGGAAACTTTTGTCGCTGTTCCTGGTCATCGGCGCGCTGCTGCTTGCCGCCTGTGGCACCTCAACACCCTCAGCACCAGCGGTTTCAGAGCCAGCTGCCGCTGAGGCCCCCGAAGACGCCTGTAGCGACCCACTGGGTTGTGTGGAAGTCGCGGCCGGCGATCCCATCAAGATTGGCTATGCTCTCGTCACCTCAGGCCCGAACTCGTCGTTGGGTACCGACATGCTGCGCGGCATTGAGATCGCGGTCGATGACTTGGGCGGCGAGCTGATGGGACATGCCATCGAGATCGTCGGTGAGGACACAGGCTGTACGCCGGAAGGCGGTCAAGCCGCGGCGGCCAAGCTGGCCTCGGACACGAGCCTGTTCGCCATTGTCGGCACCACCTGCTCCAGCGAAGCCCGCGTTGGGGCACCCATTATCAGTGAGGCGGGGCTCAGCATGATCTCGCCGTCCAACACCGCGCCGGACCTGACCGAACCAGAGAAGCGCTCGCCCGGCTATTTCCGCACCGCGCACAATGACAAAGTGCAGGGGCGCGTGGCCGCAGAGTTCATCTTCAACAATCTCGGCCTGACCAAAGCCGCTACCATTCATGACGGCTCTGTCTATGCGCAGGGCCTGGTGAATACCTTCACCGCAAACTTTACGGCGTTGGGCGGCGAGATTGTGTCGGAGCAGGCTGTCAATGTCAACGACACGGATATGCGGCCGGTGCTAACGACCGTGGCATCGGCGGCGCCAGAAGCTGTCTACTATCCGGTTTTCATTGCCGAAGGCGGCTTTATCACCGCGCAGGCACAGGAGGTGCCAGGCATGGAGAACGTGGTCCTCATGGGTGCCGACGGTCTCTTTTCTCCTGACTTCGTGAACGCGGCGGGTGAGGCTGCCCTGGGCATGTATCTGAGCAGCCCCGACTTCAGTGCCTTTGGCGATGCCTACTCCGATTTCCTGGCCAAGCACGATGCCAAATATGGCGAGGCGCCGCTGAGCACATATCACGCCCATTCCTACGACGCCACTATGCTGATCGTCGAGGCCGTGAAGCAGGTCGCAATCCAGGATGGCGAAACGCTGCTCATCCCGCGCCAGGCGCTGCGCGATGCCCTGGCTGCGACGAAGGACTATCAAGGCCTGACTGGCAATCTGACCTGTGACGAGAACGGTGACTGTGCCGACCCGTCCATTGCTGTCTATGAGATCACCGACATCAACGCGTGGAATCCCAACGTCACGTCGCCGCTGAAGGTCTATCCATAACAAAAAGCGCAGCGACGATCGGGCGCTGCGCCTTCATCTCAGAGTATACGAAGCCTGCACTGCGGCTTGCCCTTACGGGGGCAAGCCGCAGTGTTTTACACAGGCGGGTCCCGCCTAGATGATCGCCAACTCGGCAAGCTTGGCCTCCGGCACAACACCGTTCACCCACCCGCGCTCGGCATAGTACTCTTCGAGCATCTGGTCGAGCTCGCAGACATGGCCTTCGGAACCCGGCATCGTGCTGGGCTCATCTGTGAAACGCTTGGGCAGATAGTCCGACCCTTCGCCGTAGCCGGCCAGATTGTTGTAGTACCGTTCCAGGTTGTAGATGCGCTCGCCGCATTGGAGCAGCTCTTCCACCGTGTAGTTCAGGCCGGTGACAGCGTTGAACTGCTCGGTGTACTCCTGCATGCCCTGGGCAAAGGCGGAGAACTTGCAGAGGTCGAGTGAGTCAGAGACCGCATGCACGTCCTGGAAAATCTTGGTGAGCTTGCCTTTCCCCTTCCACTCCAGCGGGTCGACCTTGAGCGAGCCAAAGGGCATGACACCGAGCTCCGCGGCCGGGGTATACGCACGCAGATGGCAGGCGCCACGATTGCTGGTCGCATAAGCAATGCCCATACCTTTCAGACCACGCGGGTCGTAGGCAGGAATCGCCTGGCCCTTTACCGTCATGGCGATTTCAGGATGGCCAAACGCAGCTGCCCCGCGCGCCGTGCCTTCGGCGAGTTTGTCGCCGACACCCTTGCGTTGCACGATCTGCTCGACAACCTTGATCATGCCATCGGCGTCACCCCAGCCTAGCCGGCCGTCGCCGTTGGTGTACCCCTTTTCACCGGCTTCCATGTACATGCCCAGTACATTGCCCAGCTCAATGGGGTCTATACCATAGTCATTGCATAGATTGATGATGTAGGCGACCGCGTTCACATCATTGAGGCCACAGTTGGAGCCAAGGGCCCAAGCCGATTCGTACTCCGCACTCTCCATCTTGACCTTATACGGCCCTTCTTTGACCTCGACCTCTTTCTTGCAGGCCACTGGGCACGCATGGCACGTTGGGTTGTTGATCAGAATGTGGTCGTTGACCCACTCGCCCGAAATCCGCTCCGCGTTGTCCTTGCCAAAGGCGGTAAGCTGCGAGTTCTTGGAAGGCAGCGCACCGATGCTCTCGGTGATGTTCATGAGCACGTTGGTGCCGTAGACGCTTAGGCCGCCTTTGCGCGGGGATGTGATGTTCTCTTCGGCCATGATGGCGGCCAGCGCCTTCTTGCGCGCCTCCCTGTCCGCCTCTTTGTCTGCCGGCTCAGGACGGTTCTTCTTGTCGCCCTTAATCACGATAGCCTTGAGCTTCTTGCTGCCGCCCACTGCGCCCGTACCGTTGCGGCCAGCGGCTCGGTCATTGACGTTGAGCCAGCCGCTGAAGCGCACCAGGTTCTCGCCAGCCTGACCAATGGCCATGGCATCAATATCGTCGCCGTAGCGTTCCTTGAGGATGCGTATGGTCTCGTGCACGTTCTTGCCCCACAGATCTGAGGCGTCGTGCAGCGTGACCTTACCATCTTCCACCAGCGCGTAGGTTGGCTTGTCGGCTTTCCCCTTGAACACGAGGCCATCAAAGCCGGCCCACTTCAGCTTGGCTGCCGTCCAGCCACCCATGTGCGAGTCAGCCACCGTACCGGTCAATGGCGACTTCGTGATCACAGCCAGACGGCCACTCATGTTGACATTGGTCCCAGTCAGCGGCCCGTTCATGATACAGAGTATGTTTTCTGGGGAGAACGGCTCTACATCTGGCCCATTGTCAAACACATATTTGACGCCCAGGCCGCGCGCGCCGATGTACTTGCGTGCGTCTTCCTCGTTGACGGGTTTGTACTCTATGTTGCCCGTCTTAAGGTCGATCCAGGCGACACGGTTGACGAATCCACCGATCATGAGACTCTCCTTTTTATGTCTATGCAACGCGGGTAGTAACAAACAGAACAGACAGCGATTAGGACTAGATGAGGATCTTCATCCAGACAGACGAGTCCGCTTGAATCACTCGCCACACAAATCCTGTCTGGCGAAAGCCATGTTACTTGAGCTTAGACTTGAGGCACAGCACGCACTGCTACCGAGGCAGCGGGGTCGAGTGCGCTTAATTAGACTGTTAGCTTTGGTTCACTTGGACGCATTGTAACGATGCGCATCACTGTTGTCAAACAAGCCCGAATGCCTGCGATCGTGGGTAGCTGTGTTGGATCGTTCGGTGCTATTCGGTTGGAGCGTTACCCGTCAATGTGCCCAAGAACGATTCCAGGTATCTTCGCTCCACATCGCTTAGGCCCAACGGTGTCAACTCGCTGTGGCCAATTAAGGCCAGCCCTCCCGCGTCATAATGCTCTATGACCTGGCGCAGGCTCTGAAATTGGCCGGTATGCATGTAGGGTGCGGTCGCCGCGATATTGTGCAACGTAGCCGTCTTGAAACCTCCCTCCAGGGTAGTGCCCTCTGTCACCAAAAAGCGTAATCCAGTACACTGTTCCGGCGCCGCGTCGCTGTACACTCCGAGACAGTTGAAGGGGTCATTCTGAAGCAGCTCCACACCTGCAATCCGGCCTCGTTCCAGCGGCACGCCGGGCGCGCCAGGGATCGCGGTATTGTGGAACTCGTAGTTGGTCAAAAGCGGGCCGTTGTGGCAGTTGATACAGCGGCCCTTGCCAATAAACAGGCGCAGACCCGCAATTTCGTCTGCGCTCAACAGAGTAGCTGCCGCCGCGCGCTTGCCACCGAGCACGGCCTCTACATAATCGTCGAACCGCGAGGCGCTGGGCAGGAGCGTCCGCTCATAGGCCGCCAGCGCCTTGCCCATGTTGGCAAAGACCTGATTGACGGCCTCCTGGTCTTCAGGCGCCATGGCGTCCCAGGCGGCCTGCAGCATCTCATTCTGAGACGGCGCAGCATGGGCGGGAAAGCGCGCGACCTCCTCCAGCGGCGGCAATGGGCCGAAGAGGGCCTCATACTCGTTCCGGTAATGGCGCGCGAGCAGATGGGCGTAATGGACACGGTCGCCGCCATGCTCGACCGGGTTTTCCAGGGGAATGAGCGCCTGGGACCATTGGCTATCGGCTTTACCGTTCCATGTCTGCCAGGGGCTGTAGCTCGCGCCGATCAGGGTAATGGTGTTGAGCGGTAGCTGGCCGACACCAACTGCGAACGGGCGCCCATCGGTGAAGTAACGCTCAGGCTGGTGACAGGTGGCGCATGCCACCTGGCCATTGGCGCTAAAACGGGTGTCGAAGAAGAGCTGGCGTCCAAAGGCCGCGGCCCTTGGGTCATCCGCGACCCGATTGGAGGGATCAGGCGGCACAGGACCCAGGCTACCAATCCACAAGCTCTGCAGCGTAGCACGCTCACTGGCGCTCCAATCCTGCTCACCAAGCCGGGGAACGATCAGTGCCATGCCTGCCAGCCCGATCAGGACGATCAGGACGATCAGGACGACGATGATGATCCCGATCCATAGCTTTCGGTCGCGCATCATTCACTGCAGACGTAGATTGAACGTTACGCTATCCTGCGTGGCTCCATCATCGATAACAAACGTCACAGTCCACCAGCCTGGCATCTGAAACTTCATGCCTTCGACCTGGTAGTCACCGTCACCTAGATTCGCTGTCACCTGGGGTTGGGTTGGCATGCCATGATTGTGTTCAGGCATGCCGCCACTGATGACAATCGTCGCGTTCTCCACGGGCAGTCCGTCAGCTGTCTCAATATGCAGCCGCCATGTGTGGATCTTGTTGATGCTGACGGGATCTAGCTCGCTACGATATGTGACTCGGAAGTGACCGGCATCGGTGACACGGGTTGTGGCATACTCCTCTTCGCTGGCTGGGGGTAGGACGCTCGCCCCTGTTCTCCCAGCGGGGGAATTCGGGCGGCCACAGCCGGCCAAAATCGTTAAGCTAACCACAAGGGAGGCAAGGATAATCCATATACGCATCGCGTTACCATTTGGCAGAGTTTGCTTTCGTTTCCATCTTAAACCTGGGCAGCAGAGGATCACAAAAAGCTAGGCGCGGGAATAGCAAGGGGTGAAGCCCGCCCAGCCCAAAGGCCGCACGCGGCTCCACCCCTTGCCACCAGGCTCAGGTAAGGTGCTGCATCCTACTCGATTGGATATCCCTGCGCTGCCCAATCGACGATTCCGCCCAGGTCGTAGATCTGGGCATAGCCAGCGTTGGCCAATATACGCGCCGCCTGGGCGCTGCGGTTGCCGCTGCGACAGTAGACCACAACCGGTACATCGCTGGACACTTCGCTAAGCCGTTGCTCCAATGTCTCAACGGAGATATTGATCGCGCCGGGGATATGGCCGGACGAAAACTCGGCCGGCGTGCGCACGTCGATCAAGATATGGTCGACGTTGGCGGCGAACGATTCCTGGTACTCAGAAGGCGCAATGCGGGCGTTGATGGACGGTTGGGCCGCGGCAGCCACTGCGGCAGGCTGAGCCGCCGTCGAGCAGCCGGCAACCCCTGTCAGGACAATGAAGGCCGCCATCAGGACCGCGAGCATCCGGCGGGTTGGCATCAGCAAGGCAATTCTCACGATATCTACTCCCATTTGGAAAAAACAGACGAGTTCACGGGCGGCGCTGCGCCACATATTTGCGGCCGCCGCTGCGGATACCCGCACTTAGCACAGCACTCAGTCTACCCCGATAAAAGCCGTCGTGGCTCTTGCGCCTTACTTATTAGAGCCATAAGTGATCCTTATGGCTGGGTTAGGCCCTGATCACACCGCCTTGCTCCCCATGGACAGCAGCGGGGCTATGGTAGAATACGACCCGACTGGACTGGGTGCAGCCAGCACGCCGGCCCAGGCAAGTACGGATCAATAGCACACGACCTGTATGGCAGAAGGCGAATGAGGCAAGGAGAAATGGCGCTATGGCCGTAAACCGGCGCTTTTCCAGGTATGCGTGGGGTGTTCTTGCCCTCAATGTCGGCGTCATCATCTGGGGCGCGTATGTGAGGGCCACGGGGTCAGGTGCGGGCTGTGGCAGCCATTGGCCGCTATGTAACGGCGAGATCGTGCCGCAACCCGAACGCATCGAAACCCTGATCGAATATTCTCACCGGCTGACCAGCGGAGTAGCCCTATTGGCTGTGATTGGCCTGCTCGTGTGGTCTGTGCGCGCCTACCCCAAAGGCCATCTTGTGCGCAAAGCTGCTCTGGCATCCATGTTCTTCATGATTGTGGAGGCGCTGGTCGGTGCGGCCCTGGTCCTCTTGGAGTATGTGGCCTTCAACGTCTCAGTCGGCCGCGCGATCTGGATGGGCGCCCATCTTATCAACACATTTCTGTTGACGGCCGTACTCACGCTCACAGCCTGGTGGGCGTCGGGTGGACAAGCGCTGCGTCTTCGTGGTCAGGGAGCTGTCGGCTGGACGCTGGCGATCGCCCTCATTGGTATGCTCGTCTTGGGAGTCAGCGGCGCCATCACTGCGCTGGGTGACACGTTGGTATTGGCCGGTGGCCTCGATCCGCAGACCAACGCGCTCGTGGCCAGGCTAATTGAGCTGCGCATCTTCCATCCTGTAATCGCCATTGCCGTCGGCACTTTGATGGTGCTGGCAGCCTGGCTGAGCATGGCACGCCGGCCGGGCAACACGGTACGGCGCCTAGGTTGGGCCGTCATCGCGAGCTTTGTGGTACAACTGCTATTGGGCGCGCTCAATGTTTCGCTCAAGGCGCCGGTATGGCTGCAGATGCTCCATCTGTTCTTGACCACCGTGATTTGGGTAATGGTCATTCTCCTGGCGGCCAATGCGCTGGCCGGGGAGACATTCGTGCGCCAGAGAGGCAAGACTGCTGCGCCGGCGGCAATTGGCCGGCATGCTACCTAGCTTGAGCTGGCCACTCGCAGCGCCGGGCCAGACCGGCTCACACGGCAGAATTTGAACGTTTTGACAGGTAGAGCAGGATTGTAATATGATATACACATCAGCCAATAGGCTGCTCCAATCTACCCATTCCTCGTGCCTGCCTGGTTGGCCTTCCCAACAGAAAGGCAGGCAAGCAATTATTCTGGCCCGTCTCTTTGGTGGCGGGCCTTTGTTTTGATTTAGCCTACGAATGACCAACGTTTGCCTGACAACCTCACCTTTTCGGTTCGCAACAGGTCGATTCCCAGACCAAGTAATGACTGGCCGATTTGTGCTAATTGTGTGCACGGCTATAATGGACAGGCAATACGTGTGAAATCGAGCTCTTGTGATTCGAAAGGTTTGTTCAATGCATAGGACCTACGTTAGCAACACTCTGCTTCTGTTTGGCGTGCTTGTACTAACCGCCTTTGCTGTAATGGAAGTGGCGGGTTTGCGAACGGACCCGTTGGTGCCCGCTTTTTCGGCTTTCCTTATCGGCTGTACAGCTGTGCTGGACCGGCTCGGTGCTCGCGAGTGGAACCAATAACGGGCGGTCTCCCACCATCACAAGGTAATAGCAATCACAGGCAAATAAAGAGACAAAAAAACTGGCGCCGGATGTCCGGCGCCAGTTTCATTATAAGCTTTCCCCATCACTCTGCCAGGGCACAGGCGGCACCAACATCAGGCGCCGCCACGTCGAGTTGGCTGGCATGCACCAGGCGTACGCCCTGCACAAGGAAACCATCTGCCGCCATCCAGAGGTTGAATGTCTGGAGGCCGGGCTCTTCAACCGTGACCAGCGCGGGCCCGCTCTCGCCCGTTCCGGGGTCTTGCCAGTCATGCTGCCAGACAAAATCCTCGCTGCCGGCAAAACCGGCGATTGGTGCAGGTGAGTCTGTGCCGGGATAGACGATTGGGCTGTCGTTCAGACCAACAAAAACACCATCGTTGGCCGCAGCCGGGCTCTCCGCATCGTCGTTCACATATGTTGGCGCACAGCCACACACGAACACGCTGTAGTCACCCGGCTGTTCGACGAGCAATGTGAATTGGAGAGCCGGCGCACTATCTACGCTGGAAACCACAACATCTTCAAATACGGTGACCTCACCTGCCTCTGGCAACGGGCTCAATACGCCCGCCGCTTCGGGACAGCTGCCGAATTCAGCGGGCGTGCGCCATGCATAGGCAGAGAATTCTTGCACGCCGGGCATACGCTGTGCCGTATCCACAACGCTAAATTCTATTACCCCATCCCTCTCGCTCTGGGCATTGACCACGATCCATTCACTTGTGGCAGTGCTGGTTGCACCTTCTGCATCGGTCGCCGATATCGTAACCAGATAGGGGCTATCCACTTCGGCTCCCGAGTCGATTACCCCCGTGATCGCATCGCCGAATAGATCGAGCCCAGGGGGCAACCCCTCGATGGACACCTCATATGAATCGCCCTCCGGATCAGCTATCACGACAGGGATCTCGATTGTACTGCCGATCGTTGTCGTATAGGCAGATGCCAACTCCATACGCGGCGGATCATTCACTGGCAAGACGGTAACCACAATGCTCACTTCCGTCATCACGTCATCGCGGTCAGTAATCTCAACGGTGAACAAATCACTGCCGGCATAATCCTCTTCCGGCGTGTACAAATAGTCGCCCGCTTCCGGATCGTCGATGAGTGCTGTCCCAAATTCCGGCGCTTGAGCCACAACGAACGTAAGTGTCGCGTCTTCGTCTTCGGCCCCGGCCGGCTCCAGCCTGCCAGCATAGGGAGTGTCCTCCAGCGTTTCGATCGATTGCTCTGGAGCAAAGAGCGGAACGCTCGCTTCCTCCACTGTGACAGTAAATGTCTGGGTAATCACGAGGCCACTTTCGTCACTTACTGCCAGTTCCACTTCGTGTTCGCCTAGGTCTTCCTCGAGTGGCTCACCTATTAGCAGCGGTAGCCCCTCTTCCGTCGTCTCCAGGGCTAGCCATGCAGGCGC
>JACFMY010000212.1 GCA_019455155.1 Caldilineaceae bacterium
TCCGGCGCATGGAAAAGGATAGTCGCGACGAAAGTGCTTTGCTGAGCCAGACGTTACCCGATGACCTGCTGACGTACGGTCTGATCCCCGAATTCATCGGACGTCTGCCCGTAGTCGTATCCCTGGAGGCTCTGGACCGGCGCACGTTGGTGCGAATTCTTACGGAGCCGAAAAACAGTGTTGTGCGCCAGTTCAAACGGCTCTTTGCCATGGATGAAGTGGAGCTAGAGTTTGAGCCTGACGCCCTGGACGCAGTCGCGACCGAGGCGTTCCTGCGGCGCACGGGCGCGCGTGGCCTGCGCAGCATTGTGGAAGATGCCCTCTTGGATGTCATGTTCGAGATTCCCAGCCGCGACGATATTGCCCGCTGCGTGGTGACCAGGGAGGTCTTCACACAGCACAAACAGCCCCTGCTCAACAATGCTCAGGGACAGCCAGTCTTCCTCAATCGCAGCTTCAAAACGGCAGCGTAGCCCGACCTGATTGCACGCAAGGAGCGCGTGCAGGCGAACCTCCCGCCTCTTGGGTGAGAAGAAGTAAAGCAAAAGTTGCGCCCGAAGTATCGAAGACAACCGAACGGGTTCTGCGTGACTCACGCCACCCAAGCCATGGTAAGCAGGAGGCAGCACGTTCCGTAGCGTGTACGCCTCCTGTTTTACGTTGAAAGGAGAGACGCGTGAACATTGCCCTCCTGCATTACTCCGTGCCGCCCGTGGTAGGGGGCGTCGAGAGTGTGCTTGCCCATCAGGCCAATCTGATGGCGGCTGCCGGCCACGATGTCTGCGTGGTGGCGGCGCGAGGCCAGGCCTGGTCCAGCCAGATCCCTATCCGCCGGGCCCCCCTTTGCGATTCCCGCCACCCCGAAGTCTTAGCCGTCAAGGCCGAGCTCGACGCCGGTATCGTGACCAACCGCTTTCAGGAACTAAGAACCGCGACAGTGGCCGAGCTGCGACCGTTGCTGGCCGGCCGTGATGTGCTCATCGCCCATAATGTCTGCTCACTGGCCAAAAACCTGGCGCTCACCGCCGGGCTCCACGACCTGCACAGCGAAGCCGGCACCGCGGGTCTGCCCCAGCAGATTCTCTGGCACCATGATCTGGCCTGGACGACACCCCGCTATCGTGCTGAGCTCCATGACGGCTACCCATGGGATCTGCTGCGCATGGACTGGCCCGGGGTCATCCATGTCGTGGTTTCGGCGCTGCGCCAGCGGGAACTGGCCGGCTTGCTCAAGATCCCGGCCACACGAATCCACGTTGTGCCGAATGGCGTGGACCTGACCGCGTTTTTTAAGTTGGAACCGGAAACCCAGGAGCTCGTAGCGAAGCTCGATCTCTTGCCAGCCGCGCCATTCCTGTTGCTGCCGGTGCGGGTGACCAGGCGTAAGAACCTTGAGCTGGCGCTACGCATCGTCGCCGCGCTGCGTGAGCGCATGCCCGCGGCGAAGCTGGTGGTCACCGGCCCCCTGGGTGCACACAACCCAGCCAATGCCGCATATTTCGAGGAGCTCTGTCACCTCCGCGACGAGCTTAACCTGGCCGGCGCGGCCCATTTCCTGTCGGAGAGCACAGATACATACCTGCCTGACGCGGTAGTAGCCGACTTTTACCGCCTGGCCGATGCGCTGCTGCTCACCAGTCGCGAAGAAGGGTTTGGCATTCCGCTGATTGAGGCGGCGCTGAGCCACATTCCCGTCTTTTGCAGCCATATCGATCCCCTACCTGAAGTAGGGGAAGAGGATGTCGTCTATTTCAGCCCAGAAGGCGATCCCGGCGAGATTGCGGCAATGTTGGCAACCTACCTGGAACAAAACGCGACATTCCGCTTTGCCGCCCGTGCCCGGCGTCGTTATATCTGGGAACAGGTCTACGACCAAAACATCGAACCCATCTTGCAGATGGCCGCGGCTCAGTGCCAGCTGCCGCCGGCCGGTGGCCTTGAAAGGACGGTCTGATTGTGCCAACGACGAAACAGAATGCTTTCCGCCCGATCCAAACTGCCCTGGTACCCGTGCTCTATGATTGTGATGTGACCGCGGCGCTGGCCGCCGCCCGTACCATTGCCAAACAGGTCGTCCTGGTCGGGCTGGTTGCCGTACCGCCCGAAAAACCACTGAGCGCCGGCGCGGAAGGCGCGCGCAAGGTCCGCCAGATTATGCGCAAGCTGGACACGGGCCCGGAGGTCACTCGCCACACAGAAGTATTGGTGGGACCCGAACCGTGGGTAGAGCTGGTTCGCTACATTGCGGCCCATATGCCAGACCTGCTGGTCATGGACTGGGACACACACTTCGCGCGCCTCAATATCTCGCAGAGAGACGCGCTCAGCTCGCCGCCCTGCGATATTGCGCTCGTGCGCGGTCCCTTTCCAGAGAAAGTCGAAAACGTACTGCTGCCTATGCGCGGTGGGCGCCACGCCGAGCTGGCGCTTACCGTGGGTCTCTCCATCAGGAGTCCAAGCCTGTCGGTGGTTCACCTGCGCCCGACAGACCCCCCCATCACTGATGATACGCCGTTCCATGGGCTCAACAAGGTGCTGCGCCAGATGCCGGAAATCGAGATCCATTGGGTGGTAACGGACGAACCAGCGCAGTCGATTCTGGTCCATACACAGGCGCACGACCTGGTGGTGATGGGGGCCACGCTCCATACGCTTGATGCCCAAGCGCCCCTGGGGCCGGTAGCCGACCATGTACTGAATCACGCCAAAATCCCCGTGATCGTGGTCAAGACCATGCGGCCATTGCTACAGCCAGTGGTAGGGGCGCTGGCAGGCACGCGCGCCATCTCCATATTGGTTGACAAGTGGTTCGCCGAAAACACCTTTCACGCCGAGGAATTCAAGAATCTGACAGACATGGTGAAGGTCAAGCAGTCGCAAGGACTCACCGTCAGCCTGGCCTTGCCCGCTCTCAACGAAGAAGAGACAGTCGGCAAGGTAATCACGACCATCAAGAGCGCGCTCATGGACGAAGTGCCCTTGGTGGACGAGATAGTGCTGATCGATTCCAACTCCACGGACCGCACGCGGGAGATTGCTGCGGAACTGGGTGTCCCGGTACATATTCATCAGGAGCTGTTGCCGGAATATGGGGCACGGAGTGGCAAAGGCGAAGCGCTGTGGAAAAGCCTCTATGTCACAAAGGGTGACATTATCGCCTGGATCGACACCGATATCGTCAATATCCATCCCCGCTTCGTCTATGGTATCCTGGGACCGCTTATCATGAATCCCGATGTCCAGTATGTCAAGGGCTTCTACCGCCGGCCCCTCCGCGTCGGCGATAAAGTACAGGCAGGCGGTGGCGGACGGGTCACCGAGCTCATGGCGCGGCCGCTGATCAATCTCTTTTACCCTGAGTTGTCGGGCATCATTCAGCCCCTCTCCGGCGAATATGCGGGGCGGCGCTACGCGCTCGAGCGCTCGGTCTTCTACTCGGGCTATGGCGTCGAAACGGGGATGCTCATCGACATCTTTGAGCGCTTTGGGCTTTCTGCCATTGCCCAGGTGGATTTGAAGGAACGTATCCACCACAACCAGCCGCTGGAAGCGCTGAGCAAAATGGCCTTTGTGATTCTACAGACGGTCATGCGCCGGCTCGAGCGCCGCTATGATCGGGCCATTCTGGAAGAGGTCAACCGTACCATGAAGTTTGTACGCTATACGCGGGGCAGTTATTATCTGGATGTTGAGGAAGTAGCAGAGCATGAACGGCCGCCCATGATTACCATCCCCGAATATCTTGAGACCCATTGCAAGGAGGAGGTAGCAGCATGACGCAACTATGGCTCGTGCGCCATGGACAGACCGACTGGAATCTGCAAGGGCGTTACCAGGGTCAGGCCGATCCGCCCCTAAACGAAAACGGCGTCCGCCAGGCGCAGGCCGTAGCGGAGCAGCTTGCTGGCCACCACTTTGAAGCGATCTACAGCAGTGACCTGCGGCGCGCGTACGATACTGCACTTGCCATCGCCAGCCGGCTCGAGATGGAGGTAACCGTTGTGCCCGGCCTACGTGAGGTCAATCAGGGCGCCTGGGAGGGCATGCTGTCAGTAGACATCCAGGCCCAATACCCGGACGTATGGGCGTGGCGAGAGCGTGATCCCCTTCACGCCCGGCCACCGGGTGGCGAATCACTCCACGAAGTGGCGCAACGCGTGTGGGCAGCCGTCGACGAGATCGTGGCACAGGCCGCGGGCGGCCCCCTGCTGATCGTCTCCCATGGTCTGGCCCTGGCCACACTCATCTGCCGCGCCAACCAGTACCCATTGATTGAGGCATTCAACAAAATTCCGGACAACGCGCGCCCCCATATTATTGACTGGCAGGTTCCGGAATTTGTGCGAAGGGAGTAAAACATTCTCTATGGATCTACATGTCGACTCGCCCTATCTTTCTCTGCTCAAGGACCGGGTCAACCTGAGCAAGATACCATTTAGCGAACGGGGATCGCGGCTGATGGTCTTTCGCACCAACGACCATCTCTCCGTGCGCCTGGCGGAACGCTGGTTCAAGCTGGATCAGCAGCTCAGCGGCTATCGCAAGCGCCAACCGATCCTCACCGACTGGGCCATCACCGACGAAAACGGCTCAATCTTGCCCCTGACCACGACCTCCTACCCTCACTGTGTGGTCATGACCACGGACAAGGGTGCGTACTGTCTCCTCTTTGTCGACCCGGAAACACTGTTGTTGACACTGCCCGCCGGTCGTCACGGCATCCGTTTCCGCGCCAATCTTGACAACCTGCGCAAGGACCGCCGGGGGGGCATTTTGCGCCTGACAGGCGACATTCGCCGCAACATCGCATATACGACCAACGCCCAGATCCTCGCCCACGAAGTAGATCAGGATTCCACCTCCAGCCACACGGTGCGCATGGTCTTTGCGTGCGAAAACGACTGTGCCTTGATGATCAACATCACGCCCCGGTTGGGCTTCAACCGTCACATTCCTGAGGTCGCTTCGGCCATTGACGCGGCCGCAAGGCGCTGGCACGACTGGTTTGCCTCGGTGCCGCCGGTTAAAGATGAATATCGCGCGCAATATTACTATGCCTGGTGGGTCATGCGCTCCGGGCTCATCTCGTCCCGTTTCTACACCACCCGAGAAGCTATGACGCCATCCAAGATCCATTATGTCGGCGTCTGGCACTGGGATGCTTTCTTCCATGCATTGGCCTACCGTCACGTCGAGCCGCGCCTGGCCCAGGACCAGATTCGCATTGTCCTCGACCACCAACGTGAGGACGGCATGATTCCCGATGCCGTTCACGACGAAGGTGTTGTGACGCGGCTCACCTTCCCCGTTGAAGCCGACGTAACCAAGCCCCCTCTCCTGGCCTGGTGCGCATGGAAGCTCTACGAAATGGACGGGGATCGCGAGTTCCTGGACGAAATCTATGAGCCGGTCGTGCACTGGAATCGCTGGTGGTTCGAACAGAACGACGCTGACCATGACGGGCTGTGCGAATACCAGCACCCGTTCTCTTCCGGTCTGGACGACAGCCCGCTGTGGGATGATGGGATGCCGGTGACAGCGCCGGATCTCAACACCTACCTCGTCCTGCAAGAAGAAGCACTGGCCCGCATTGCCGAAACGATCGGCTTGAAAGAGGAAGCGAAGGGGTGGTCGGACAAAGCCGCACAGTTGGCCCAGCAGATGATCGATCGCCTGTGGGATCCAGAAGCGGGCATCTTCTGGGCTTACCACAAAGACAAGCGTGTCAACGTGCGCACACCGTTCAACCTCTTTCCCCTGATTTCCGGCCGGTTGCCGGAACCTATCGCCAAACGACTGCTGGCCCATCTTATCGATCCCAAGCAGTTCTGGACCCACCATCCTGTGCCCACGGTGGCATGCGATGACCCCAAATATGACCCGGTCCAGATGTGGCGGGGGCCGACCTGGGTCAACATAAACTATCTGCTGATGGAAGGATTGGAGCGCATTGGCCAATATGAGATTGCAAGTGAGCTGCGCCGTCGCACGCTGGATATGATGGTCTGTGGCGATGATTTCTACGAGTATTACCACCCTCAAACTGGTGATATTCCCCCAAAAGCTGCGCCGATCTTTGGCTGGTCTTCAGCGCTTTATATCGAAATGGCCATCGCGGAGTCAAAGGCACAGGGCAGCTAGCAGCAATCGGACCATGTGTCCGATCCCGAATCACAAAGGGAAGGCAAGGAACCAGTACATGCAGTGTAGACGGACAGCCAGCGCGGCCGCCCTGCTCATCGCCGCGCTGTTCATGGCTGGCTGCTCGGCCCTCAGACCCGCGCCAGCCTGGCAGACGATGTATGAGGAAAAGCTTGGCCAGCCCATTACCGCGCTCAACGAAAAGGTGCTCAACTCGCCATTTCAGGATGACAATGGCAACCTGACCCGTGCCGGCTGGGCGCACATGGCCGACGGCAGCCTGACTTTACTGGGACTACCGGCCTACGGCAATCCCCCAGCTACCGTTGTAGCACGTACCATCGTGCTCACACAACCCGAATGGCAGCGCTCCTGCAGCGAAGCCATGGGGGGCGAGATCACGGGGTGGGCATGGTCCGTTGTCGAGGGTAGTGTCGGCAACCGTTTTGTGGTGTACGGCACGCAGGAATCCCTTGGCTCAGGAGAGAATACAATCATCCCTGATCCCGACGCAGACTATTGCGAGTTTGTTTACCTGCCCAACGGCTGGGAGCTGCACCTGGTGCGCAATCTAGGCGTCGTCAAGTCTGAGCTGCCCTGAGCCCTGGACTGTGGAGCCTGAAGCACGCCGCCCTGGGCGCCGGCAGCCACTAGCGGGGAGCCTGGGCGCGGAGCGCAGCGATAATCTTCTGGTCGGTCACAGGAAAGGGATAACGATCCAGATCTTCCAGATGAACCCATTGCCACGCCGCGCATCCAATGGCCTGGGGTTCGCCGGCCATGTGGCGCGCATGAAAGGCGTGGAGCGTAATGCGAAAGTGGGTGTACGCATGCTGCACAGTGGTCACGATATCGCCCACATCGATCTGGATGGCCAGCTCTTCTTCGATCTCCCGGCGCAGGCACGCAGAAAGATCGGAATCCTGAGGCTCATGCTTGCCGCCAGGAAACTCCCATAGGCCGCCCAGCATACCGTCAGGCGGCCGTTGGGCCACCAGCAACTCTGACCGGTACGGCTCGCCTTTCCAGATGATCCCCGCGGTGACATCATAATGAGGTGTCCGTTTGCGCGGCGGCATCACAGGGCGCACGTTTTGGGTTCCCTGGGCCGCAGCCGTGCAGTGCGCAGCCAGGGGACAGAGGAAGCACCGAGGATTCTGGGGCACACAGATGGTCGCGCCCAATTCCATGAGTGCCTCGTTGCAGGCGCCGGCCGTATGGCTGGGCGCCGCTTCGACAAGCACACGCGCCAGCTCCCACAGCCGGCGTACAACGGTGCGCTCGGTGATGGGCTGGTCGATATCGGCCAGCCGGGCCAGGACACGCTTGACGTTGCCGTCCAGGATCGGTTCGGCCTGGTTAAAGGCCAGGCTCAGGATGGCGCCTGCGGTGTATTCGCCAATGCCTGGCAACGCCAACAACGCGGGGCGTGTGTCCGGCAGGCGCCCTCCGTTGCTGCCCACAATTGTCTGCGCGCTTCGGTGCAGATTGCGTGCCCGTGCGTAGTACCCCAGCCCCTCCCACGCCTTGAGCACGTCTTGCAGATCGGCGGCAGCCAGCGCCCCGACGGTGGGGAAGCGCGCCATCCATTGGTTAAAATAGGTGACGGCTGTCTCGACTCGCGTCTGTTGGAGCATGATCTCGCTGATCCAGACGCGATAGGCCGGCCGTGTGCCGGCCGGCGCATCACGCCAGGGAAGATCACGCTGATGGACCGCGTGCCATTTCACCAGCTCTTCGGCAATCGCGGCATAGTTCTTTTCTAGCATGGAAGAAAGAAGCGGGAATTCGGGCGCGCACCCAAGGTCGCGCTGCCGCACAGGGTAGAATCGTCTTGTCTTACTGCGGTCCCGTGGTCAATGGCATGAACATGCACTGTACCAGGAGCGTGGCCGCAAAGAATACCACAATCGCGATCCAAAGCCAGCGGGGAAAGCCTTCCTGGCGTTTCTTTTTCTGTGGTTTTGGCTTTGGCAAAGGCGTCTGGCAGCGCCAGCACACGTCCTTGTCATCTGGATTCCAGGTCTTGCAGTTTGGGCAGTCCATAGTTTATTCTCTCGGTGTTTCCTGATTACCTCATAGTATCATAGGCCTGCTTGCAGTCGAAATCGACCTGTGCTCTCACTCGTGTGACGAGCCATCACACCAGCGCCATTTCAGCGCCGCCAAAGCTGGTTGGAAGATCGTTCATTGTTTCGACAACACCCTGCAAATATGCTATACAAACGACATGCCGCCCATTAATCTGCTCGATCAACCGGATGTTCGCCGCAAGCTGGACCAATGCATTCACTGCGGCCTTTGTTTGCCAGCGTGCCCAACCTATTCGATCCTGAACACTGAGATGGATAGCCCGCGCGGCCGCATCGCGCTGATGCGTGCAAGCGCCGATGGCCGGATAGGGCTGGACGGCGCGTTTCAAACGCACATTGAACTCTGCCTCGGCTGCCGCGCCTGCGAGACGGCGTGTCCGTCCGGCGTTCAATACGGCACGCTGCTCGAGATCGCGCGCACGGCCCTGGCCAGGGAACAGCCCAGATTTCCTGCGCTGCGGCCCACCAACGGGTCGCACGCCTCGTCATCGCCAGCCTCTGCCCCCGGTGCGGTGGCGGCCCGGGTGCTGCAATGGGCTGGGCTAACGCAACTTATGCCCCACCGGCGCCGGCTGCGCGTCCTGGCGCGCGGGCTGTGGCTTTACCAGCGGTTGGGTGTTTCCGGGCTCGTACGCCGGCTTCTGCCTCACCTGCCGCCCGTATTGGCGACCATGGAAGCCATGGTGCCGCGCGTGGACCTACGCTATGTCGACGAGTCGAGACCCGCGCCCGCGGTGGGTTCACGCCGGGGCAAGGTCGCGTTCTTTACTGGCTGTGTTCAGGATGCATTCCTTGCCGGGGTGAACGCGGCGACCGTGCGGGTCCTGCAGCGTAACGGCTATGAAGTCCACTTCCCCCAATCCCAGACTTGCTGTGGCGCGGCGGCACTGCACAGCGGCGAAAGCGACTTCGCCCGCGACCTGGCTCGTCGCAATATCGATGCCTTTGCGGGCGGCGATTTCACGGCGGTCATCAATAATGCGGGCGGCTGCGGCGCCACCCTGAAGGAATACGCCCACCTGCTCAAGGACGACCCGCGCTATGCGGACCGCGCCCAGGGCTTTGTAGCCATGGTCAAGGATATCAACGAGTTTCTAGCCGCCAATCTCCACCACCCACCGCGCGGCCGGCTTCAGGCACGGGTCACCTATGTAGATTCCTGCCATCTGCGCCATGGCCAGAAGGTCGTCCAACAGCCCCGTGCGCTGCTTACCGCCATACCCGGCCTGGAATTGGTCGAGCTGCGGCAGCCGGATATGTGCTGCGGCAGTGCCGGCATCTACAACTTGCTCCAGCCGGAGCTGGCCAACCAGGTATTGGACAACAAGCTGGCCGACGTGGAAAGCACACGCGCCACCATCATCGCAACGGCCAACACGGGCTGTTATATGCAGATGGTCTACGGCGTCCAGCGCAGCGGGCTGAACGCCACAGTCATGCACGTTGTGGAGCTACTGGACCGCGCCTATGCCAATGCCCATTGATCGCGGCGCCCAGGCAATCGACCGGACTCACCATTTCCTGAACAGCGAAACTTGCCATGCCGAATGCACTTCCTACCCAACTCTTTCCCACGCGACAGCTCGTCAGCGATCCCGTCGAGCTCATTACCTTCGAGGTCGATGCAGGTTTTGACCGCGGCCAGCCGGACGCCGTCTTTTACCCGGAATCCACCGAAGATGTAAGCCGCCTCATGCGCTGGGCCCACACGAACCGTGTGCCCCTGGTGGCACGGGGCGCGGGCACCGGTCTCTCGGGCGGCGCAGTGGCTGAGCGGGGTGGGATCATCGTTGAGTTCGCGCGGCTGCATCACATCCTGGAGCTGGATCGTACGGGTCGCAACGGAGTCGTGGAGCCCGGCGTCGTAAACCTGACCCTCGATAGCGCGGCTAAGGCACAGGGCCTTTACTATCCTCCCGATCCTTCCAGCGGCCGTTCGTCGGTCATTGGCGGCAATCTGGGCGAAAATGCTGGCGGGCCGCACTGCTTCAAATATGGCGTCACCACCAACTACATCACCGGATTGGAGGCTGTGCTGGCCGACGGCACGGTCGTGACAACTGGCGGCCGGGCGCTGGACTATCCTGAATACGACCTGACCGGGCTGATTGTGGGCAGCGAGGGAACGCTGGCCCTGGCCACCCGGGCCTATGTGCGCCTCATGCGCAACCCGCCGGCCGTCAGGACCATGATGGTCTCCTTCCATTCCGACGAGGAGGCCGGCGCAGCCGTGTCTGCGATCATCGCTGCAGGGCTGGTCCCCGCGACGCTGGAAATGATGGACCAGAAGGTAATGGGCATGATCGAGGATTATGTCCAAATTGGCTTGCCGGTGAACGCACAGGCCGCGCTCATTGTCGAGGTGGATGGCCATCCCGATAGCCTCGACAGTCAGATGGAGGAGATCGCTGACATCCTCGCAACCCATGGCGGCTATGACCTGCGCCTGGCCCAGAACGAGGAGGAGCGCCAGCGTATTTGGTATGGTCGCAAGAGTGCAGCCGGCGCCTTTGCCCGCCTGGCGCCAGCCTTCTATCTGGTCGATGTCACTGTGCCGCGCAGTCTCCTGGCCGAGACGTTGCACACGATCGGGGAAGTACTCGCGCGCTACGAACTGGAAACGGGGCATGTCTTCCACGCCGGTGACGGTAATCTGCACCCCTGCATTCTGTGTGACCCCAGGGACAAAGGGCAGATGGAACGGGTCTTTGCTGCCACCAGGGAAATCGTCGCCATCTGTGTGGACAAGGACGGCAGTATCACTGGTGAGCACGGGGTAGGCATCGAGAAGCGCGAGTTTATGCCG
>JACFMY010000213.1:0-6435 GCA_019455155.1 Caldilineaceae bacterium
TACCCCATAAAATCCGTTATAACAGATCGTTTGTACCATGCGCCGTACCGGTAATGCTTCCCTGCTCCGGCGGGTCAATCGTTCGGCCGTGCTTGAATTGCTGCGCACAGCAGGCCCGCTGCCGCGCGCTGAGATCGCACGGCGCCTGCAGCTAAGCGCGCCGACCATCACGCGCATCGCCGCCGCCCTGCTTGAAGATGGGCTGGTGCTGGAGCGCGAAACCATCGATTCTACAGGCGGGCGGCCAGCCACCCTCCTGCAGTTCAACCCGCGCGCCAGTCTGGTGATCGGCATCTATATCGGCCAAAGCATCGTGGGCGCTCTAGCCGACCTGAGCGGAGAGATCATCCGGCGCCATAGCGCACCGGCGCTGCCAGGCCGCGATGGCATTACGCAGGTAGTCAAGGTGATTGAAGCGCTGCGACGAAACGCAGTTGAGATGGCCATTCCTGTGCGCGGCGTAGGTGTCGGCGCACCGTCCATCGTGACCTACCCTGAAGGCATTGTCGTCTGGTCTCCAAGCCTGGGCTGGCGCAATGTGCCGCTCCAGCAGATGCTACAGCAGGCGCTGGATCTGCCAGTCTTTGTGGAAAACGAGGTGAATCTCATTGCGCTGGGCGAGCGCTGGCAAGGAGCGGGCCGGGGCATTGAGAACATGATTTGCATTTCCTTGGGCGACGGCATCGGCGCAGGGTTGGTCCTCAATGGACGTCTCTATCGCGGATCCCACAGCGCTTCCGGCGAGGTAGGGTATCTGATTCCGGGCCAGCAGTTTCTTGGCAGAGTCTATGACACGTACGGGTGCCTGGAAGGGCTGGCAGGCAGCTCCGGTATTGTACGCCGTGCCCAGGCCCGGCTCGCCGCCGGTGAACCTTCCATGCTGGCAAACGCTGCCAACGGTACGGGCGCCAGTCTGAGCGTGGACATGGTGCTGGCGGCCGCGCGCCAGAACGATGCGCTGGCGCGCGCGGTGTTGCAGGAAACCATCGACTATCTCTCCATCGCAGTGGCGAATCTGGCCTGCATCCTTGACCCCGACCGCATCGTCGTGAGCGGGGATCTGGCAGCCTACGGTGAGCTTTTTATCGACGCACTCTGTGCGCGACTGCAAGGGTTGGTACCTAACATTCCTCCCCTTGTGCTGTCGGAACTGCAGATGGATGCACCGGTATTGGGCGCGGTGGCCACGGTGCTGTCCGAGACCAGTACGGCACTCTTTGTGCGCCCCAACTGAGGCCAGCCAGGGAGACAACCGGCCGCCAGGATAAGAGGATTTCACGTGCAAGCAAGAAGGTGACAATGGAGAGCCAACCGATTATTGTCGTGGACAAAGCGACCAAGATCTTTCAGAGCGAGCGGGGTCCTGTCCATGCGCTAAACGACTTTGACATGGTGGTGCATACGGGCGAGTTTGTCTCGCTCGTCGGTCCGAGCGGCTGTGGCAAAAGCACGCTCCTCTGGGCCATGGCCGCGTTGTGGCCGCTCTCTGCGGGCAGCATCAAGATCAACGGCGAGGAGGTCACGGGACCTCGCCGGGAGGTCGGCATGGTCTTCCAGAGCGCCAACCTGCTGCCGTGGCGCAACCTCATGAAAAACATCTACTTTCCGCTGGAGATCATGGGGGAAAGGCCCCGTCGCTACCAGGATCGGATCGACAACCTGCTGGAGATGACCGCGCTGACCGGCTTCGAGCACCACTATCCTGGCGAGCTCTCTGGCGGCATGCAGCAGCGCGCCTCCATCGTCCGGGCGCTTTCCTATGACCCGCAGGTACTTCTGATGGACGAGCCCTTTGGCGCGCTGGATGCGTTCACGCGCGACGAGATGAATGTTATGCTGCTCAATATCTGGGAAGCGGCGCAAAAGACCATCGTATTCGTGACACACCAGATTCCCGAGGCCGTCTATCTATCGGATCGAGTCTACGTGATGACGCCCCGTCCCGGCCGCAACCTAAAGGAATATAAGATTGACCTCCCCCGGCCGCGGCCCCTGTCCATCACGACCGAGTCTCGCTTTTTCGAGATCGTCGGCGATATCAAAAACACTATCTACCAGGGTGTGCAGAAGGCGACCGAAGAGGGCGCATACGAAATCGAACAGTTCGCCCACGAGTAGTGGGCACGGCCGCACGCTGAGTGCAACTGTTCCTGTTGGCAGGCCCTTGAGCGCATCTCATTTCCGTGGTCTATGAGGTAAGGCATGGACAACGTAGCAGAAAAATCCAAACTGGCGTCAAAACAAGCAACGCAGAGCAAGCTGGAAGATGAAGGCTTCATTGACTGGTCAGCATTGACCTCAGTCAATATTGCCGGCAGGCAGCTTGCGCTGATTCTGGTCGTGGCCGTCGTCGTGGTGATCGGTATGGAGATCGCGGTGGTCATCTTCCGTGTGCCTTCCTATGTCTTCCCCCGTCCCAGCGAAATCGCGGGGGCGCTGGTCAACAACTTTCCAACCGTCTGGCCGCACCTCCTGGTTACCCTGCAGCAGCTAATCATTGGCTACACCATCGGCGCCGCCATTGGCATTTTGCTGGCAGCCATCGTTACCCAGTTTCCCATTGTGGAGAAGATCATCACTCCCTACATCCTGATCCTGGTTACGACACCCATGCTGGCATTGGTGCCGTTGCTGATCCTTCGTTTCGGCTTCGGTATGACACCCCGCATTATCGCCATCGCGCTCGCCGTCGGTCCCATGGTGATGATCAACTCGGCGACGGGTTTTCGCCGCACGGATAGCGCCAAGATCGCGCTGGCACGCTCATATGGCGCCTCGACCCTCCAGATCTTTACCAAGGTACGCTTCCCCTTGGCCCTCCCGATGATTATCGTCGGCCTCATGGTCGGCGGCATCTTTGGGCTGTTAACGTGTGTCGGCGCCGAGATGGTCGGCGGCGGCGAAGGGCTGGGCACCCGGCTGACCTACTACTCGTCGCTGGCGCGCATGGCTAGCTTCTTCTCCGTGATCCTCATCATCGCCGTCATCGGCATCACGATCTACGTGATCTTCTATTTTGTTGGCAAACGGTGGGCAAGCTGGGAGGCATAGCGAAAGCAGTGGCTATCCTGATACCCCACCAGCCGGCGCCGGTCGTCAGTCAGCTTTCCGGTCAGAATGCACAGTTAGGAGGAACATCATGATCAAACCCCGTCTGAGGTTCGCGCTAGGGATTCTTCTACTTACAGCTTTGCTGGCAGCCTGTACAGCCGCCCCCGTAGCTGCACCGGAGGCAGCTGCCCCAGCTGCCGGGGCCGAAGCCGCGGCCGGTCCGGCGACACAGAAGGTGGTGTGGGTCTCGCCCCGTGGCACCCTAGAGGTCATGGACGACTTCAATCTCTGGGTGGCCAAGGAGCTTGGCTACTTCGAAGAGCTAGGCCTCGATGTTGAGCTGCAGCCCGGGCCGCTAGAGGCTCTGGCGGTCACCAAGCTGATCGCAGAACAGCAGGCCGACGTGGGCTACCCATCGCCGGGTGTGCTTCTCTCCAGCATCGACGCAGGCATGAACCTGGTTCAGCCGTGGGAGATGATGCTGGGCCAGACCTTCAACTTCGCGGTGCGGCCAGACAGCGAGATCGCCACGGTCCAGGATCTGGCGGGCAAAACCATTTCATTGGGCTCCGAAGGGTGGAAGGTCATCGTCGATCCCATCCTCGTCGAAGCTGGCGTCGACCCCTCGACAGTGACCTATCTCAATGCCGGCAACCAGTGGGCACAGGCTGTGGCCCTTGGCCAGGCCGATGCCGCGCTGGCCTGGCGCGGTCTATCCGCCCAATGGGGAGCTCAGGGTCTGGATTTCAAATATCTCATCGGCACGGACTTCTCCAGCCACCCCTCCAACGGCTACGCCATCCGCAAGGAAGATCTCTCGGATCCAGCCAAGAAAGAACTGTGGGAGAAGTTCTTCATGGCCAATGCCATGGCCTTTGAGTTCGCGCGTCTGAATCCCCGGGCCGCAGCGCAGATCACCTACGAGCAGTTCCCAGCCCTGGCGGAGCAGATGACGCCGCAGCTCGCCTTTGATTCCATGGTTGAGTTGGCCGATCTCTACTTCGGCAGCCAGAAGGCGGGTCTCGGCTACGGCTACAACGACGTGGAGAATTGGCAGTCCTATATCGACACAGTCTATGAGCTGGGCCAGATCGAGAACCAGTACAATGCCGGCGATGTGGTGACCAATGAGCTGATCGAAGCCGCCAACAGCTTTGATGCCGCCCGCGTACGTCAAGATGCTGAGAGCTTCGAGCTCAACGAGGCATGGCAGGCTGTGGACGACAGCGGCGTGCCATGGTCAACTGAATAGTCTCTTATCCCCTGCCGTAGGGTGGTGGGGGTGGGCACCGCGCTGCCTACCCCCACAGCGTAACCCACCTCGCCATCCTCCACAACCAGAAAAGGATCGATGAGCATGAACAACATCCTTGCCGGACACACAAACAGTTATCACACCTATAGCCTTGATGAAGCGCTCTCCGGCATTGCCAGGGCGGGCTTCCGTTATGTCGAGTTATCCGCAGTGCGCGGGTGGACGGAACAGATACCCCTCGACGCCAACGCCGGCAAGCTTTCCGAAGTCAGGGCGAAGCTGCAAAACTATGGGCTGCAGGCATCGGCGCTGAGCGGCCACTCCGATCTGACGACGGCGGAGGGCGTGGTCATCGGCAAACAGGCCATTGACCTGTGCCAGAAGCTCGGCATCACACTCATGAACACCGCCATTGGCGGTCATTACAGCGAAGACGAAGACAAAGACGCCTTTATGGGCTACATTCACGAGCTGGCTGACTACGCGGCGGACCGTGGCATCACCATTGGGCTCGAAGTGCACGGCGACATCATGGCCAGCGGCGCGCTCTCTATCCCCCTGATTAAAGAGATCGACCGGCCCAATGTGGGCATCAACTACGATACGGCGAACTGCGTCTTCTACGGCGGCGTCCAAGCTGTAGACGACCTGCGCCCAGTGGTGCCCTACCTGGTGCACGTTCATCTCAAAGACAAGATCGGCGGCGCCAAAGTCTGGAACTTCCCGGCGGTGGGTGAGGGGGAGCTCGACTTCGCAGCCATCCTGCAGATCCTGGCGGAAGAGGGCTATCACGGTCCGACAAGCATTGAGATCGAATTCTCTGGCGAGCCATGGCCGCCGCTGGAAGAGGTCGACCGGTCCATGAAGGTCTCCTACGCAACCTTGCAAAAGCTCGGCATGTCCTGAGCGTAGTTCCAGCAGAAGGGAGATGAGGGATATGGTACATGTAGGGGTGCTTGGCGCCGGTTTCATGGGAGGCACCCATGTCCGCGCTCTGGCCAAGATACCGGGCGCAACCGTCGTGGGCGTATCGTCCCAGTCCGCCAGCAAGGCCGCGGCGTTGGCGCAGGAAGTAGGGGCCGAACCCTTCGACGATCCCATGGCGCTGATCAACGACCCGCGCGTCGAGGCGGTCAGCATCACGTTACCGTCGAATCTGCACAAACAGTATGCAGTGGCCGCGCTCAATGCGGGCAAACATGTATTGGTTGAAAAACCCATGGGGTTATCGGTGGCCGAATGCGATGAGATGATCGAAGCTGCCCGCCAGGCCGGTCGCCTGCTCATGGTCGCCATGGTGCTGCGTCATTGGCCCGAGTATGTGGCTTTGGCCCGGGTGGTGCGGAGCGGCGAGTTGGGCAAACCACTCTCCGCGACAGCATTCCGGCTCTGCACCGCGCCAGCGTGGAGCCCCTGGTTCAGCAACCCCGAATTGACCGGTGGGGAAGTGCTCGACCTGCACATCCACGACCTGGATCTGCTCAACTGGCTCTTTGGCACGCCCACCCGGCTCTTCTCGCGGGGCCAGCGCGGTGCCCACGGTGGCTGGGACGCGGCGTTGACCGTGCTTGACTACAACGGCGTGGCCTGCTTTGCAGAAGGTAACGCCATGATGCCAGAGGGCTATCCCTTCACCATGGCCCTACGCGTCCTGTGCGAAAAGGGCGTGGTAGAGTACACCCTGCGCGCCGGTGGTGAACAGGTAGACTCCATCGACGCGGGCGCGAACAGCCTGCTGATCTACGAGCCCGGCGCCGCGCCGCGCCCCGTGGAACATGAGGGTGGTGACGGCTACTACAATGAGCTGGCAGCTTTTGTCGAGAGCGTGCGCAGTGGCCAGCCACCTGAGCAGGGCGCGGCCGAACAGGGACGGCTGGCCGTCCAGACCGCGCTCGCCGCGCGGCAGTCAATCGAATCAGGGACCGCGGTCGCGCTGTGAAATAGCGACCGCGGCACAGGAGGTGAACCATGCGACGCTTCGATCACATTGGGCTGCCAACGGACGACACGCAGCCAAACGAAAAGTGGATAGAGGAGACCCGCGTTTGGGTGACCGACCCGGTTGCCCACCCCTACAAGATTGAGTATCTTCGTTACGAACCTGACTCGCCTGTGACCGGGCCGGTGCG
>JACFMY010000213.1:6445-10630 GCA_019455155.1 Caldilineaceae bacterium
AAGAAGAGATGGGCGATGCCGAAGTGCTGCTTGGCCCCTTTCGCCCAACCGAAACCCTCCGCGTCGTCTTTGTCTTGCTGGATGGCGCGGTCTTTGAATTCATGGAGAACTCGGGTGATGTACACTGGTTTCGCGGCTGATACAATTCATAACAAGAGGAAAGAGTGAGGACAGGTATGGCCAGGCGAGCGTTTGCCATCGTGGCTCACCCCGACGATATCGAGTTCATGATGGCCGGTACTCTGGCCCTGCTGGGCGAGGCCGGCTACGAACTACACTACATGACCGTTGCCAACGGTTCCTGCGGCAGCGTCAACCAGGATGCGCGCACAATCGCCGAGCAGCGCCGCCAGGAATCGCTGGACGCAGCTGCCGTCATTGGCGCAGTCTACCATGAGAGCCTCTGTGACGACATGGAGATTTACTATGAGCGTCACTTACTACAGCGGATCGCCTCCAGGATGCGCAAAGTGGAGCCGGAGATCATCCTTACGCACCCGCCAGTGGACTACATGGAAGATCACATGAATACCTGCCGGCTGGTGCTCAGTGCTGCCTTTGTCCGCGGCATGCCCAACTACCCCGTGCAGCCCGGGCGCGCGCCCACTGAACAGCCTGTGGCAATCTACCACGCACTCCCCTACGGTCTGCGCGACCCCTTACGCCGGCGCGTCCAGCCTGATTTCTATGTGGACATCACAAGCAAGTTGGATACCAAGCGCACGATGCTGGCCAAACACCGGAGCCAGAAAGAGTTTCTGGATGCCACGCAAGGCATCGACTCCTATCTCCAGCACATGGAGGAGCTAAGCCGCGAAATGGGACAGATGTCCGGCCGGTACACCTACGCCGAGGGTTGGACGCGGCATCTGGCCCTGGGTTACGGCCCGCCCAACTTCGATCCCCTGATCGCAGCCCTGTCACACCAGACCATGGAGGTCATTATCGGGCCGTGAGAGCGTGCGCGTCCCGGCGACCGGACCATCAATCCAATTCATTGACTGCAGAGGAGGGTAAATGAGACCTATCAGCAAGATTGCACCGGGGTGGTGGGACTATACGACCCTGGACCGCGAGCTTTTGGACGACGCGGCCCGCCTCACGGCCGACGACCTGCTCGCCCTTGGCCGGCCCGGCTTCACGATCAAGGTCTACGAGACCACGGAAGATTTCTATCTCGCCGAGGCCCTGGAATATATTAACGCCTGGCGCCAGGCAACGCCGGACCAGCCCGCCGGTATCTGTGGACCGATTGGCCCCACCGAACAATTGCCATTGGTGGCCAGATTGGTCAACGAGCTCGAGATCGATTTGCGCCACGCCCATTTCTGGGGCATGGACGAATGGCTAGTCGACGGCAAGGAAGCAGATATGGATTTTCCCCTTAGCTTCGCACGCGCCGACATGGAGCTCTGCTTCAACCGCATCCGGCCGGATCTGCGCATGCCCTTGGCCAATATCCACTTCCCCGCGGCTGACCCAACAGAATTCATTGCCAGCTGGGATCAGGCCCGCTGCGTCGTCATGCAGGGTGGTCAGGGCGAAGTCAAACACTGGGCCTTCAACGATCCACCCAAACGGGAGCCACCCTGGCAAGACAACCCGCCGCCCCCGGAGGTTTACCGCGAGCTAGAAACGCGCATTGTCGATCTGCACCCAATAACCATGATCCAAAACGCGCGCACCTCTGGCGGCGGCGTCGTGCAGAATGTCCCTGATCGGGCCATCTCCGTCGGCCCGAAGGAAACCTGGCGCGCCGAAAAGGTCTCGATCTGGCATGCAGGCAACCACGACAACCCCTTCGGCCTGCGCCTGACGACGCTGATGATCTCGAAACGGATCGCGGACACGTCCGTGCCCATGTCCCTGCTGGCCGCCCACCCCAACGTCCAGTTCAACTTCCTCCGCAGCGGCATCGGCACCTGTGAAGCCGAGATGCACTGATGAGCATGACGTCCTGTGAACGCTACATAGCTGTCTGCGAACTGCGCGAGCCGGACCGCGTGCCGGTCAGCCCGCTGATCATGACCTTTGCCGCAAAACAGGCCGGCATCTCCTACGCGGACTATTGCCGTTATGGCGAGCCGATGGCCGAGGCCCAACTGCACTGTATTCGGCGCTTTGGCTACGACAGCGTCAATGTGACGGCCGACGCGGTGCGCGAGGCCGAGACGGTCGGCGCGCCTGTCTTCTGGCAGGAGGACGAAGTCCCGGGCCCCGTGGCCGATGACCCGCTCATCAAAGATGTGGACGATCTCAAACGGCTGCGCTTGCCCGATCCCTTGGGCGACAATCGCATGCACGAGCAAATCAAGGCATTGCGCATCCTGCACGAGGAGCTGGGCGACAGCGAGGTCGTTTACGGCTGGGTGGAGGCGCCCTTCCAGGAATCGGCCATGTTGCGGGGAATTAGCAATCTCATGACCGACCTCTACGAGCAGCCGGCGCTGGTTCACGACCTCATGCGCTTTAGCCTGGAGATGGAACTCGCCTTTGGCCTGGCCCAGATCGAGGCAGGCGCCCGCTTCATCGGCGTAGGCGACGCGATCGCCTCGCTGGCTTCACCCCGGCACTACCGGGAGTTCAACCTGCCCTACGTGACCGAGCTTCTGGCCGGGCTCAAAAAGGCCGGAGCTTATGTAAAGTATCATGCCTGTGGCCGCACGCAGGCCCTGCTACCGATCTTCGGCGAGATCGGTGCGGACATCATCAACCTGGATTCGCTCGTTGACCTGGCAGAGGCGAAGCAGCTCATCGGCCACAAGGTCTGCGTTAAGGGCAACATCGATCCGGCGGCAGTTCTGCTGCAGGGTACCCCCCAACAGGTGACCCAGGCGGCCCGCGCCTGCATCGACGCGGCCGCGGCGGGCGGCGGCTTTATCCTTAGCCCAGGCTGCGAGCTACCCCGCGACACGCCGCCAGAAAATCTTGAAGCGCTGGTTGAAACGACCAGGACCTACGGCCGCTATCCCCTCACGCCAGGCTCCACGTGAGCGAATGCAACCATCTAGCGTGTGAATTCAAAGGAGGGAAGACATGAAACATCTCGGTATCAGCCTCGTTCTGATCGCGAGTCTGCTCCTGGCCGCATGCGCAGTACCTGCCGCCCCACCGGCCCCAGCACCGGCGGAGGAAGGCGCCGCGCCAGCCGGAGAGGCGGTCACCTTGCGCGCGCTCTTTATGGCCCAGGCGGGCTACCAACAGAGTGACATCGAGGCCATTACAGATGAGTATGAGGCACAGCATCCCGACGTTAACATCGAGCTCGACTTCGTGGCCTACGAGGCGCTCCACGACAAAATCGTGACTGCCGCGACATCCGGAGCGGGCACCTACGACGTGGTGCTGATGGACTGCATCTGGCCCGCGGAGTTTGCCGCGGCGGAGTTCATCCTCGATGTGACTGACCGCATCCCCGAGGAGGTTCGTCAGGATATCTGGCCGGGCGCGATGGAGTCCGTCACCTATCAGGGCAAGCTCTATGGCATGCCCTGGCTGAACGACGTCCTGTATCTCTACTACAACAAGGACATGCTGCAGCAGGCCGGCTATGATGCGCCGCCCACGACCTGGGATGAGCTGCGCGAGATGGCCATGGCGGCTAAGGAACAGGGGCTGGTGGAATATCCGTTCATCGAGTACTTCCAGCAGGATGAAGGGTTGACCATCGCCTTCGCATACTATCTCTTCGCGTTTGGCGGCACCTTCTTCAATGAAGACAACACCCCAGCCTTCAATAGCCCCGCAGGAATAGCGGCGCTAAACTTCATGGTGTCGGGCATGCAAGATGGACTCTACAATCCAGCCTCGCTGGAATCGACCTATGAAGAGGTGCGCCGGTCCTTCTCCCAGGGCTCAGCTCTCTTCTCGGTTAACTGGGCTTACCAGTTGAACCTGGCCAACGATCCCGCCGAGTCCCAGATCGTGGGTAACGCGATCGTCACGCTGATGCCCGGCGAAACAGATCCCAGCGCGACGATCAACGGCGGCATGGGGTTGGCGGTCATGAGCGATAGCCCGCACCCAGACCAGGCGTGGGATTACATCCTGTATCTTTCGAGCAAGGATGTGCAGAAGCGGTACTCGCAGAACGCGCTGCCGGTCTGGAAATCGCTCTTTGACGATCCTGAGCTGCAAGAGGCCCAACCAGAAGTGGCGCGGGAGCAGGATTTCATCGAGGTGTCG
>JACFMY010000213.1:10640-10926 GCA_019455155.1 Caldilineaceae bacterium
TCGAAGCAACAGTACGAATATCTGCGGAACCGTCCCATTGTGCCCTTCTACTCGGAGACCTCGGAGATCCTGGCCCGCGAGGTACAGGCTGCGCTGACCGGCACCAAGACCGCCGAGCAGGCCCTGGCCGACGCCGAGGCGGCCATTCTCCAGGTGCGCGCGGAGTATCAATAGGTATGCATAGGCTGCGGATCGGGTGGGATGGCGCGGGCGAACCGCGCCATCTCACCCGATCCGCGGTCCGCTGCGCAATACTCATGTAGATATGTATCCAGGTAGATAAGTT
>JACFMY010000214.1:0-10060 GCA_019455155.1 Caldilineaceae bacterium
CCGCGCGGCAAGCAACGCCCAGGCCATGAGCCAGCTGATCCAGGCCAGCACCAATGCCAGCGCCGCGACCGACGCGCGGAGGAAGGCGGTTTCGTCCGCCTGGGTCAGCAGCAGGGCGAGATAGGAAAGCAGCACCGCGAGACTCAGGATCATCCCGCCCCAGCGCAGCAGGGTCGTGAGCGCGGCCGGGCGGGTGGCCTGCCGCGCGATCGCGTCCAGCCCAACGGCCGCCAGCACGCTGGCCGCCAGCGCCCACAGGATCAGGGCACGGGCAGGAGCCCGGAACTGGTCAAAGAGGGGCAGCAGCACCGTCAACCAGCCATGGACGATGCCGTAGATCCCCAGGGCGACAATCAGGCCAAAGAGCGCCATGCCCACCCAGGGCCACAGGCGCCGGCGCAGCTCGGGGGACGCCACCAGCACCGATGCGATGGCAAGGATCAGGACGGGTATACCCAGGTACGGCAGCTCGACACGTTCCCACAGGCTCCAGTGGAGGGCCGGACCGCGGCCAAAAAAGCCGGGCGTAACGAGCCCCGCCAGCAGCTGCGTAGGCGCCAGGGAAAAGGCGACGGTGTCCTGGTAGGTAAAGTCGCTGCGCACCGTGTGGCGTGTCATCTCCGCCGCCGGGAGCAGGACGGGCGCGGCCAGCAGGATGGTGAGCGCCACAGTGGCCGCGAGCACCCCCACGGGCCGCCCAAGCCGGCGCCGCCAGCCCCACCCCTCTGCCGGCCGCGCGGCCATTTGGCCGGCGGTATAGATGACCAGGGCCAGGCCGGTGTAGAGCGTGCTCTGGGCGTGGCCGGCGTAGGTGCTGAGGGCGAAGAGCAGCGCGGTCACGGCGATCGCACGCAGGCGGCCCGATTCCAGGGCCACGGCATACGCGGCCACGATCCAGGGCATCCAGCTCAGCACCGCGATCAGGTTCAGGTTGCCCAGATGGATCAGCAGCGGGTCGCAAAAGGCAAATGCGACGGCGCCAAAGAGGGCCGCGACCCGGCTCACCGGCTGGCCGGACCACCGTACCGTCCGCAGCAAGACGTAGACCCCCAACCCTGCCCAATAGAGATGCAGGACACTAAGCCACTGGAGCGCCGTGTAGGGGAAATCCGGCATGGCCAGGAAGAGGATCAGGTTGGGCAGGTAGAGAAAGCCGGCCTGAATGTCGCCGATGAAGGGCGCGCCGGCGTACAGGGTTGGATTCCAAAGGGGCAGGCTGCCCCGTGACAACTCTGCGGCCGCAAAGCGGTAGGTGGGAAAGAGAAAGCTTACCAGGTCGCCGCCGTCGGCCGGCTGGAAGACGTCACCGCTGAGGGTACGCCAGAAGAAGCCGGCGACCAGGATCCACAGGAGGCCGGCAGCCAGCATATCGCACCACAGGCCGCACGCCGTTTCTGAAGCATAGCGCCGGTGACGACGGTAGAGAAAGAAGACGGCGGCCAACCAGAGCAGAACTAAAAGCGGCAGCCAGAGATAGTTCATAGGTGCAAGACCGAGAATTTGAAGTTTCGTATGCGAATCAGTATACAATTGTCATAAAATCATTGCAAAGGGGTGTGGGCATGGGCAAACCGCACTGCCTGGATCTCTCCTGCTGCGGGCGCGTAGGTGTCTGAGCGCGAGATTTCCAGCCTTGATCTATCCTGTGATAAGATGGGCAGAACCGAGGCCTTTCTCTTTTGTTCGCTACGAACTGGAGCAACACCATGAAACGATTGTTCAAATTCCTCTTGTTCGCTGCAGTGTTGGCCGGCATCGCATATGTGGTTAAGCAGCTTTTTGCTCCTGCCGATGACGGATCCGCGGCGACCAGCGGCGTCCTGCCTTCACAGCCGGTCAAATCGCTGGACGACGCGCCACTGGGCGGCAAGATCAGTGACGAGCTTCTGAAGATTCTGGTGTGCCCGGAGGACAAAGGGCCGCTGGAATTGGTCGAAGAGGGTAAATTCCTGCTGAATCCGCGCAACGGCTACAAGTACCCGATCCGCAACGGGATTCCTGTCATGTTGATCGAGGAGGGGAAGAAGTATCGCGATCCGAACTTCACGCCTGCAGCCGGCAATGCGGCGGCTGCCGCTACAGACAGCAAGGCCAGCTGACCGTATGGTGGCCGGGCGAAGGAACCATGACCTGGAGCGGCTGTAGCTGTTCCAGGTCTTTTCTTTTCCGCACCAATCTTCACTGCACTGCTTAACATGGACACACCAGAATTCGTACGCAGATACATGCGCAAGGGCAAGCTGATGCACCTGCCTGCGAAGCATGCGCCCCGGCTCAAGGTGTTAGGCTGGCTGGCCCATCGTTTCGAACCAGGCCGTAGCTACCCGGAAGCTGAAGTCAACGCGTTGCTCGATGGGCACGAGATAGATTACGCGTATCTGCGACGCATGCTGGTCGATTATGGCTTTCTTGTCCGGGGTGGCGGCATCTACCGGCGGACCGAGTCCACGGAGTGAGCGGCCCGGCCGCGTGCCCACGTTCCGCCCCTGCCAACACGCCTCACCCATCCGTTCACCTGTCACGCAAAGATCCTATGACCACACGATCTCGCTTTCGCGGCTCTCTCCTTGGTTTGGCCACCGGCGATGCAGTCGGCACGACGCTGGAATTCACCCCACGCGGCGCGGTCACGCCCATCACCGATATGGTGGGTGGCGGCCCGTTCCACCTACCCGCTGGCGCCTGGACGGACGATACCTCCATGGCGCTCTGCCTGGCAACCAGCCTGGTCGAGCTGGGTAGATTCGACCCCAATGACCAGATGGAACGGTACGTGCGCTGGTACAAGGAAGGCTATCTGAGCAGCATCGGCCGCTGCTTCGACATTGGCGGCGCCACCAGCGCGGCCCTCAAGCGCTTCCAAAAGAGCGGCAACCCGTACAGTGGAAACCCTGATCCCTTTAGCGCGGGCAATGGCTCGATCATGCGCCTGGCGCCCATCCCCATGTTCTTCTGCGGCGATCTCAGCGCCACGGTGCACTTTGCCGCCGAAAGCTCGCGCACTACCCATGCCGCGGTCGAATGTCTGGATGCCTGCCGTCTCTTTGGCGCGATCCTCTACAAGGCCCTGAACGGCATGGACAAGGAGGCCATTCTGTTTGGCCCCCACTTTCCCAACCTGCCTCCCATAGCGCTGACGCCCAAGATCCAGATCATTGCCGACGGCGCCTATCGTGACCTGGACGCGAATGCGATCAAAGGCAGCGGTTACGTTGTAGAGAGCCTAACCGCGGCCCTGTGGTGTTTCTGGACGACAGATGACTATCGCAGTGCGGTGCTGCGTGCGGCCAACCTGGGCGATGATGCCGACACCACCGCGGCGGTGTGCGGGCAGCTGGCCGGCGCCTTCTATGGCGAAGAGGGCATCCCACAAGCATGGCTCGACAAGCTGGTTATGCGCGACGAGATTACAGGCCTGGCCGATAGCCTCTACAGCCGCCACGAGCCGCGCTGACACGCCGCGCCGCGTAAAACGCGCGCGCGTTTCCACTCCTGCTCTGCCTCTCGAAAAGTGGACCTAAACCTGAGGGGTTGACAGCCATGACGCATTGCGTTATAATGGGGTCGTAACGCAGTGCGTTATCAAATCGTGCGGAATACGACGACAAAATGAAACGGTGAGTCGTACCGAGATTTCGAGGAGTGGAAAATGAGTGAGAAAACAACGATGCGCGTTAATCTGCGCAACGTTCAGGAACAGGTCGAGGATTCTGTGAAACAGGCCAGAGTTTTGGGACGCAAGGCGATCCTGGCCTATGCCGGATTCTGGGGGCTGGCCTATGACAGGGCGCAGACTCTCTGGGCCGATAGCAAGAAATTCATCGACGACGCTGAAAAGCGGGGTGAAGAGCTGGAGCACGATTGGGTTGAGCAGTTCAACCGGCTTCAGAAGAACCCTGACTTCAAGAAAGTCGCTTCCTACGTTGAAGAGCAGGTTGACGTAGTCAGTAAAAACACCAAGTCGATTGTGGCGGAAGTCGAGAAGTTCCTGGCGGCCATCAATCCGTCGGCCGGGGAAGCCGCGGTGGCGAAGGATGTGGCCATCAAGGTCGAGATCGCCGTAATCGAAGGCTACGATGAGATGAACGTCAAGGACATCGTGGCCCTGCTGCCGAGTCTGTCCAAGGAAAAGCTGCAGGAAGTTCGCGCGTACGAGGCCGCCAACAAAAACCGTGTGACGGTCCTGCGCGAGATTGATACGATGCTGGAAACCCCAGAGGAAGCGGTCGCTGCCTGATCTGGGTTCTCCTTTCTCCTTCGTGGTGTGGGTTGAATAGGTTGTGCTGAGTCGTCCCGGGCAATCATACCCGGGACGATTCAGTGTATTCCCCTTTTTGTTCCCTGACTGATGCTGCCCCTACCTTGAGACGGCCGCAGCTTTGCTTTATACTACTCCCCACTGATGAGCTCGACCACACAAGGCTAAGGATATGCAACTCGCGCCAATCGACCTGCGATCTGCCCAACGGCGGATCACCGGCACCCTCTTTGTCACAGAAAGCCTCTTCAGCGCGGCTTTCATTGCATCGATTACCCTGCTCTCCATCAACGCGGTCACACTTGGCGGCAGCGACGCGCTCTCCGGTGTGCCCAGCACCGTCCAATTGGTGGGACGCGCGTCCATGGCAGTGCCCATCGGCTGGCTCATGGACCGCGCCGGCCGCCGGCCCGGCCTGATGTTGGGGTATTTCGTGGGCGCCATCGCCATGCTGGTGGGCGCCTTCGCCATTGGCTGGGGTTCGTTTTGGGTGCTCTGTCTGAGCTCCCTGCTGGCCGGCATGGCCATGGGCGCCAGCCAGCAGAGCCGGTTCATTGCGTCCGAAGTGTGGTCGTCACAGCGCCGTTCGCGGGTGATTGGCTTCATCGTCTTTGCCGGGACGGTGGGCGCCATCGGAGGCCCGCTGCTGGTAGGACCAACATCCGCGCTGGCCACGCAGAACGGGCTTGCCGCCAATGCCGGGCCCTATCTGGCCGCAGTGCTGTTGGCCCTTTCGTCCATGGTGCTGGCTTTTCTTCTTCTGCGGCCCGAGCCACTGGAGCTCGGGCGGCGTTTTGATGCGTCCGGTGGCGGCGTTGCCCTGGTCGGCGACAATGGGCGTTCCCTGCGCACGATCTTCTCGGGCCGGGTCGTCCAGCTGGCGGTGGCGACTATGGTGGTGGGGCAGCTGGTGATGACCCTGATCATGGTGATTACGCCCGTACACATGCACCACCAGAACCATACCAACGCGGACGTGTCGTTGGTCTTCATGGCTCACACCATTGGCATGTTTGGTTTTGCGGCTGTCAATGGCTGGCTTATCGACCGGTTAGGCATCTATCCAATGATCGCGTTTGGGGCTGCGCTGCTGCTCATCTCTAGCGTCATGGCAGCCATTGCCGCCAATCTCGTGGCGCTGGCCCTCGCACTCTTCTTGCTGGGACTGGGCTGGAACTTCTGTTTTGTCGCCGGTTCAACGCTGTTGACCAGCGCCCTTCACCCTCGCGAGCGGGGGCGTGCCCAAGGGACCAACGATATGTTGGTCGCGCTCTCGTCGGGCACGGGCAGTCTGGGTACCGGGGCCGTTTTCGCGGCCGGCGGCATGGTGGCCGTCGCCTCCGTAGGGCTGGCGCTGACGCTGCTCTTTGTAGCCGTGGCCGCGTGGCTGGGCCTGCGGCAGGCGGCGCCGGTGACAGGATAATCATGGATATAGCAGGCACCATCACGGCTCTCAAGGTTCAACAGAAGAATAAGGAGCGGGTCAGCGTCTTTCTGGATGGGGAGTACGCCTTTGGCGTGACGTTGGATGTGGCAGCGCGGCTGCACAAGGGCCAGCAGCTGACTCCAGCCGAGATCGAAGAGCTCCGCCGCAACGACGATGTGGACAGGGCGTTTCAGGCCGCGCTGCATTTTCTGGGCGCGCGGCCCCGCAGCCGGGCTGAGGTGGAACAGCAACTGGCGCGCAAGGGGCACGCGCCTGAGGCAGTGGCTGCTGCCCTTTCCCGGCTTGAGCGCTATGATTACGTAGACGACGCCGGCTTTGCCCGGTTTTGGGTGGACAATCGCAAGCGTTTCCGGCCGCGCGGCGCGGCCGCGCTCCGTTTTGAGCTCCGGCAAAAGGGGCTCGATCGGGAAACCATCGAGCGCGCGCTAGACGATCTGGACGAGGACGCGGCGGCCTGGGACGCGCTGGCGCCGAAAATAGAGCGCTGGCGTGATCTGCCGCAAGAGGAGTTCGAAAAGAAGGCGATTCCCTTTCTTGCCCGGCGGGGGTTCAACTTTGAGACGGCGCGATCCGCCTGCCGCCGCGCCTGGAAACAGATCCAATCTGCAGAGGATGCATGAGTCAACGCAGACGCAAGCCCCGCATCAAGATCCGCGCCTGGACCGAAGAGGATATTCCGGACATCGTCCAATGTCACCGGGCCGCGTATCCAGAGTATCCAGAGACTGCGTATTACACCGAACGCTTTTACGAGATGCAGCTGGCCGCCTTTCCCGAAGGCCAGTTCCTGGCGGAGATCGATGGCGAGATTGCGGGCTATGCCAGCTCGCTCATCGTTCAGCTTGATGACGACGCCCATTGGTATACCTATGAGGAGATTACGGGCGGCGGCACCTTCAGCACCCATGACCCCAGCGGCGATACGTTGTATGGCGCCGATATCGGTGTGCAGCCCGAGTGGCGCCGGTACGGAGTCTCCAGGCAGCTCTACGAAAAGCGCATCAACCTGATGAGGCGCTACAATCTGCGCCGCATGGTGGCCTATGGGCGCATTCCGGGCTATACCGACTATGCCGGCAAGATGACCGCCGAAGAGTACGTGCAGAAGGTTGTCAACGGCGAGCTGTCCGACCCCTCGCTGACCGCGCATTTGCGGGCCGGCTACACAGTGCGCCGCGTGCTGCTCGATTTTTTGTGGGACGATTCGAGCCTCAACTACTCCACTTTGCTGGAGATGCCCAACCCAACGTACCAGCCGGAAAAGCGCAAGATTGCCGCCGCGCCCCTGCAGCGGGTCGTGCGCCGTATCCGTGTCTGCGCGGCCCAATGGTTTATGCGCCCCATCCACTCGTGGGATGAGTTCGAGCAGACCGTCGACTTTTTTGTGGACACGGCCAATACCTACCACTCCCATTTCTTGATCTTCCCGGAGCTCTTTACGGCCCAGCTCTTTTCCATCATGTCGCCAGACCTGGACTCGCGCGAGGCCATCCTGCGCCTGGCAGGCATGACGGATCGCTATCTGGATCTCTTCAGTCGCCTGGCGCAACAGCACGGTCTCTATATCATCGCCGGCTCGCAGCCGGAGGTCCGCGACGGCAATCTCTACAATGTGGCCCATCTCTTTACGCCAACGGGCAGTGTCTATACCCAGGACGCGCTCCACATCCCTCCCATCGAGCGCACCGATTTTGACATCGAACCAGGCGAGGATATCAAGGTCTTTGACACGCCTCTGGCCCGGATTGGGATTCAGGTCGGTTACGATGTGGAGTTTCCCGAACTGGCCCGGCTGCAGACGTTGTCGGGCGCGGAGGTGCTCTTCATTCCCTACAGCACCGACGAGCGCAAAGCCTTTGACCGCATCCGCTACACCGCCCAGGCCCGGGCCGTGGAGAACTTCGTCTACACTGTCATTGTGGGCAACGTGGGCAATTTGCCCGCGGCCAAGAACTATCTGATCAACTACGGCCAGGCCGCGGTCTATACACCCAGTGACTTCGCGTTCCCGCCGGCGGCCACAGCCGGGACCAGCGAAGCCAATGTGGAGACCGTGCTCATTACGGATCTGGACCTGACCTCCCTCGTCCAGCAGCGCGACCTGGCCACTGTCCGTCACCTCTATGACCGGCGCTCGGATCTCTACGATGTGCGGGCAAAACGGCACGTGAAGATTGTGCGCACAGAGTGACGGCGGCAACCCGCGGGCGACGGTGGGGGCAGCACGGAGACGGCTCAGACACGGCTCAGACACGGCGCCACGCGAAGCGAGTAGGAGTGTACGTACATGTTGACCGAGGAATTGCTGTCTCAGGCTGTGGCCGAGTTGGCCGCGCGCGACGACGACCTGGCGCGCGTGGTAACGCGCCATGGCGCCCCACCGCTATGGGCGCGGGAGCCAGGCTTTCCCACGCTCATCCTGCTCATTCTGGAGCAACAGGTGTCGTTGGCTTCCGCCCGCGCCGCGTTCACACGGCTGCAGGATCGGCTCGGGACGGTGAATCCCACCGGGCTGCTCGCCCTGACGGACGACGAACTGCGCGCCGTGGGTTTCAGCCGCCAGAAGACGGGCTACGCCCGGCACCTGGCCCAGGCCATGGTGGACGGCCGCTTCGATCCTGACCTGTTACCCGCGCAGGATGACGATACGGTACGTGCTGAGCTGATCAAGCTCAAAGGCATCGGTCCCTGGACAGCCGATATTTACCTGCTCATGGTCCTGCGGCGGCCTGACGTGTGGCCGGCCGGCGACCTGGCCCTGGCTACAGCTGCCCAGCAGGTCAAGGGCCTCGCGACGCGGCCAACGCCCCAGGAGCTGGTAGAGCTGGCAGAGGGCTGGCGCCCCTGGCGCGCGGTAGCCGCACGGCTGCTGTGGCATCACTACTTGTCGAACGGTCGGGGCGCGTAGACACGTAGCACAGCGCTCGGGCGGTTTTGCGCCTCATCGCTGGAACATTTCATCACTGCTATGGCGACATTGATTCTCAGCGGGGAAGAGATCCAACTGCTGCCAGAGAAGGCGCTCTATTGGCCTGCCCGGCGCACCCTGGTGATTGCCGATCCCCATTTGGGCAAGGCGGCGGCCTTTCGCGCCCACGGCGTGCCTGTACCCGGGGGCACGACGACAGGCAACCTGGCGCGGCTGAACGCCATCCTCACGCGGACGGGCGCGGAGCGGCTCATCTGCCTTGGGGATCTGCTGCACGCCAGGGACGGCCGTGCGCCGCAGACAGTAGCTGCCGTGACCGCATGGCGAGCACAGTTCAGCGCGCTGGAGTTTGTGCTGGTACGGGGCAACCACGATGCGCAGGCGGGCGACCCGCCGGCGGAATGGCGCGTCACCTGCGTCGACGAACCATGGGCAGATCCTCCCTTTGCCTGGCGCCACTATCCCGAGACCGATCCTGCGGCCTACGCGCTGGCCGGCCACCTGCATCCTGCCGTCCGGCTGGCCGGCCCTGGCGGACTCAAGGCCACGCTGCCCTGCTTCTACTTCAGCACCACCTGCGGCGTGCTGCCCGCCTTTGGCGACTTCACCGGCACCTCCCTCGTCCGTCCCCAACCCGGTGAGAGAGTCTTCGTTGTCATTCGCGAAGAAGTTATAGAGAAGTCATAGTGGTTTCACACCTTCTCCACGCGGAATTCTCTCTGATCGGCCTCGCAGATGAGCTGGATGGCGTTGCGGCCGGAGGCGGCGGCCAGGGGGACGCTGCCGCCAGGCTCTACCCATTGGCCTGCCATGTAGAGGTTGCCCAGGCCGGGCAGCGTCTTGGGCACGCCGAAGATCATGTGGCGCAATGTCTCGGTGGTGAGCAGCCAGCCGCAGGTCGATCCCAGCCAGTTGCCCGTGTAGCGCTCGTGGCTGACCGGGGTCGCTACGTCCGTCACCTCGATATCCTCCTGCAGCCCCGGATGCCACCGCTCAATCAGCTCCAGCAGCTGCTCGGCCACCTGCATCTGCTCCGTATCGTATAGCCGCCGGCCATAGATGCGCTGCCAATAGTCGTAGTCCGACTTGAGTAGCACGACCATGGAGCTCCGCCCTGCCGGCGCCAACGTGGAATCATAGCTGTAATGCTGGACGCCGATGTCCTGGCGCTCGGCTCCGGCAATGAGCACGGGTTTCTCCAGCAAATAGGTGACCCAATGGGGCACGTCATGCATGTCCCGTTTGACGCCATATGAAATCTGCATGGTGGAGTGCACGGGTAGATGGCCGTCATAGAGCGCGCGGATGGCCCGGCTGGTATAGCGGCCGTCCAACATGTGAAAAATGGTGCCACGCCCATCCGCCGCCGAGAGAATATGGTCGGCGCGATGCTCTTCGTCGTTATAGAGGCGTACGCCGACCGCGC
>JACFMY010000214.1:10070-10842 GCA_019455155.1 Caldilineaceae bacterium
GGCCTTGTAGTGAATCTGGCCGCCCAGGGCCAGGTAACGGCGCTCGATGGCGCGGGCGAACGCCAGCGAGCCGCCAATGGGGAAGCCGGCATTGTCATTGTGCATGTAAGCCAGTAGCTGCATCGCGGCCATGATCGGGATCTCGGGCCAGGCGAAGATGCGGGCAAGCGCCTGGCGCAGAAAGGGATCCTGGAATTGAGCCGCAAACTGGTGCGCCGACACTGTGCCGTATTTGAGGAGGGGGACCAGGAAGGGCATCATCTTGCGCCCCAGGTTGAGCCAGTCCCACTGGTTCATGAGCGCCCGCGGCTTGGCCAGCATGAGGGACATGTCGAACTTTGTGAAGCGCCGCACGCCGTTGGCAAACTCGTGGATACGCCTGGCATCGCGCGGGGACAGCTCCAGCATGTGCTCCTCCAGCCGGTCCGGGTCGCTGTAGGCGATGAAGGTAAGGCCGTCGGGGCTGACCACGCGCATGAACTCGTCATGGTTGGCCATGGGTCGATCTTGGACCGCACCCAGCTCTTCCCAGATGAAGTGAAAGGGCTGCCCTGCACCTGAGCCAAAAAGGTAATGGATACAGCCATCGAAGGTGTAGCCGCGGCGCTCCCACGCGGTGCAAAGACCGCCGGGAATGTCATGTAGCTCAAAGATCTGGCTGCGATAGCCGTTCATCTGCGCGTAACAGCCGGCAGCCAGCCCGGCGATTCCGGCGCCGATGATGATGATCGATTTCTCAACATGAGCACTCCCTCTACGCGAGTGCTAGCTA
>JACFMY010000215.1 GCA_019455155.1 Caldilineaceae bacterium
TGCGGCCTGGATCAGGGCGGACAGCCTGCCTGTGCGTTGGGCCCAGTCGATGAGGTTGAAGACAACGGCGCTCTGATCGCTGCCGCCGGCAATGGCATCCAGATCTTCGTCCAGCCCAGTCCTTACCATCATGCGCAGCGTCGCTCCCTTGAACGCGCTGAGCAGCGCCTTGTGCAGCTGGCCGAACTGTGTCCCGGTGAGGCGCGTGATGTTCGGCGGGGCTGACTGCCTCCTTGCGGTTACAGCCAGTTCGAACAGGAGACCGTCCGGCGTACGCAGATAGAGCACGGGCGCGGCCCAGTCAAGCGCAGCGCGCTGGGCCAGGCTCACGGCGATGCGCGCCTCGGTCAGCGCGGCTTCCACGGGCAGACCGCCGGCCAGGGCCTCATAGAAGGTACGGCCCAACTCGATGCCGGTGTTATCCTGCAGCGCGAACTGCATCGCGATGACTGCGGGCACGCCACGCCGGACCAGTGCGCCGGCGATGCCAGTGGTCAGGTCAGCCGGCGCCGAAACCGCGCCATGACAGGCATTGAGAAACGCCAGGCGCAGGGGGCTGTGGCGCGCCAGGAGCCGGCCCAATTCCTGGCCTGCCAGCGCCTCGGGTTCGCCCTGGTCATCTGCCAGGATCAGGAACCCTTCTTGCGCCGTGGGATCGAAGCCGCCATGACCCACGAAGTGAAAGACATGCCACGGTCCCTGGTCGGGGCGCAGGCTGCGCTGCAGATCGCGCCAGGTGCCGCCCTCCAGCCAGACCAGCTCGACCAGCTTGCGCTGGATCAGATCGTCCAGCGCTGCCGCCACTGCGCCCTTCTCGGCCGCCAGGTCAAGTTTGTGCGTGGGGTCCACGGCCATCCCCAGAATGCGCAGGGGCGGCGTAATGGCAAGGGGCTTGACCGGCTGCGCGGTCTCCACATAACGCACGATGGCCGTGTCATACAAGAGGGCGGAGAACTCGCCGAGCCGCTGGTCGTAGATCAGCTCCCAGGGCACGGCGGCCAGCGCCGGATCGACAATGCGCAGCTTCAGACGCACCGCGCGATCCCGCGCGTCGGCCACACCCAGGCTTTCCGTATAGGCGTCGCGCACGCTGCCGGCCGGGAACAGGGCATCGAAGAGCTGCGTGCCAAAGGCCATGATCTCGCGGGCGGCGAGCTGCTGCGCCTGCAGGGCCAGCTTATCGGGCGCCGCTGGCAGGCCAAGCGCGCCGCGCGCGTTTCCGGCCGGCGACTGGATCACAGAGAGCGGCCAGCTGCCATCGGGGGGCCCGGCCCCCATCTCCAGCTCAAAATCGAGATACTCAATGGCCATGATCGATCATTCACCTGGGATGCTGGGGAGTGCGATTGGAACGCTAGCATACCACCATGACTCCAAGAACTCCAAGGACACAAAGATTTTTAGAGATCAGACGGGCCAGGTAATCCGTGCTTGAATTCGATGGCGGGAAGGAGCCGGAGTCGCAGATACGTTGCGCTTGCCAGCTTCCAGGTCACCGCCGTCTCCCTGGCATCTTAGCCGCAAAAAACCTGGTGCCGCATGGAGTCCATGGTGTCGTGGTGGTTATTGGGCTCTATCTGCCCAATACCTCCTCCCCAGCCACAACGACACGCTTACCAGCCCGATCATGACCGGCACCTCGATGAGCGGGCCGATGACGGCGGCGAAGGCCTGGCCTGAGGCGATGCCAAAGACAGCTACGGCCACGGCTATGGCCAGCTCGAAGTTGTTGCTCGCGGCAGTAAAGGAGATGGTGGCCGTCTTGCGGTAGCCAGCGTTGGCCCATTTGCCCATGAAGAAGCTGAGCACGAACATGATCACAAAGTAGAGTGCCAGCGGGATGGCAATGCGCACCACATCCATGGGAATCGTCACGATGAGATCCCCTTTGAGGCTAAACATGACCATGATGGTAAAGAGCAGGGCGATGAGCGTGATGGGGCTGATCTTGGGGATGAAGCGTTCGTGGTACCAGGCTTTGCCTTTGGCCCGCACCAGGAAGAAGCGGGTGAGAAAGCCGGCCAGAAAGGGAATGCCCAGGTAGATGAACACACTCTGCGCGATCTCGCCCATGCTGATCTCCACCACGGCGTTCTGCAAGCCCAATGCGGCCGGCAGCACCGTGATATAGAAGTAGGCGAAAAGGCTGTAGAACAGGACCTGAAAGATGCTGTTGAAGGCTACGAGCCCAGCCGCATACTCGGTGTCACCGTCCGCCAGATCGTTCCAGACAATCACCATGGCGATGCAGCGGGCGAGGCCAATGAGGATCAGACCCACCATGTACGCCGGGTAATCGCGCAGAAAGAGAACCGCCAGGATGAACATGAGCAGCGGGCCGATGACCCAGTTCTGCACGAGCGATAACCCCAGGATCTTGACGTCGCGAAAGACATCGCCCAGCTCTTCGTAGCGCACCTTGGCCAGCGGCGGGTACATCATGAGGATGAGCCCGATGGCAATGGGGATGTTGGTGGTGCCGGCCTGCACGCGGTTGATCAGATCCTGCACGGCTGGAAAGAGATAGCCCAGGGCCACGCCGACGGCCATGGCTAAGAAGATCCACAGCGTTAGGAAGCGGTCCAGGGTTGAAAGCCGCCGGGGCGGCGTGGCCGGCGCGGTGATGGTAGCGTGGGACATGACTTGTATCCTCCAGAAAAGGGATAACGGTTGCTGGATTGGGTATGCTCAACGGGCAGGCACGCGGGCCGTTGTTGGGGCGACCGCGGTGCATGGCCGTGCTCTCGCGCACTATGTCGCGGCCGCAAGCTCACTGGCCGGCTCGCATTTGGGGCAGTGGCATTGGATCGAGCGCTTGTGGCGTTCCATGGCGTCCAGGGGGCCGGCTGCGGGGCCCAACAGCGCTTCGAGCCACAGGCGTACGGCCGGATCGGCCAGGCGATAGAAGACATTCTGTCCCCGTTTCTCGTCGGCCAGCAGGCCGGCGTCGCGCAAAAGGCGCAGCTGCTGTGACACGTACGGCTGTGGCTTGTCGAGCAGCGCTTCCAGGTGGCAGACGCACTCGGCCTCGCGGCGCAGCGCGTCGAGGATCCGCAGCCGTTCCGGATGGGCGAGCAGCTTCAGGCGGGCGCTGATGGGTTCGTAGGCTGGTTCGTTCATGGCTCTCCGGTAAGGGTCGGCGTGGTGGGGTGTGGCGACAAACATGCAGAAACCAGCATATGCTGGATCTTGCATGAAAACAACGTAGGTGTGTCATGGGTGCCGCGGGACAGATGTCATGGCCTGGCCCGTGCGCGGCGGAGCGTGATGGTCGCCATTTTGCAGGCGGGGCGCCGCGTTGGTACGATAAAGGGGCTCTATTTTCCAGCGCTCAGACAAATCAACCTAGATCGATAGCAAGCGCTTATGCCCCTTGACAATGCTTCGCTGCGACGCAGCCTCTGTCTTCTTCGCCGTCTGCAAATCGGGCCGGCCAGCCGTGACACGTTGGCCGAACAGGTCTACATCGAATGCGAGGGAGACGGTTACAATGATTTCGCCGATGCGCGCGATATTGCCAGGTTCGAGAATGACATCAAGCGCCTGCGCAATCTGGGCATCCTCGTTCGCCACCGGAAAGGCGAATATTACCTCTTCAGTTACAACACCTTTGACCCTGTCGCCCTCCCACCGCCGGCGCTGGATGCGCTGGCCTTTCTAGCGGAAACCTTTGCGCCTGGCGCGCCCAACAGCGATCAGGTGCAGGAACTGCTGCGTCTGGTCACCGACTGGTTACCGCAGCGGCAGCGGGACTTAATTTCGACGCGGCGGCAACGGCTGCGCGTGGACCTGCGCCGGGTGGATGAGGATGACATCGATCCTGTGGTTGAGGAAGCATTGGGGCAGGCGATCAGCCAACGCCGGCTCCTGCGTTTTGACTATCTCTCGCCCGGCCAGGCTGACGGCGTGCCCCGGTGTCACAAGGTCCAGCCCTACAAAATCTACTTCGACACCGCGCGCCGCCATCTCTATCTGGACGCCTACTGGCTCGAGGTGGACGGGCCGCGGGGACAGTGGAAGCCGCGGCGTTGGCAGAAGTTCCGCCTGGGCCGGATCCTGGCAGAGAGCGTGGAGGTGTTGCCGCAGCGTTTTGGCTCCCTAGAACCCAAGCGGCCGCGTGTGCGGCTTGAGTATCTTCTGGCCCCTGAAATCGCGCGCTTGGGGGAGATCAGCCGCCACTTTGACGACATGGAAATCCACCCGCCGGACAGCACGGGTTGGGTACGGGTCACGGCGACAACGGACGATCTCTTCGCAGCCACGCGTCTGCTGTTGCGCTATGCGCATAACTGCAAGGTCATTGGCGGCCCGGAGGCGCGGCGTGAGATGGAAGTGCTCGTCCGGGCATTGGCTGATCTATATGGTGGGGGCGAGCGGGCGTGAAATTGTTGGCAACTCAGTAAATATCTACTGGGTGCGCGTGCGAGGATCAGGATGGTCGCATGCTGGTAGGCAGGGGATGCGACCGGAATGGGGCTCGCGCCGATCCCTCGCGGCGGGAGTCCCGCAGGAGGCTATCTGGAACGCAAGCTCGATGATATTGGGAATCTGTCAACTGGCCAAGGTGGTCTAGGGGAGAACATCAAATGACTTCGACCTATCGCATTCGGACGCCGCCGGTCTATTCAAAGCTGGCCACTGCGGTGCCCAATGAACTGACGGCGCGCTTACCGCAGGATTGGCAGCTGTCACAACACCAGGTTGACACCTATCGTCTGCTGACAGATCGGGATGGGCCGGATATTGTCTTCAACACTGCGATGACGGGTGACGGCAAGAGCTTGGCTGGCCAACTACCCTCACTCATAGCTGGTTGGAGCCGGCCGCTCTTTGCCATGTACCCAACGAATGAGTTGATACGTGATCAACGCCGGCAGGCCGAACAGACGTGGCGGCGATGGGGGCAGCTCCCGGACACCGTTGTCGAACTCGACAGTGAGGTGCTCGACAGGACCATGGAGTCCCAAGACTTTCCGCTACGCGGCGAAGCGTTGCTGAGCCTGTTGCGTAACCATGATGCCGTATTAACCAATCCCGACATATTTCACTACATCATGCAGGGCTTCTATGTCCGTAAAGGCAGCTCTGGCGATGCTCCGAACCGGGTTTTCGGGCCACTCGTTGCGCGCTATCAGCAATTCACCTTCGACGAGTTCCATGTCTATGACACCCCGCAGGTTGTTGGGGTGTTGAATGCCCTCTTATTGATCATCGAGCTGACCCGTGGACACCGGCGCCAGTTTCTCTTCCAATCGGCGACCCCCAATGAGCTCATGGTGGAATATCTGGACCGCGCAGGGCTGTCCTACGAAATCGTACAGGGCCGCTACGCCCACGGCTGGCAGCCTCCTGGCACGGAGCATTGGAGACGAATCCTGCATGGGTGCGACATTGAGTTCAGTGAGGGGACCGTTGAAAGCTGGCTGGACCTGCATCTGGAAGACACGCTGTTGCCCTTTTTTCAGAAACATGGCCCCGGAGCAAAAGGGGCGATCATCGTAAACAGTGTAGCGCAGGCGAAGCGGATTGTGCAGCATCTCCGGAGTGTACTAGCTCCGTTTGGCCTGACCATAGGCGAAAACACCGGATTTACGAGCCGAGAACAGCGTGCCAGATCGTATGCCTGCGACCTTCTGGTAGGGACCAGCACTGTTGATGTTGGCGTTGATTTCCAGATCAACTTTCTATTGTTCGAGAGCCGCGACGCAGGCAGCTTCCTGCAGCGCCTTGGACGACTTGGACGCCATGACGGGTATCGACAGGAAGGGGAATTTCATCAATTCCATGCCTTCGAGGCCCATGCCGTGCTGCCGCCCTGGACCCTGGAGACACTCTTTGTAGGCAAAGGTCATGACCCAGCGTTGCTGGCTGACCGCAATGAAACCACGCGGGAAGAATTGACGCAGAGCGTCCAGTCGGCGTACCCACCGGTGACCAATTTCGAGGCATATGCTCGTACGTGGGGCGGTCTCCAGTCGGCTCGGATTCTTATCGAGCTCAGACGGCCCCCTGTCCGTGACCAGTACAGCGAAACGCTGCAAAGTCTGGGACAAGGCTATCAACGGGTCTTCCACGTAAACATGAACCAACAGTTGCGACGATATATAGAGCTAGCAAATTCAGACAAAAGGGAGAGCGTACTGCTGGAGGAGGCAATATCCTTCCGAGGTAGCGCGACCTTTACATGCGCGGTCCTGGACAGAACAGAACAGGCCAACAACCAGATCAAGACCTACGACCTCCTCCCTCTGATCGCGAATGCAAGACTGGGAGAGTTGAGCGAGGAGGCTTTTTGGCGTGCCGTTCAGGATGCGGGCCTCGAACGCAGAGTGTTCGAACGGCGCAACCCAATTGCGTTCTTTGAGGTATTCGAGTTCCTGCCGGAGCGCAGCTCCTATGTAATCAAGCTAGAGCATGACATATTTGAGTGGGGCGATGATAAGTTCGGCGTCGCCACAGCGCTGGCAGGAATCACGGTTGATGGGCCCGGGATTCCCAATCTTATCAATTTAAACCGGCGACTGCGGCAGCAGCCGCTGCCGGCGCTGGTTTGTGTAGGGCATCGCAGCCCGGTCGAGCTAAAGCAACGTCTCCGGTTGCCGCTGTTGTTCCCCATCCATAGCTTTGAGAGCCGCGATGGCATCCGGGGCGTGATTGCTCTGGGTCGTGATGCGCTGTTGCTCCACGTGGCGCTGCAACATAAGGGGATTGGCTGCGGCAACGGGGCGGTGATCGTATGAAGGGAGGTTCCAATGAGCGAAGGTAGCGTACAGGCCAGTTTGTTCAATGAATCTCGCGAGCCAATTGATACAGAACTTGTGGATCAATACGCTGACCAGTTGGAGAGAGATGAAATCAACGAAACGCCTAGCGGTTTGCCGAGTCTAGCTGCTGAGCCGTTGTTTAGTGCGCTCCTGCGGCGGGCCGTGTTGCGCCTTTGGGGCGAGGATCCAGTGTTGTTGGATTTTGTCTCCATGGTAGCGCCACAGCTTTCAGATCGACTTGGCCATGTCTCAGCCAAAGGTGGGCAGTTCGCCGAGCAAAAACGCAGCGAGGGTGCGGACGTTAGCCGCTACCGGTTTGACCAATCCATGCGTGCGCACCTGGTGAATGGGCTCTTTCCTGTGCTGCACATCGCCCACACATTGCGACGTTGGGGTGCGCCGCAGCTTCGTTATTACGACGATACGCTGCGCCGTGTCTTTATTGCCAGTTACGTGCTACATGATTGGCTAAAGCTACCTGAGGTAGACGGCCAACTTGAAGCAGCAGGACTTACCCACGACAAGATCAACATGGTCGAGCACAGGGATGAGATCGAGCGGATTTTTCTTGACTGGGGTGTGCAACTGGGGCTTGACCACTTCCTGTCCGCCGTAGGTGGGGTCAAGACTCTGCTTCACGATCTGATCTACGTAGCCTGCAATACGCAGATCAAATGGGGTACGTTACGCAATCTTGCTGTGTTGCCCAAGCTACAGCTGCCAAGTCCTCAGCTTGATCTGGCCGAACAGCTGAGCCGTTTGGCTGACTACCTGGCGTACGTCGTCCGCAATCCACGACAGGCAGCTGCTGACCGATCACTTCACCGCGAGATCAGCACGCTGAGCAACCAGACTGCCTTCCTGGCGTACCACCACATCGCAGACGTGCGTGGTGTTATTACCAACATCGTCCAAAACGCAGCTCTAGAGGCCGCACAGGACGACCGGCGCGTCCCAATCTTGTATACACCGACCGGGGTGGTCTATTTGGCAGCAAAGGATGCTCCGCAGCTGCCCGAAATTGGCACAGTCGCAGACAATGTAGTCAAGCGTGTTCAAGCCCTTGCTCGTCGCCGGCTGGAGAAATCGTTGACCGGCTTCAATCGCGACGGCAAGGGCCTGAAGAATGCAGGCTACTACGATCTCTTCTTCGACAAACTCCAACTGGTGGAACTGGGGATATCCGTCGCGTTTGAACGTATCTATGAAGGTAAAGGCAAGAAGGCTGTTTCTGGTTCTCGTTTTGAAAAGATGCGAAGCAACGCCTGGATGGAGCCCCACGTCGATCTGGATCTTGCGAACGACATCCGCATCGACCAGATGGCGGAATGGTGTTATTTCGCTGAACAGACTCTTCGCGACCTTCCTGGCGGCCAGGCAACAGCCCGAATCCTGTTGGACGCCATGGGACTCAACGACCTCGTAACAGATTTTGAGGCCGTGCCTCGGGATGCGCGTGCTGGCGGCGTTGGATACCACTGGTATTTTGCGGCAGGCCACTATCTCAAGCGCAATCCGGGCCTTGACCCTGCCACGTGGCGTGAGCGCGTCCAGCAGTTGGCGGCAGCATTGGTAGCGCATTTCCGCGCGCTTGAGGAAACGTCACATCCCGGCTCTGAACGTCCGGTAGATGACGGATTTGGCGATCTGCGCACCTATGTAAAGCAGATCCTGGCCTTTGGGACCGCGCTACCACTTACCACCGCGCCGGTTCAGGGTCTGGATGCACGCGCGCAAAGCGCCCTCTTTGCCGCAGAGTTCGTGCGTTATAGCAACGCCAAGAAGAGCGGTCAGGGCAAGAGCGCCCTCTGTACGCTTTGTTCCTCGCCCTATGCTGTGGACAAGCAGCGTGAGGCAGCCATTCTGTTTGCGCCACAGGTGTACAGCAACAAAATGGCTCTGCACGGGAGCAACGCAATTCGTGACATCTGCTCTATCTGCAGCCTGGAGATGATGTTGCGTCAAATCCTTATGAATCGTTCCAATGCCAGCGGCGGCAGATTTGAAGGCAGGAGGGTGCGCTACCTCTATTTCTATCCAACCTATTTCTTTACGCCCGAAACATTGGAGCTCTTCCGGTACGTGCATGATCGCCTCAGGAGGATCAGCTTTACTGAACTCCGCAAACAGCTGATCGTAGAAGACAACGGCGTGCCCACGCTGCGCATAGATGATGCAGGTATCTGGCAACGGCTGGAGCCTCTGCTCATGACGCCCGATGACAAGTTCGCGCCTGAAAACGACACCTACCTGCGCATGCACTTCCCTGAAAATGAACCGGTGACCTTCTATTTCCTGGGTGTACCGCCGCCGGGGCGCGACAGCAAAGATGCCGAAGCCTGGGTACACCCCGCATTTCTAGCCCTTGTCATGCCGCTATGTGTCGACGTCAAAGTGGTCGCAAGCGAGGCTTCGCTGCCAGTCCTCAATGAGGCAGAAGAGCTGCCCGAGACAGTCTTCCTGGATGGCGCACATGCCGGTATCAACTATTTGACCACCAAAGCTCGAATCAAAGTCGATGAGCTGAAGAACGTGCTAAAGCGTTTGGTGACTGGCTATCTGGTGCACTTAGATGCCAACGCGAGCGTTGGAGGCTCGGGCTTTGATTATCGTTGGCAAGATCTGCCGGCGCTGGCACGGCGCCTGGATGAGTCACCCCTTTATGTTTTCTGGTATCTCAAGAAATGGCAGCGAAACGGCAAGCTGGATGTAATCCCAGTGGCAAAGGCCCGCCTATATCGACGGTATTACGACTCTGTTGACCAAGGAAGGAATGACAAGCACATGAGCCATGCACATGAGTTGACCACTCTCTACCGGCAATTCTACCGGGCAAGGCGCTTCAACTCGAACAGCATCTTACGTCCAATCAGCGTGGCGGCAAATGCGCTCCTTGCCGCTGATCATCGTCTCTTCCCTGACCGTGAAAGCCTTGTTGAGCTAGTTCAGGGGACATTACGGGACTTTGTCGAGCGAGTTAGCAAAGGCAGTGCAGATGGGCGACTTCCGCAAGGCATTGACCGTGCTGCTCGCGAAAAGGCCCTGGAAGAATTTTCTCACTATTTTGTTGAGAAGCTTTTCCTCGACACACTGAAGGGCGATCTTAGCGCCTTGCGTGGCAAACAGCTCAACCTACTTAAGAGCGCGTGCGAAGTTGTCTACCGTGACCTGGACGCCAGGGATTGGGCAAATCATACAAAGGAGACTGAGACCGAAGTGCCAGAAACCAACGACGACCAGGATCAGTCGACCGCCGAGGAGTTGGCGTAGCGTTTCACCATCCTTGCAACCCATGCACCTGCCGAAACTAAGGGGTAGGGCTTCGTCTCATTGAACATCTGATCAGCAACCAACAAGGAGTTCATCAAAATGAGTGTGTTACATGCCGAGTCGTTCCCGTCCCAGGTACCCCCTAAGCCTGCCGGCCATTATGCACATATCGTCATGTTGCGCATCACCGACAGCTATCCACTATTTCAGACAGACGGTGAGCTCAACACTGCGCGCGTCTGTGCAGGCGGTGCCGATACCCAGGTCATTACCCGCTTGACCATGTTCAAGCGCAAGCAGACAACCCCGGAACGATTGGTCGGGCGAGAGCTGTTGCGGCGCTATGGTTTCATTAGCGCCGAGTCGATTGAAGCTGGGGATAAGCGTGAGGAGGATGATCAGGGACTGCCTCTGGACGAATATAATGTGCGCTTTTGCCAGTGGACGCCTGACGCGATCGCCTATGGTTACGCGATCGGCGACTCCGGCTCGGAACGGAGCAAGGTCTTGAGCGATACCTGCTATTCGCTCACGCCATACGACGATAGCCACGAAGCGTTTACACTCAATGCGCCCTATGAGAGCGGCACCATGAGCCAGCGCGGAGAGGTTACGAGCCGGATCAATGAGCAGGATCATGTGCGTCCTCAGGTCATATTCCCCAGTGTGCTGACAACGCGAGATCTGACTTTGCCTCTCTTCACCTATGTGCTGAATAACGTGCTGCGTACACGCCGGTACGGCGCCCAGACCACAC
>JACFMY010000216.1 GCA_019455155.1 Caldilineaceae bacterium
AACCGAGCGACAGCTCATGGCTGCTTAACGGCGTGCCGCAGCGCGGGCAGTAGGGTACGACCTTGTAACCCTGGAAAAGCAGATTCTTGACCCAGAACTGCTTCAGGATCCACCACAGCGACTCGACGTACTCATTCCGGAAGGTCACATAGGCGGTTTCGAGATCCACCCAAAAGGCCATGCGTTCCGTGAGCCGTTCCCACTCCTCGATATATTCCATGGTGGACTGGCGGCACAGCTTGTTGAACTCGGCGATGCCGTATTTCTCGATGTCTTTTTTGCCGTTCATGCCCAGCTTTTTTTCGACTTCGATCTCTACGGGCAAGCCGTGGGTATCCCAGCCACCGCGGCGCAGGACATGGTAACCCTGCATTGTCTTGTAGCGGGGAAAGATATCCTTAAAGGCGCGCGCCAGCACATGATGGATGCCCGGGCGGCCGTTCGCGGTGGGCGGCCCTTCAAAGAACACATATTCTGGCCCGCCTTCGCGTTCCTTCATACTGCGCTGAAAGACATCGCGCTCCCGCCAGAGCTTGAGGATCGCCTCCTCCATTTCCGGATAGTTAACGGAGGGCTTGACCTCTTTAAACTGTGCCTGCACCTGTGTCTTCGTTTTCAATTCGTCCGTCATGAGTTCACCTCAATCGCTTTCAGGCAATCCCGCCTGCTTCGGATTCGCCGGATCCCGCCGCGCTGTCAGTCGAGGCGGATATAGATTCTCTTGTTGATTGCCCCTTTGCTTTTGTAATCCGTCACCCTGATGGCGCCGACCTCACGCGTATTGGCTACGTGGGTGCCACCATCCGCCTGCAAATCCAGCCCGACGATCTCCACGGTGCGTACCTCACGAATGCCCTCTGGCAACAAGTTGATCTTGGTGCGGATGAGATCGGGGATCTGAAAGGCCTCCTCACGTGGGAGGATCTGTGTACGAATGTCGCGCGCGGCGGCGACTTCCACGTTGCACTTGGCCTCGATCTCCTGGATGAGATCCCTGGTCAGGCTGGCAAATTCAAAGTCCATGCGTCCCTCGCCAGGGTCCATATTACCGCCGGTGACCTGAGCGCCATAGTCGCGCCAGACGACACCGCAAAGGATGTGCATGGCCGTGTGGGTGCGCATAAGCTGGTAGCGGCGATCCCAGTCCACGACGCCTTTGACAGACGCGCCCGGTTCGAAAGATGAGCCATACTCGTCGCCCAGCCAGTGCCAGATCTGGTCACCCTCTTTTTTCACTTTGGTGACAGTCCAGCGCTGTCCCTGCAACTCGAGCCAGCCCATATCATTGGGTTGGCCGCCGCCGCCAGGATAGAACGCGGTCTCAGCCAGGGCTACGCGGCCATCCTCTACGACCGTGACGGTCGTGTCGAACTCCCGTAAATAGGCGTCATGATAATAAAGCATATGTGTCATGCGATTCCTCCAGCACTTGCCAATCAAGGCCCGTCGATGGCCGGCGTTTCAGGTCGCATCATCGCCGCCCGGTAGCTTGCGGTCCGTACCTGGTGGTGCAGAACCAATCCAAACAAAACAAAACAAAAAGGCCCGATCCCCTCACGGGGACGGGCCAGTAGGTCCGCGGTACCACCCCGGTTCCCATCCAATTCCTGGATGAGCACCTCTGAGTAAGACAGCACAGCAAAGCGCTCTGCGATCTCACCGTGAAGATAACGGCTCACGACACCGGCGAAGTCTACTGAACAGAAGCACAACCGCTCTTCCATTTTTTCGAATCGCTGCTCCGGAGGGATTTTCAACTGCGAAGGGTTCATCCGGCTCACACCATCCCGGACTCGCTGATGAACGTTTCGCTGCCTACTCGTCTCCATCAACGCAGTTTGCCAATACAGGCTCAGTGTAGCATGCACACAAAGGTGTGTCAAGGCGTCGCCGCGACGACAGATTCCACGGTGTCACCGGTGGCGGGGCGCGGCTCTGCCAGGTGGGGAAGACGCCGCTTGAGCACCCGGTGTAACTGCTCTGCACCGATGATCTGCCTCTCGCGGTTGAGCTGCCAATAGCTGGGGGCTAATACGAAAGGCCGTCCCTGGTTGCCGCCCAGACCCCCATGGAAACCGATCAGCTCCTCGAAGGCACAACCTTCGTCCAATACCGGGTCATAGTAGCTGTTGACGAGGATATCGGGTGCATAGTCATATAGGTCGGCTCGTCGCAAGTGCATCGGTGCGTTGAGAGAGAAGACAGCCAGCGGGTTGTCCCCTTCTACCCGGTCTTGGGCCAGGTAGTAGACACCGCGTGCGCCAATCGCCAGCGGGCCATGGCGTGCCGAACGCACCATGACAAAGCCAATGCCCGAGTGACGTACCAGTCCACTAATCAGGGCGGGGAACAGTTGTTCCATCTGTTCAAGCGTGAGCCGTTCCTGCCAATCAGTAAAGTAGACAAGCCCCAGGTTGCCTGAGGCGAGCACAATGGTCTGAGCTTCCTCAGCGCGCACCGCGCGGCCAGCCTGTTCGTCCACCCGGCGGCGATATTCCGGACCCATGGGCACTTCGCCTTCGCGGCGCCGGCGCCGCGTGACTCCGCGTACGACGCGGCCTAACATGCGTTGATCCTGTTGTGCCGTTTCCGAAATCAGGGCGCCCACGTGTCCCCAATCTTCGTTGGTCTGCAGTCGCTCGTGAATCTTGAGCTCGGCCGGGAGCAGGCTCTGGATGAATTCCTTAAGGGTCTGGCCGTACCGTTGCTTGAAGGTCGCGCCCTGGCTCTGGCCGTGATCAGAGAGAACTACCAGCTCGTAGGGACGTTTGACCTCGCTTACAGCGCGTTCGACGCGGGCAAAAGCACGGTCAAGCTGGTAGAGCACATAAAGTGCATCCCGATCCTCCACGCCAGCATGATGCGCGACCTCATCGTACGCCATAAAGGACGCATAGACCACGTCGGCCTTGCTTTCCAGTACATCTCCGATCAGCGTATCCAACGTGATGTCACGGAGGAGGATCGTCGTTGCCGCCCGGATGAGCGGGTAGATGCCGCGGCGCCGCTGTTCGAGGCGGGGCCAGACGTCTTCCCGGATCTGGCGGCGAAGTCCTACAACCTCGCGCACCATGTCGGCCGCCATGAGGGTGAGCGCACGGACAAAGTTATATGGATTGGAGAAGAAGGTGAAATAGGCAGGAGCATAGAGCTGACCGAAATGAGTGATGCGACTATAGGTCATCATGGTATCTTCGGCGTCGCCGCTAAAGAGGTTGGCGCGGCTGCGTCCGGCCCGGGCTAGCAGACCATTGCCATCGGTGATTCGCTGCTCGATGATGGCTGCATCGCGCAGGCCATGGGCGCTCATCACGCGGTTGCCATTAGCCTTCTCGACCCAACGAAAGGCCGGGATATTGAAGTTGTCGCCATGAAGGATGCCTGCCTGCGCGGCGCCGGTCTGGCACGAAAGATCCGATTCCCATTCGATGAGGGAGTGGCTCCCGCGCTCCAGCCACCGCGCTAGATTGGGCATGTAGCCATCGCGCAGAGCCCTGCGCAGCGTTGGCTCCGACAACCCGTCGATCTCCAGAAAGATAACGCCGGGCTGGAGTTTGTTGCTCTGGCCCGTTGGCATGCGCCGCATTGCTCGCCGCAGCACGGCGCGATAGAAGGTCGCGTCCTCGTCAATAGTCAGCAGGCCTGATGCAGTGGTGTTGACGACGGTCACACTGATGGCCGCCAGCAGCGCGCTGTGATAGCCGCTAAAGTGGACGCCGGCTACCATCTGTCCGCCGAGCCAGAACATGAAACCATTTAGGATGAACGTGAAGAAGCCAAAGGAAAAGACCATGAAGGGCAGGGTCAGGCGCGCCAACAGCGGCCAGAGCAACGCGTTCAGGATTCCCACGAACGCAGTGAATTCGATGGCCGGTAAGATGCCTTCCAGCTCAACGCCAGGGACAAACAACGCCACGCCTACCAGTGCGGTCACCTCGATGAGCCAGATCAACAAGGTGCGGCGGGCGAAACGAGCTAATGGATGGTAGCGGAGCTGCGCGGTCACAATGCCGATTCCTTCCGGACCATAGCTTGCCAGTAAAAAGGGCGGCAACCTGCACCTGCAAAGCACAGGTTCAGGATACCACCCCATGGTGTACGGTCAATGTGGCTAGAAGGCGCCTGCCAGGTAAGCAACGAAGCACTTGCAGCCGGGACAAAACGTGTACCACATTGGGGGAACAGCTACATTGGCAAGATACCCGGCATGTAATTTCCGCTAATGTTGGCTGTGGATGGTGGCTATTCCAGAATGACCAACACCGCATTCTGCTCGACGCGCTGGCCCGGTACCACCGCCAGGGATTTGACGATGCCCTGGCGCACGGAGCGGATTTCGTTCTCCATCTTCATGGCTTCAAGGATCACCAGCGGTTGGCCATCTTCGATGGCATCGCCTGTGTCGACGAGCACCTTGACCACCAAACCTGGAATGGGTGCCGTGACTGCCAACTCTCCCTCGGGCAGGGACGGTAGGCGGCGCGCCTGGTTGAGCCGGCGTGTGCGTTCGTCTTCCACTTGCACCTGAAACTGCTCGCTGCGCAGCGTTACGGTGTAGTTGTAGCGCTCCGACGAGACAAGCATCTCGTAGCTACGGCCGCCGAACAGCACGCTATAAAGCTCGGGCACGCCGCTACGGACCATATTCACATCCACCGGTTTCCCGTTTAACAGCACCTGGCCGTCGGTGATCTCTACTTCATATTCGTTGTTGCCAATGCGAGAAAAGTATTTCACCAACGCCCCCTTTGGGCACGCATGCGCGCCGCCAGCTTCCAGCGCGATGCCTCTCCGTTGCGATTGCCGGTCTGGCCAATGTGCGCGACAGCCTGCCGGCCCTCCTCGTGGGCTATCAGGGCTGAAACAACGGCTGCCAGTTGTTCATGTTCTTCTGACCGGGGCGATCGGGCGCCGAGCCGCCGCCGGCTAAGGAAACCCGTGTCGAAGGTGCCCCAAATGAATTCCGTGCTGTCCATAATCTCCTGGTGAAAGGGGATCGATGTCTTGATACCGGCAATTCGGTATTCGTTGAGGGCTCGCCGCATACGCAATATCGCTTCGGCGCGGTTCTCGCCCCACACGACGAGCTTGGCCACCATCGGGTCGTAATAGAGGCTCACTTCACATCCTTCGTAGAGCATGCTCTCCACCCGGACACCGGGTCCCGTAGGTTCCTTGAGATAGGTGATGATCCCGGTGCTGGGCATGAAGTTGTTGAAGGGATCTTCGGCTGTGATGCGGCATTCGATGGCCCAGCCCTTGGGCGCGATATCTTCCTGGCGATAGCGCAGGCGACGACCAGCGGCAATGGTGATCTGTTCCTTGACAATATCGATGCCTGTCACCCATTCCGTTACGGGGTGCTCCACCTGGAGGCGTGTATTCATTTCCAGGAAGTAATACTTGTTGTCCTTGCTATCGAAGAGAAACTCGATCGTGCCCGCGTTCACGTAGCCTACAGCCTCGGCTGCCGCGACCGCGACCTGGCCCATCTCTGCGCGCAGATGCTCGTCGATGGCGACGCTTGGGGCTTCTTCGATCAGTTTCTGGTGGCGCCGCTGGATGCTGCATTCACGTTCGCCTAGACTGATGGTGGTGCCGTGGCTGTCGGCCAAGACCTGAAACTCGATGTGACGGGCGCTGGAGATGAGTTTCTCGAGATAAACTTCATCGTTGCCGAAAGCAGCTTGCGCCTCGCGGCGGGCGGCGCCAATGGCGTTCTCGAGCGCGCCGGCATCGTATACCGCGCGCATGCCCTTGCCGCCACCGCCAGCCGCGGCCTTGATCATGAGGGGGTAACCGATCTCCTGAGCGGCTGCTATGAGCTCGTCGTCGTTGAGCCCTTTTTCGGTGCCGGGCACGAGGGGCACACCACGGCGCTTGACCGTTTCGCGCGCCGTGATTTTGTCGCCCATCTTTTCAATGGCTTCCGGTGACGGGCCAATAAAGGTGATACCGCTATCTGCACAGGCAGCCGCAAACTCAGCGTTCTCTGACAGGAAGCCGTACCCGGGGTGGATGGCGTCGGCGCCGGCCCGCCGTGCCACGTCGATGATTCTGTCGATGCGCAGATAGCTATCGCGGCTCGGGGCTGGGCCGATGCAGTAGGCTTCGTCGGCATAGCGAACGTGCAGCGCGGTGCGATCAGCCTCCGAAAAGACGGCTACCGTCGAGATGCCGCGCTCCTCGCAGGCTCGCAGTACGCGCACGGCAATCTCGCCGCGATTGGCAACAAGCACTTTTCTAAACATGGGTTTGAATCCTCAGTCCCTCGCGACTCCTGATTCCATTTTCTCCGCCGAATTCGTCATACCGTCATGGCTGCTAGAGTACTCCTCCTAGAGCCTTTCCGTTCCTTGCCAGCGGTGGACATGGGCCGTGATGTAGATACGATCGTAGCGGTATGGTTGCATGGGCAGCTCGACCGTTTCATGCCATTGGCCAAACAAGGTGTCGCCCGGGGTTAAAACCAGCCGGCGGAAGCGCCAGATGGTAACACCCAGCGGCCGGCCAATGCTGGTTGTGAATTCTTCTTCCACTATGCCCTGGAACCGCGCCATACCGGTCAGGTAACGTGTTTCCCATGTGCCATAGGGGAGACGGCCGTCTTCCCCAGGCGCGCAGGTGACGCGGACCAGGACATCGCCGCAGTTGACGAGGAGCATACCCGACTCTTCATGGTACTCCTTGGAGAGCTCTGCTTCGACGATCTGGCCTGCAAAGCCATATAGGGCCGGCCCTACATGCACGAAGCGGGGCTCCAGCGCCTCTTTCTGCACGGTAAACCAGCCTTCGGCTGCCGGGTCTGGGAGCAAGACGCCGCCGTCCAGAGTGACGGAAAGCGCTTCACCCTGGCGTAGTCCAGGATATCCCATCAGCTCATATTGATGGGCTGGTAACTCGAACTCAATCTCTGGCAGTGACATAGTCGTATGAAACTCGTGGCGTGCGGCACTCCGTGTCGCCAGCACGATGGCCGGGACGACAGATAGAATGCGGCTGCGAGAACGGCGACAGATGCGGCGATATGGCTACTCTGTCCCCATGGCAGCCGGCCGCGCCGCTATCATGGTTATAATGGGATGTTCCCATGCTTCTTCGGCGGCAGGCTAGCCTGTTTATTGCGCAACATCTCCAGCGCATTGATCAGGTGTGGCCGGGTCTCGCGCGGTTCGATAACATTGTCGATGAAGCCAGCCGCGGCCGCCACATAGGGGTTTGCGAAGCGCCGGCGATAATCCTGTACCAGCTCGGTCTTGCGGGCCGCCGGATCGAGGGCGTCGCTGATTTCCCGGCGGAAGATCACATTGACTGCGCCATCTGGCCCCATGACGGCAATCTCAGCACTCGGCCAGGCCAGCACCAGGTCGGCGCCGATATGCCGCGGATTCATGACACAGTAGGCCCCGCCATAGGCCTTGCGGACGATCACCGTTAGTTTCGGCACCGTCGCTTCACAGAAGGCGTAGAGCAGTTTGGCACCCTGGCGAATAATGCCGCCATGTTCTTGGGTCACGCCAGGCATAAAACCAGGTACGTCCTCCAGGACAATCAGCGGAATATTGAACGAATCGCAGAAGCGGACAAAGCGGGCGCCTTTCTGGCTCGCTTCTACATCAAGGACGCCGGCCAGCACGGTGGGTTGTTGCGCCACGATACCCACAGGGCGGCCACTGAGCCGGGCAAAGCCTACAATGATGTTTTGGGCCCAATTCTCATGAACCTCCAGAAACTGGCCCTGGTCAACGATGAGCTTGATGATTTCCTTCATGTCATAGGGCCGGTTGGGGTTATCAGGCACGATTGTGTCCAACTCAATCGCCTCCCGTAGCGGGTCATCGGCTACAGGCTCGATGGGGGGATCTTCCATGTTATTGCCTGGCAAGTAATCTACCAGGTGTTGGACGAGGAAGAGCGCGTCCTCTTCGTTTTCGGCGGCAAAGTGCGCCACGCCCGACTTGCTGGCATGCACCACCGCGCCGCCCAGTTCCTCGAATGTAACATCTTCATGGGTGACCGCCTTGATGACGTCCGGCCCCGTGACGAACATGTGGCTGGTCTCTTTGACCATGATCACAAAATCAGTAATGGCCGGGCTGTAGACCGCGCCGCCGGCGCAGGGCCCCATGATGACGCTGATTTGAGGGATCACACCTGACGCCATCACATTGCGATAGAAGATTTCGGCGTAACCCGCGAGGCTCAGTACGCCCTCCTGAATGCGTGCGCCGCCCGAGTCATTGAGACCGATGATGGGGGCGCCGTTTTTCATGGCCATGTCCATGACTTTACAGATTTTCTGGGCATGCGAGCGACTCACGCTGCCGCCGAAGACGGTAAAGTCCTGCGAATAAACAAAGACCAGCCGGCCATTGATGGTACCGTACCCGGTGACCACGCCATCGCCTGGTATCTTCTGATCACCTAGACCAAAGTCGTCACAGTCATGCGTGACAAACACATCGATTTCGCGAAAGCTGCCCTTGTCAAGGAGGAGATTCAACCGCTCGCGTGCGGTCATGCGCCCGCGTGCGTGTTGCCGGGCAATCTTCTCTTCGCCGCCGCCTAGATGGGCAGCAGCCTTACGCTCACGTAGATCCTGAATGCGGGGATCAACTGCTTGCTCGCTCAATGTCTGCCTGCTTTCTGCTTTGATCGAAACGCCTGGCAAACAACCGGCCACCTGGCTACATTCCGGCGCCCGGTTGGTCGACAATGTCAGCGTTCCTCCGGATGTACGGCAATGAGTATCTTGCCGAACATATCGTCATGCAACATACGGTGCACGGCTTCGTGGAAGGACTCCAGCGAATAGACAGAGTCTACCACGGGTTGGAGCTTGCCCTGGAAGACAAGTTCCATAACAGTGAGATAATCATCCTGGGTGCCCATGGTGCTGCCAATAATGCTCAGGTGCCGGCCAAAGAGCAGGTTGACCGGTACCGCGGCCTCGTAGCCGGCGGTACCGCCGACGGTCACCAGGCGACCGCCGCGGCCCAGTGTGCGCAGGCTATCGGGCCACGTGGCCTGGCCGACGTTGTCCACCACCATGTCCACACCTTCGCGTCCAGTGGCGAGATAGACTGCACGCGACCAGTCAGGATCCTGGCTGCGATCGTGGGTCCACTCAGCACCCAGCGCACGCGCCCGTGCTGCTTTGTCCGCGCTGCTGGCCACCACATAGACAGATGCGCCGGCCAATCTAGCGACCTGGATCGATGCAGTATTGACACCACCGCCGGCGCCAACGACTAGGACCCGTTCACCGGCGCGGAGGTTGCCGGCGACGATCAAATTGTGCCAGGCTGTCAGATATACCAACGATGCCGCGGCCGCGAGACGTAGGTCGTAGCCAGCGGGGACCTCCACTAGGTTGCGCGCGGGCACCGTTACATATTCAGCACAGGTGCCGCGTACATGCTCACCCATCAGATAGCCGCGGCGACAGCGGTTCTGCTGGCCGCGCAGGCAGGCGCGGCAGTGGTTGCACCAGATCAGGGGATTGGCAGTCACCCGTTGTCCAGGGCGCCAATCGCGAACCTGCGTGCCCACTGCGACGATTTCGCCGCTAAAATCGCTGCATGGGATGTGAGGGAAGTCGAGCGTGAGACCGCGCCAGCCAATCCGCACGAAATTGTCCAGCCGGTTCAATGCCGCGTACGCCACGCGTACGAGCACCTCGTCAGGGGCTGGCTCGGGCGTAGGAAAGCGCTCGTCTAAATAGTACACGTCCGGCGCGGGATCGTGCCGGTCAAATGCTATGGCTCGCATAGTTCACATTCGTTAGTTGATGAAGCGGCGTGTAAACGGCGCCGGTGCGTCCGGTGCGCGACCATTTGTCGTTTTCATCCGGGGGGCTTCGTCACGGGGCCTATTAGCTTGCCGCCAGCAACAGTGCACCCGCGATGGCACCCACCAATACGCACAGGCCGAAGAATAGGACCGACACTGCAATGAGGCCACAACTCATGGCGATATTGGCCACGGTCGCGCGCGACCCGGTGAGTACAGTCAAGCCGGCGCCAGACAAGCCTAGTCCCAGACAGAGAAACAAGATGGCGACAAATACGCTGGCCGGCAACTCCCAGCCCAATACTGTGTATGTAATATAGAGCCCGATGACACCTCCGGCGATTCCACACGCCGCGCTTACCAATATGATCGGCAAGGAAGGACCCGGCTCAATAAAGGCCGCATCAGATTCTTCAAACGTAGACAGGTCACCCGTACCATCTGGGGAGTTGCGTGTGGAAAGATCTTGCGACAAGGTGGCTCCTCAGCCCCGAACGGATCGCACCGGCGTTTCATGAGCGCCAACCGCGGTCATTCTACACGATTGACAAGTCACAGACAAAGGATACACATATTCAAGCAGAGGGAATTGAAGCAAATCGCCCGCATCGGGACTGAGCTCTGGCGATTGGCCCTGCTGGTTTGACGCCCCTGCTTTCGTCATGTAATCTGTCTTCAATAGTCGCTGCATTGCCCAAAATAATGCACGTTATTTGAATTCGGATTCTAAATGTTGGATCTTATGACCACATATTCCCATTCTACTCCGCTGTTGGACATCACGCAGATTGCTATGGCACTCAGCGAAACGACAGTGGGCCATACGATTGAGTATCATAGGACTGTTACCAGCACGATGTCAGTTGCCCACGACCTTGCCGTTGATGTGGCTAGCCCGTCAGGGGTAGTGGTG
>JACFMY010000217.1:0-9076 GCA_019455155.1 Caldilineaceae bacterium
GGCAGCCAGGCGCACACCTTGGGATAGCAACTGTCTCGCCCAGGCGATCGCGGCTAAAATGATGCTGCGACGTCAAGGCATTCCCAGCACGCTCTATCTGGGCGTGGTCAGGCCCGTTCACGCCGACGCGTTGGGCGCGCACGCGTGGCTACGGTGTGGCAGCCATATACTCACCGGTGAACGCGGGCATGGCCGGTATGCTGTCGTTGGGTCATTCACCGATCGCCGGTCCTAGACGCCGTTGCTGAATAAACGGCTGTGCATTCAGTCTGGCAAGTTATGTCCACTTCCGCTACTGCTGATACGAACCTGATTACGCCCTATGGCGGCAAGCTTGTAAATCTGGTCGTCGACCCGGACCAGTTGGACTCCATGTGGGCCGGCGCCGAACGGCTGCCGTCGTTGCGGTTGACGCCGCGCGCGGCGTGTGACTTGGAGTTGTTGGCCACCGGCGCCTTCTCGCCCCTCGATCGCTTCATGGGGCAGGCTGATTACGTGCGCGTTGTCCACGAGATGCGCCTGGCGGATGGCACCCTCTTCCCGATTCCCATTACGCTACCCGTGACGCCTGAAACCCTGAGAGGCGCGCCCGAGCGCGTGGCCCTGCGCGACAGCCGTAACAACCTGCTGGCGACCATGGCGGTCGAAGAGGTCTTTCGCTGGGATCCTGTTGCAGAGCAGCGGGCTGTGGTGGGTACAGACGATGCGCGGCATCCGCTGGTGGCCGAGATGGCCAGTTGGGGATCTCTGTATGTATCTGGCCGGCTGGATGTGATCGCGCTGCCCAAGTATTACGACTTCGTGCACCTCCGCCGGACACCAGCTCAGGTGCGGAGGGCGCTGGCGGCGCTTGGCTATCCGCAGGTCGTCGCGTTCCAGACGCGCAATCCTTTACACCGTGTACACGAGGAGCTGGCCAAGCGCGCAATGGCTCAAGTGGGTGGCAGCCTGCTCCTCCACCCCGTTGTGGGCATGACCAAACCGGGAGATATTGACCACTATACACGCGTGCAGATCTACGAGACGGTGGTCAACCACTATTTCGAGCGGGACAGGACGGTGCTGAGCCTGCTGCCGCTGGCCATGCGGATGGCCGGTCCTCGCGAGGCGCTCTGGCACGCCATGATTCGCCGCAACTATGGCGCAACCCATTTCGTCGTGGGACGCGACCATGCTGGACCGGGGGTCGACAGCCGCGGCCAGCCTTTCTATGCGCCAGGCGCGGCTGCCCAGCTGGTGGCTGCCCATGCCAAAGAAATCGGCATCCAGCCCCTGATCTTTGACGAGCTGGTTTACCGCGAAGATACCGGCGAATATTGTGAGGCGACCGCCGTGCCTCCCGCCGCACGCATCGCGCGTCTGTCAGGCTCTGACGTACGCGAAGATTACCTTGCCAACGGCAAGACCCTTCCTGAGTGGTTTACCAGGTCCGAGACCGCGGATATCCTGGGTCGTGCCCATCCGCCCCGCAGCCGGCAGGGCTTCTGCATCTGGCTGACCGGTCTTAGCGGCGCGGGCAAATCTACCATTGCCGAGATCCTCACCGTGCTGCTCATGGAACGGGGCAGACAGGTCACGCTGCTGGACGGTGATGTGGTGCGTACCCATCTGTCTAAGGGACTCGGTTTTAGCCGGGAAGACCGCGACACGAACATTCTGCGCATTGGTTTCGTGGCCAGTGAGATCGTGCGCCACCATGGTGCAGTTGTGTGTGCGGCCGTCAGCCCCTACCGTGCCGCGCGCAACCGGTGCCGGCAGCTGGTGGGCACGGATCGCTTCCTTGAAGTCTACGTGGCTACGCCACTGGAGATTTGCGAGGCGCGCGACGTGAAAGGTCTGTACGCGCGGGCGCGCAAAGGCGAGATTACCGGATTTACTGGCATTGACGACCCCTACGAGCCACCTGTGGATGCCGAGCTGACCCTGACAACGGTTGGCACCACGCCTGAACAAGAAGCCCTGGCCATCGTGCGGCTGTTGGAGGGACGCGGTTTTGTCCCGCCTGGTAATGGCCATTGGCCGGGCACGTAGAGATAGGTCCAGGAACTAGCTCATGGTTGATGAAAGCCTGAGTCCTTCTGAGTTGCTGCTGGCGCAGATTATCCGCTCTGTGCTGTTTGCCGGCGCGGTGCCCGTACCCGCGTTCCAGGATATTGACGCCAGGGAACTGGTCATCCAGGCTCACACGCACAGGGTTGCGCCCCTTCTGTATGTTGCGCTCAAGCAGCTGCAGCTCTTTGACCAGCTGCCTAATGCGGCTGGCCATGTTTTGCAGCGGTCGTTTATGCAGAACATGCGTAGAAATGGGTGGAAATACGGTGAGCTGTATAAGGTGCTGGATCAGCTAGAAGCGAGCGCAACGCCGGTCGTCTTGTTGAAAGGCGCGGCCGTGGCGGCGACGATCTATCCCAATCAGCACTATCGCGCCATCGGCGACCTGGACTTTCTGATCCACAAGCAAGACCTACCTCGGGTGGCAGAGATACTCACTGGAATGGGGTACAGCGCCCAACGTGAAGTGGCCGCGGGTTTTCGCCAGGAGAATCTGGGTGAGGAGATATTTATCCGTCAGGATCCCATGCCCTGTTCCATGGAGCCCCACTGGCATCTGTTCAGCCTGCCCTATTACACCCGTCTGGTGCCAATCGACTGGTTTTGGCAGCACACAGAGCCGGTTGAAATCGGCCACCGGCAAGCACTCATCTTTGCGCCTACCGCCCAGTTGCTGCATCTCACGGCGCATTACTACCTCCATCATGGCGGCAACCATCTGCGTTGGACCTGCGACATGGCCCTGCTGCTCGCCCGGCATGGGCCCACGATCGATTGGCCAACTCTGGTAGAAGCCGCCACGCGCTTTGAGGTGCTGCAATCGCTCAAGTCGTCACTCGCCCAGGTCGCAGCAGTATGGGGAGTCGAGGCGCCGCCCGCGGCAGAGGCGCTTTTGTCCAGGGCCAGGCCAGGCCTGAAGGAACAGGTGAACTTCGCCATTGTGGCGGTGAGGACGATGGATGCCCGCAACCTGTGGGATGCAGCCACCGCGCCAGGCGTGCGCGGCAAGCTTCGCTACCTGCGCCAGCTCTTCTTTCCGAGCGCCGAATACATGCGCAGGCGCTACGGGATGCGCGATCAGCGGCTGCTGCCGTTCTACTATCTACGACGCTGGGGCAACGGGTTGGTGAAGTTTCCGCCCTCGGCTTGGGCCATGATGCGCAATGCGCTGCGGATGCGCAGAGGACCGGGCGCCATGCCATAGATGGGGGCTGTACCGGGACACTTGATGGCTGCGCGGCGGATTTTGCGGCGCGTGACAATCGGCGCATAATGGCGATATGCCCAGTCGCAGCAGCGTTTTTACCATCTTCACGGCTGCCTATTTTCTCTCTTATTTCTTCCGCTCGGCGAATGCCGTGATCGCACCCGATCTTGCGCTGGAGTTGGGGCTGTCGGCCGCCGAGCTGGGGTTGATGACCAGTCTGTTTTTTGCGGCGTTTGCGGCGGTTCAAATACCTCTTGGCATGGCACTGGACCGGTATGGGCCGCGCTATGTGACCCCGTTGCTCATGTTGGCTGGAGCGGTGGGCAGTATGCTCTTTGCTGGGGCGCGTGGCTTCCCAGAACTGGCATTCGGCCGGGCGCTCATCGGTGTCGGCATGGCGGGCATCCTCATGGGCGCGCTCAAGGCGTTCAGCCAGTGGTTTCCGCCGCACCGTTATTCGACGTTGTCAGGATTGCTGGTGGGATTGGGGTCGGCAGGCGCGCTGGCCGCAGCCACTCCACTGGCGGTGCTCAACGAGGTTACTGGCTGGCGCTGGGTCTTTGTTGTTGGCGCTATAGCCATCGTTGGCGTGGGGCTGGCCATTGTGGCCGGCACGCGCAACACGCCACCTGGCCAAAGCTGGCCGGTTGCCAAGATCGATTTGGGGGCGTTGCGCACTGTATTTGGCGATCTGCGCTTCTGGCGCATTGCTCTGCTTGTCTTCTTTACCAACGGCACTCTGTTGGCCTTTCAGGGGTTGTGGGCTGGGCCCTACCTGAATGATGTGCTGCAGGTGGACGCCATCGTGCGGGGCAATGTGCTCCTGGCCTTGAGTTTGGGGGTGACGGCCGGCTTTCTCACTTCAGGCTGGCTGGCCGACCGGGTCGGGTTGCCCCAGACGGTGATTGGCGGAACCTTTGTCTTTGTGGTCGCCCAGCTGGCCCTGGCGCTGCATCCACCGCTGTGGGTTGTTGTCGCCGCCAGCCTGTTCTTTGGTATCTCCGGCGGCTGGACAATCATGCTGTTGGCCCAGCCACGGCTGGTGTTTCCACTAGCGATCACAGGGCAGGCCACTACCGCCACGAACGTCTTTGCCATTGGTGGGACCTTTGTCATTCAATGGCTGATGGGACTGATCATCGGGGCATTTCCGGCCGACAGCCTGGGACGTTACCCGGCATGGGCCTATCTGGCGGCGTTGCTGTGTACGGCGAGCGGAACGCTGGTAATGTTGCTGTGGTATCTGCCCATGTGGCGGGCTGGGAGCAGTGGCGAATGATGCGGCCAACGGTCTGCAGGCTGGATGGTAGCCAAACAGACCGTGCCATAAAGCGTGTGTTCGTTGTGCAGTTCACCTAATGTTTACTCCCGGAGGAACAAACATGAAGCTTGATCCCAAGAAAACGGCCGTTGTGTTCATCGAGTTCCAGAACGACTTCACGTCTGAAGGCGGTTCGCTGCATGGGGCGGTGCAGGAGGTCATGGAGAAGACCAACATGCTCGCCAACGCTGAGGAGACGATGGAAAAAGCACGCGCCGCGGGCGCCACGATCATCCATGCGCCGATCTCCTTCACCGAGGACTACCATGAGCTGAGCCGGGAGCCATATGGCATTCTCAAGGGGGTCGTGGACACCAAGTCGTTCCGGAAAGGTACCTGGGGAGCGGAAATTGTGGACGTGATGCAGCCACAGGCCGACGATATTGTAGTGGAGGGAAAGCGTGGTCTGTGTGGTTTTGCCAGCACCAACCTCGACTTCATTCTGCGGAGCCGGGGCATTGAGAATGTCGCGCTGGCGGGATTCCTCACCAACTGCTGCGTGGAATCGACGATGCGTACGGGCTATGAGAAGGGCTATAACGTCATTACGCTGGTTGACTGTGTGGCGGCGACCAGCGAAGAGGAACACCGGGCAGCCATTGAGAAGGATTACCCCATGTTCTCGCGGCCCATGGAGCATGGACAATTTCTGGATACTCTGGCCGGCGAGGCTGAAGTTGCAGATACGAGCCGTGGCTACAGCGGCTAAGGGGTAGCTGTTTTAACTCTCTATCACACAGCATAACGCGTACGTTTAGTGCGCCGGGTGCGCCCGCAGATCCGCATGGGTGTGCCCGGCGCGTTCATGTCTGGCGGTAAACACGCACGCGCAATGAGACCGCGACGAGCCGCCCGTGGCTTTGACCGCGCCCTATGCGCCAGGCTTACCGGCGTGCGTCTCCGCACTCCATCATCGGGGCCGCGTGTTTCTGACCGCGGCCCGGGCAGCAAGCGTTTTGCGGAAGCGTTGCGACCCATATCCCAACACCAGCCAAATGCTGAACAAAATAACGACTAGCCCCAGCAGCATGCCAGCGCTCAGCGGTTCACCCAGCAGCAGAACACCCCACAGCACACTGAAGAATGGCACGAGAAAGGTGACGGTTGCCGCTTGGGTGGCGCCGGCACTGGCAATGAGACGGAAATAGATGAGGTAGGCGAAAGACGTACAGACCAGCGCCAGGGCAAGTACCGCCGCGGCAACCGCGATGGAGATGGGCTCTTCCGGCGGCTGCAGGAAAGCAACCGGCGTCAGAATCAGGGTTGCGCCGGTCAGCTGGCCCACGGCTGTGTGCTCGGGAGGTACGTCGCGGAAACGGCTGCGCGCATAGACTGCGGCCAGGCCATAGGAGACCGCGGCCAGGAGCGCCGCGCCGCCCGCCAGCAAGGTTCGGGCGGTGAGTGGAAGGGGGCTCCAGCCCATCAGGATGACAACGCCGCCAATGCCCAGGACAATGCCGCCGAACCGACGCACCCCAAGCGCCTCGCCCAGCCACATGGCTGAAATCATGGCGGTAAAGAGGGGAGTCGTGGCGTTGAGAATGGCAGCAATCGAGGCGTTGAGATGGATGACAGCTACCGCAATCAGGGTGAAGGGCACGGCGTTGTTGAACAGGCCAAGGAACAGGAATTGCCGCCAGCGCTTTCGCCAGTCAGGACGTGATGAAAAGGCAATGCAATAGATCCATAGCGCCAGGGCCGCCAAGGCCACCCGCGCCGCCATGAGAGAGATCGGACCCAACACCGGCGCCGCGATGCGCATGAAGAGGTACGAAGCTCCCCATACGGCGCCCAATATGAGCAATAGAAGAGTATCCAGTCGTTGCATGGACCCTGCAAGCCTTTGTTGTGGTGGCGTTCGGGCCAGATCGTTGGGCGGCCTGCCACATTGTTCAGGATAGTCAACCATTATCGATGCTGCCACCCGATTCTTGCAAAGGTTCGTAGGTGAACTGGTTTTTACTGTGTAGGGGGATCGATTACGATAATATGAATGCGTATTCGTAGCACTGGGCATGATTGACAAATGGTAGCGCAAAAACAAGCAAACGACCGGCCCTCGTTGAAAAGATATGCGTGGCTATCCATCGCGGCGGCCCTCGTCACAATTGGCCTGAAGGCAGCCGCCTATTTTCTGACTGGTTCGATCGGTCTACTCTCCGACGCGCTGGAATCGCTGGTTAACCTGGTGGCCGCACTGATGGCGCTGTCCATGCTGGCCCTGGCCGAGCGTCCGCCCGACGATGAGCATGCCTACGGCCATACCAAGGCTGAATATTTCGCCAGCGCGGTCGAGGGGGCGCTGATTCTGGTGGCTGCCTATAGCATTGGCAGCGCCGCGGTCGACCGGCTGCTCCATCCCCAGGTATTGGAAAACGTAGGCATCGGCCTGGTTATCTCCCTGGTTGCCTCGGCCATCAATTTTGGTGTCGCCCGCGTGCTGCTCCATGCGGGGCAACGGTACAACTCCATCACCCTGGAGGCCGACGCCCAACATCTGATGACTGATGTATGGACGACTGTGGGCGTGTTGGTGGGCATCGTGGCGATGGTCATCACGGGCTGGGTAGCCCTGGATCCCCTCATCGCCCTGGTCGTGGCGGCCAACATCGTCTGGTCGGGCGTCAAGCTCATGCGGCGCTCCGCGTTGGGGCTACTGGATACCGCGATTCCGGCCGACGAACGGGGCAAGGTCACGAGCGTGCTGGCAACCTATGCGCCGCAGGGTGTTGATTACCATTCACTGCGCACGCGTCAGGCTGGCCACCGCCGCTTTATCTCGATCCACATCCTGGTGCCAGGCAAGTGGACGGTAAAGCGTGGCCACGATATGTTGGAACAGATCGAGAGCGACATTCGCCAGGCGTTGCCGGGTCCAACCACCGTACTCACCCATCTCGAACCGCTGGAAGATCCCATCTCCATGGAAGATATGGCCATAGACCGCTGAATGGCAACAGCATGGCAATCGCGGGCTCCCATTTTCCTCCCTTTTCCGGGCGCGGCGCGCCGGCCAAACCCGCGCCGGAACTCCTCTCTCACTCCTGACAGCTCGCCTGGTCACTTGACCAGTTGCCCAACTAAACAGTTGTCCGAAGGGAATCTCCCCACGTGCATGACGCATGTGAAGGAGCATCTGCTTTATAGTGAAGCTGAGCTGGCACCGGCGTATCACCGGACAGTCATATTTGCATTGGAAGCGACTACACCTGGCGTCGAGACACAGCAAACCGTCTCGGCCAACCACAATGATGTGACATCCAGGAGGATCCATCCATGTTAGTACGTGAGCGAATGACAATGCCGGCGGTCTCTATCAGGCCGGACACGCCATTTCAAGATGCGCTGAAGCTGATGCGGGACAAGAAGTTCCGTCGCCTGCCGGTGGTCGATGCCGACGGCAAACTTGTGGGCATCGTCTCTGAGCGGGATCTACTCCACGCCTCACCTTCGCCAGCGACTTCCCTCAGTGTCTGGGAGGTCAATTATCTGCTCTGGAAGCTGCAAGTCAGCGACATCATGACCCGCAATGTCATCACCATCAATCAGAATATGCCCCTGGAAGACGCAGCCAACCTGATGGTGACGAACAAGATCGGCGGGTTGCCCGTGGTGGACGACGCGGGACATGTAGTGGGGGTCATCACCGAGACAGACGTTTTTCGGATATTTGTGGAACTGCTTGGCGGCGGCGAAAGCGGCCTGCGCCTCACCCTAAAGGTACCCGCTGGCAGCGGTGTGCTGGCCAAGCTGTCTAACGTCATCTTTGAACAGGGTGGCGTGATTCTTAGTGTCGGTTCTTTGAACCGCGAGTCGGATGGGACACGTGAGCTGATTGTCAAGGTACGCAATGTCAAGAAGGAGACTTTAATATCAGCGCTGGAGGCAATCGGCGATCACGTCATAGATGCAAGAGAAATGTAAAGGAGCCGGATTCCATGCCCCGCATGAAAGTAACGATTGACGGCAACGAGGCTGCAGCCTACGTTGCCTACAAAACCAATGAGGTAGCAGCGATCTATCCGATTACCCCATCGTCGCCGATGGGTGAATTGGCTGACGCCTGGAGCGCGGCCGGTGAGCGCAACTTATGGGGCAGCGTGCCCACGGTAGTGGAGATGCAGTCAGAGGGTGGCGCAGCGGGCGCTGTCCACGGCGCGTTGCAGACGGGTTCCCTGACGACAACCTTTACCGCCAGTCAGGGTCTCCTGCTCATGATTCCCAATATGTACAAAATCGCTGGTGAACTGACCAGCACTGTCTTTTACATTGCCGCCCGTTCGCTTGCCGCACAAGGTCTCTCGATCTTCGGCGACCACAGCGACGTCATGGCCGCACGCAGTACCGGTTGGGGCATGCTCTTTGCCAACTCCGTGCAGGAGGTCATGGATCTTGCCCTCATCGCCCAGGCAAGCACCTTGAAGGCGCGGGTGCCGTTCATGCATATCTTTGACGGATTCCGCACTTCACACGAAGTCAGCAAGATCGAGCAGCTG
>JACFMY010000217.1:9086-10672 GCA_019455155.1 Caldilineaceae bacterium
CCGACGAAGACATTCGCGCGCTCATCGATGACGATCTGGTGCGGGCGCACCGCAACCGCGCGCTCAATCCGGATGCGCCCATTATGCGCGGCACCGCGCAGAATCCCGATGTCTACTTCCAGGCCCGTGAGTCGTCGAATCCTTTCTACATCGCCACGCCAGCCATCGTTCAGTCCGAGATGGACCGCTTCGCCCAGGTCGTTGGGCGCAGCTATCATCTGTTCGACTATGTGGGCGCGCCTGACGCCGAGCGCGTGATTGTATTGATGGGTTCGGGCGCGGAGACGGCGCAGGAGACGGTGGACTGGCTCATGGCTCAGGGCGAGCGGGTCGGCCTCATCAAGGTACGCCTGTTCCGTCCCTTCTCCATGGAGCATTTCGTGCAGGCGTTGCCTGCCTCTGTCAAGGCGATTGCTGTGCTAGACCGCACCAAGGAGCCTGGCGCGGCCGGTGAGCCACTCTATCAGGATGTGGTGACCGCCCTGGCTGAGGGGCTGGCGAACGAGGCGACGCCATTTACCCGCATGCCCAAAGTGGTCGGAGGACGTTACGGTCTCTCCTCCAAAGAGTTCACGCCGTCCATGGTCAAAGGCGTCTTCGACGAGCTGGCCAAGGATAAACCCAAGAACCACTTCACCGTAGGCATCGTGGACGATGTTACCCACACGAGCATCGATTATGATGCCGACCTGATGATTGAGCCAAAAGATGTCGTCCGCGCCGTCTTCTGGGGCCTCGGCTCTGACGGTACCGTCGGCGCGAACAAAAACTCGATCAAGATTATCGGCGAAGAGACTAACAATTTTGCCCAAGGCTATTTTGTCTACGACTCCAAGAAGTCAGGTGCGCGCACAGTATCGCATCTGCGGTTTGGCCCGCGGCCAATTCACAGCACCTACCTGATCCAGAAGGCCAACTTTGTCGCGGTTCACCAGTTTGGCTTCTTCCAGCGCTATAACATCCTCGATATTGCCGCGCCAGGCGGCACCTTGCTTATCAATGCCCCCTATGCGCCGGATGAGGTGTGGGAGCAGTTCCCCCGCGCGGTGCAGGAACAGATCATCAAGAAGGAAATGAAGGTCTATACCATCGACGCCTACAGCGTGGCGCAGGAGCAGGGCATGGGTGGTCGCATCAATACCATCATGCAGACCTGTTTCTTTGCCATTAGCGGCGTCCTCCCGCGCGATGAGGCCATCGAACGGATCAAGTATGCGATTCGCAAGACCTACGGCAAGCGCGGCGAGGCCGTTGTGCGCCGTAACTTCGCTGCCGTCGACTCAGCGTTGGCCCATCTCCACGAGCTGCCGGTACCCAAGAAGGTGACCAGTACCATTGAGATGCCAGCCACGGTCGCGGCTGCTGCACCCGACTTTGTGCAGAACGTGACGGCTGCCATGATTTCCGGTGACGGCGATCTGTTGCCGGTCAGCGCGCTGCCGGTCGACGGCACCTATCCCACGGCGACGTCCAAATGGGAGAAGCGTAACATTGCCCTGGAAGTTCCGGTCTGGGATGCCGATGTCTGCATCCAGTGTGGTAAGTGTGTCTTCGTCTGTCCTCACGCGGTCATTCGCACCAAGCTT
>JACFMY010000218.1 GCA_019455155.1 Caldilineaceae bacterium
GGGCCACACAGTGGCCACGGGCGGCCCCTATAGCTATGTGCGCCTTCCTGCCTATGCCGGCTCCATCCTGTTCGAACTGGCCGTGCCTGTGCTGCTGGCGTCCTGGTACGCATTGGTTGCCGCCGGCTTGAGCACGCTCCTGTTCATTGTGCGCACGACGCTTGAAGACCGCACCTTGCAGGCCGAGCTGGCAGGCTACGCTGAGTATGCGCGGCGGGTGCGTCACCGTCTATTGCCGGGCATCTGGTAGACGTCCTATTAGATCCCCAAAGGAGTGGTGCTCCCGATGGAGGAGCCAAACCACGATTGTGCCGAAGATAAACGTTGAACTGGCCGTCTCTATCAGGTGGCTTAAGCGTACACTGGCGATGGGCAGCAAAGGATTCGCGATGATATGTCCTATGTTCTGCGGCACGCTAAACAACAGCCCAACGAGCAGCGCTGTCCACCAGGGATTCACGCGTGAGCCGCGTAGGATCGGCAGCGCGCACAGTGTCCACAAAAGCGCGCGCAGGATTTGGAAAGGGAACAAAATGGGGTCATGGCGCAGCGTATTGGCTGTGTGAGTAAAGAAGGGCAGGGCTGCGCCGGGCTGGCCATAGAAGGCGCGCAACTCAGGGTTCTGCCAGGCGATGAAATAGCCTGCTCCCCAATACAAGACAAGATACGCAACGGCGATGATCGCCAGTTTCCAAATCCACTGTTGGACAGGCATAACCAACGCCGGATTCGGCCCAGTGTCTGCCGGGGCGCGTCCTTTGCCAAGCACCCATACGGCCAGAGGAACAAAGAGGAAGGCCGTTGGCATGCCCATCAAGAACAGCCGCGGGAGCAACTGGGGGCCGACGGTGATGGACGAAAGGAAGTACCACGTCTCAATCTGCATCACAAAGGTGACTGCGCCGTAGTAGGACAAAGCCAGGCTGACCGCCAGTTTCCAGCCATGCCATTGCGAGGTCAGGATCAGGGCGGCGATAACGAGCAGATCGGCTAGTGCAATGATCAGCAGGCCGTTTGTCGCCGGCACCAGCCCTGGCTGCGACGCGGCGGTGGCAGGCATCACGCCGGCGACGGCTATGGTGCCGAGCATAAAGAAGACAATGAACAGGGCATATAACAAGATGCCTCGAAGAATCCAGCTGAGAATTGATTTGGTAGCGTTCAACTTTTCCTCTTCTGAATGTTTGGACAATCATATTGCTATTTCTTTTATATTCTTCTGCTGTCGTAGGCCCAGTTTAATAATGCCTGTCGCTGTCGGGGCCGGCAACGCAGGTCTTCGGGCAGGCAGCGTTTCTTGAGCTGGGCAATGTGTCGCTTCATGGCTTTCCAGCGGCTGATCTGGCGTTGGTCATCTGGGCACCGCCTGCCCATGTAGTAGCGACAATACCATTGAAACCACCCGCGCGGATCCTCATGGTAGATCCACCCTTTTTGTCGCCAGACAGCTAGGGGCTGGGAGGCGTTGACGCCAAAGAAATTCAGCTTAGGATCGTGGCGTTCGTGGCAGAGCCTGGCCTGCGCAAACCACGCGTCAGGAAACTCGTCCCTGCCGTCGGTCATGTATTTGCCGCCGAAGACCCCCATCTCCAACATCTGCTGCGGCGTCAATTCCGGCAAGAATTCTGGGTGGAAGTTCCTGCCAACGGGCTCGCTTAGATAGTAGACATAATCCTGCTGCATGAGGTCGTTTACGACGACCCTTCGTCTTTTCACGGGTGTTCATGCTCCCTCTGCCGTTCAGCGACGCCGAAATCTGCTGCAGCGGCGCGCAGGCCCCACTGAAATCTGCGGCATCCTCCTGAGACCTAAAACTTGTAGACGAGTATACGATTTGCCCTGCGCAGTGTTGTAAACGGATCGGCCAGCTGCACCATCAGGCGCGACCACCAGGGTAGCCTGGCGTAGGCGTCCAGCTGGCGCGCACTGATTTCGGCTACCAATTCGAGCCGGTCGTCCAGGGTCTTGATGCTAGCGGGGTCGTCAAGTGACCAGCCGAAGGTTGCCCCCGTACCCTTGATGCCGCGGCGCTGCGCGTTCCGCAGTGAGAGGCGATTCCAGGCATCGAAGACCAGCCGCCCTCCCCCGAAGTGACCGGTGAGCCGGTTGAGGAGCGCCCCCACGATTTCCTCTGTGAGGTACATCATCACGCCTTCGGCGACGATGAGCGCGGTCCCAGCGGCGGGCACAGGCGCCAGCCATTGTGGCTCCTCGAGCGCCGCGCCGATCATGGTGTAGCCGGGCCGTTCAGGGTAGAGGCGCCGGCGCAGATCGATGACGTCCGGGTAATCGACGTCGAACCAGCGCACCGTCGGGGGCGGGTCCACGCGGAAGACGCGGCTGTCCATGCCGCAGCCGAGATGCAACACAATGGAGTCAGGGTGCTCTACAACAAAGCGCGCGGTTTGCACGTCAAACTCCCGCGCGCGGATGGCGATGATGCGGGACTCGTAGCTACGGACTTTGAGCTTGTCAAAGTCGTAGTCGATGCGGCGAATAGCCTGTTCGGCCCATGGATCCGGCAGCACGGGATCGGGGGAGCGGCTCTCCAGCGCTTTGCCGTAGAGCGTAAAGAGAAGGGTTTCCCGCTCACCAGTGAATGCTACCTTTTCGGCATCCAGGAGCCACCTCCGATCTGACATCCGGCATGTTGTGATGCGCGCACGAATCCAATTCACTACCAGGATACCATGTAAGTTAGTCCCCGGCCACTGGTCCAGGAGCGCCTGTACGGCGCTCTTCGTCCGGCTGATCCGGCGTCACGCAACATGAACCGAATGGTAGATGACCGAAAGGAAGATAACCGGAAGGAAGATGACCGCAAGGAAGATGACCGGAAGGAAGATGACTGGAAGGAAGATGACCGGAAGTGCGAACCATCGTCGAGATGGCCCGCACTTCCGGCTACCGCAATATGGTTACTGGCTCAACTTGCTGTTACCGACCAAGGGCAGGAACACCTCAATTGGCTGATTGGTCAACGTAATCGTGGCGACGGCGACTGCTCTGAACTCACCCACGAACGGGCAGGTTCTACCCTCGCGGCCACAGTCAACGTCGGGCAACGGATCGGCGGCGCTGGCATGCAGCGCCAGCGTAAAGAGCAGGACAAAGCCGAGCAGCAGCCTGGCCAGCCAGGCGTAAAGGCGAGGCCAGAACGCGCGTCTGCTCGAGCGAGAAGGGTTCGCAGTCATAGTATACCTCCCTTAGTTCCCGCCCAATGAGGGCAGGGTACCTTCGGGCATGATGTTGTCTGCGGCAGCGGCTTGAGTTGACCGGCTTTCCCATTGGTAGAGTCCTTGCCTGAAACACACGATCTCGGCTTCGACAACGAGGGGCGCGTTTTGGACGTGGTTAAAGAACTCCATCACCCAGGTATTGGCCGACACGCCAAGCCAACGAGTCCACTTGCCAGTACTGCTCTCGTTCACGTCATAGCTTGCTGACCAGCCTGCGAACGTGCAGTAGTAATCGGGAAATGGGATTCCCGTGTCGACTGCGGTCGTGGTGTTGTCGGTCAATTGCAGACCTTGATACCGAATGATCCGCACTGGCAAGTTACCTTTTACCGAAAGGTTACCGGTGATGTTCATACTCGCGACATTCGCATTCGCAACCAGCGTCGTCGCAGTAGCCGCGTTCTGTGCGTTAGTGGCGTTCTGTGCATTGACCGCGTTCTGTGCGTTGGTGGCGTTCTGCGCATTGACCGCGTTCTGCGCGTTGATGGCGTTCTGCGCGTTGATGGCGTTTTGCGCGTCGATGGCGTTGGTGGCGGTAAGAGCTGTGGTCGCGCTCAGCGCGGTGGTGGCGCTGATGGCCGTGTTGGCCAGCAATGCCCAAGGTACAGCATGGATGCGCTGGCGCGGGCTTTGCTCTGGGTCGTTGTCCACGGCAATGCCGATATAACGGGGGCTGTCATTGAGGGCGTCCTCAAGGGGCGTGGTGGGGTTGTCGCCCAGCACGATATTGAACAGCCCATCACGTACAGTGACGTTATCAAAGGTTTCTTGATATAAAGCAGTGCCCCCGCTTGGCAAAGCGTAGATCCTGGCCGTGATCTTGAAGACACCATTGATCAGACCACCGCCCGCGTTGCGCATGATACCTTGGTAATTGAAGGTGGATGGAATGACCGCGTTCGTCTTGGCCGCTGATTCGTTCGCGGCGAGCGCGCCCGATTGGATCACCACGACGAGGGCTGCGGCAGCCAGGAGGAGGGCACAGAAGGACAGCATCAGTTCGGGACGACGTGTTTTCACGAGAATTCTCCTTGCTTACTTATGATGGAAGCTGCGCGGTTGAACCTGGGGGGATATAGGGATGAAACCCCCTTTGCCTCCCCGGCGCCAGCGTAAACGGCGCGGACAAGACAGCCAGAGCGCGTTCTTGTTACAGAACACGTCGCCGTCCTCACCCGAGTGGCAAGGATATGAGAAAAGACCAGTAAGAGGCTGGTGGTGAGTGTGAGTAGCGGTGGCCGCGGGTAGACTACATTAGAATAAATAGTACCCGATCAACGTATGGGCTGGGGATTCTCAAAGAGAAAGCGGAGATTTGACATAAAGTCAATCGCCATCGGCAGCTATTTAGGGGGGAATCGAGATATGTCGACTTTGATTTGACGTTTGCGTATGGTTCGGCATGTAGTTAGACGGCTACTATAGCGTCGATCGACCGATGTGTCAAGGCAGGAGAATAGCGTATCAATCTGTTCACCCGGCAGGAGGGTACGCCGGCGTGTCACAATTGACCCAATATTCATTAGAGTATCAGCATCTGGCTTATGCGGGACACAAGCGGCCCTTGAGCTGGTCAATCTCATGGGACGTCAAGCCGGCTGCCTGCAGGTAGTGCGCCACACCGCCATAGCGGGTCTCTAGATGGTCGAGCATCATGTACATCATGTCGACAGTGGCTGTTGGCTGAAGCCAAAAGTCCACCGGATCTGCGTCACCTGCCTGCGCAACGATCTGCTCGTAGAGTGGCCATAGCCGGAGCTGGCTTTCAGCGTAGTCGGCGGCGACGATCTCGGGCGGCACACCGGCCAGGCGCAACAACAACGCCGCAACGATGCCCGTGCGATCCTTGCCGGCGTGGCAGTGGATGACGATCCCGCCGGGTGGGGACTCAATCACCGCGCGCATGACCGCGGCCACGGCATCTGGATAATGGTCCAGGACAATGCAATAGACCTCGCCGCGCGATTGCGCCTGGCTGATCAGATCGCTGACATGCGGATAGTACTTCTCCAACGGCTGGTTCAAATAGGTCAGGGCAGGCACATCGTTCACAAAGGCCAACGGTTCTTCCTCCGCCTCGCGCGGCGAGCGCAGGTCGATAATCGTCCGCACGCCGTAGTCAAGCAGCGCCTGCTGCCCTTCCTGATTCAAACGGGTGAGGATATCGGAGCGGATGAGTGCCCGCCAGCGCGTTGTTTTGCCGCCTGCGGTGGGCAACCCGCCCAAATCCCGTGTATTGTAACAGTGTGGCCAGGTCAGGTGACGCTGGGGCAGTTGGTCTTTTGAGTCGGTGGTTATATCCTTGCGCATGGTCGATCGCCCGTTCCATGACCTTCCTGATTATGCGGCTCCAGCGCGCAGAGCTATGGTCCGCGCGCTGGAGCTGAAATGAGGAGCCCCGTGTACCGTTAACGCAGCAGGGCATCGCCGCGGAAGATCAGATAGAAGATCCCCCACACCCCAAAGACAATGAATGCGCCAAGGAAGATATAATACTCTAACCCCGGCTGTAAGCTGTAGCCAGGCACACCGGCCAAAAAGGCCATCATGAAGGCGATGGTCACGGCCCAATAGGCCGACACGCCGGCCGCCGCGGCGGTGGTAACCAGCGACCAGCGCTTGCGCAGCCACAGACCGACCAGGGATGCTATGAGCAGAGGAACATAGACAACCGTGTCCCCCGCGCCGAACGCGCGGTTGACCTGCACCCCATAGTCGCTTACCTGATCTGCGCTTTCCTGCAGACCAAGGCTGACTGTGAAATCGTACTGGAATACGGACATCGTCTGTCCAAGCAAGAGCAAGATAATGGATATGGCAAGAAACACGACTATGATCCAGAACGCAAGCGGGCGTTCTCCCTTTGACATGCGAACCTCCTCCATCGCGCCAGCTGGGCGCGGGCGCGTCATGTCGCGCTGCCATTTGGGCAGTCTGCCCAGCACATAACGCTGTCAAGCGCCGCTGGCGGATGAACAGGGGTGCCCGGCTTCAACCCGGGCACCCGAATGCCATGGTCATTTAGGGCAGGGCGACGAAGTCTGCCAGGAAGCCGCGCGCGGACTCCGTGTCCGTCCGGTAGGTCTTGTCCGTGGCCTTGCACGGAATGTCTCCCGTGACGGTGATGGAGGCAACGATGTCGGTCTCCACGCCGTCGAGATGGATAAAGTGGGGTCCGCCGGAGTCGCCGTAGCAGGTGCCGCCGTTGTCAGTGCTCAGATTCATGGGTAACGTCAGCCACGCCTTGGTCAGCGAGAGGTAGCCCTGCTCGACGCGGTTGCGGTCCACGTTGTCGAGGATCGCCTGGAAGCCGGTGCGGTTGGTATCACGTATGGTTCCGTAGCCCACCGCGGTGAAGCGGGTGTGCTTGAGCACATGGCTGTCCTTCAGCTGGTCCAGCAGCCCCGCGGTGGGGAGTCTGGCTGGCGTGATCCCCGGCGCCTGGTCCAGGACAATCACCGCGATGTCGCCCGGATCCGATGCGCCGCCCGGGCCCTGGAAGCCGTTGTAGTTGGGGTTCGTGAACCATGTCCCCGTGTAGAAGGTGCCGCCCGCGCTGATGGAGGGGTCGAAGGTGACGAGAATCTGCGCGCCCGGGTTGGCGGCCAGGAACCCGTCGATCGGGGCCGTACAGTGCGACGCGGTTAGGAACACCTTTTCGGCGATGAGCGTACCCGAGCACCACTGAAACACGCCTAGGCCGGGCAAACTGGCTACGATGGATCCCACGAAGGGATGGCCGTCGCCGTCCGGTTCGCCATAGGTGATGGCGGTCGCCGGAGCTGCCGTTGCCAGGAGCAATACAAGTGCGGCGGCAAAGATGACAAGGCGATGGCGCCAGGTTCGATGTTGAGCTCCACTCTGGTTGGACATGGGGTCTTCTCCTTTCGTAAATCCGGTCTGTTCCGAACGCAAGAGGCCGGAGGAGCGCCGCATGCGGGGAACACGGTACGGGAGCGGGGGATACTGGTTGAGATGGGGGACAGGATGGTCACATTATGTAGGCCGCATGAGCAGCAAAGTCAACATTGAGAAAAAAGCCACAACCCATGCTTGACTCTATCCCTGGTTCTGGAGCTGGCGGAGCTCATGGATGGCCGTGCAGTGGGCGGCGAATGCGGCCATGGTCTGGCGGTTGCCGATATCGTAGTAGGGCGGCAGATCTGGCTGGCCGGCCGCGGCAAAGCCGTCCTGTTCCACAACGAATTGGGTGCCGCCAATCACGGCTGTAAAGGTGACGGTGACGGTGGTATCGCCCTCCCACGTCGGGTCGCGCCACGTATGGACAAGGCTGTGCGGCGGATCCCATTTGGTGATGCGGCCAATGACATATTCGGACTCGTCCAGGAAGGTCTCGTAGAGGCGGCCGTTCTCTTCGGCTTCGAAGCGAATATGGAGGGGCCGGGTCGTTTTCGGCGCAAAGCTATAGGGAAAGACCCCTTGCCGCGGCCACCAGACGTCGATCTGGTTGGCAAAGACATCAAACGCTTCCGCAGGTGGCAACGGAACAAAGCCTTGCACAGAAGATTCAGCCATTTTCTGTCTCCTATTTACAGGCCGCTGCGCTGCGTCCACATAATAAGTGTACCATTTACTGTTGCTGCGAGGGTTGCCGGTGAGCTGAGCGCACACAGAGGCATGGCCCGTTGGCGCTCAGCCGCCCGGGCTGCGCACGGCAGGCAGCAGCAGGATGGCGATCTGGATCACGCTCAGAATCGTGCCAAAGGGCAGGTACCAGAGGCTGAGCACCGCGCAGACCAGCATGGCGGTCCAGGCCCAGGGCAACTGCAGGGCAAAGCAGATCGCGACCACGATCCAGGCCAGGCCCAGGGCGAGGTGAATCGATTTCATCAACGTCGAGCGCGGGTCGATGCCCAAGGCCGCCACGGCCTTAGTCCACGGCCCCAGCTGGCCAGCGTACTGGCCCGATCGCGGCGTGACATAGTCGCCAACCACCAGCGCGCGGCCGCCGTCGAACGCGAGCCAGCCCCCTTCGAGAAGCGCAAGCACAAAGACAACCCAGCCCAGCCAGTGCATCGCGATATCCTCCTCTCTTGCGAGTTCCACCAGTCGTTTCCTGCTGGTGATTATGCCACAGATCTGTGTCCGTGGCTGGACGTGCGCCCGCAGTTGGGCCGGTCTTGGGTCACGCGACCGAAGACCGGCTCACCTGGGCTTGCCGCGCATGGAGCTTGATGCCAAAATAGTACGCCCACCCGATCACGAACAGCTGGAAAGGCACACGGGCGAGCAGGTAGACGGCGCCGAGCGCGTGCGCGCCAAAGTCCACGGAGTTGATCGCGGCGTAGACATTGGCCGGCAAGACCCCGATGAGAAACAGGATGAGGGCCACGCTTGCCAGGCGTTCGAGACCGGGGACCAGCAAGCCGATGGCGCCCAGCACCTCGAGCACCCCTGTCAGGTAGATGATCTCAACGCGCAGCGGCATGGACGCGGGCAGCATCTGGGCCATCTCCTGGGGCATCAGGAAATGGCTGGCGCCGGTAAAGACAAAGAAAACGGCCAGGCTCATGCGCCCCCGCAAGGAGGGTGAAAGGTGCACGCTGGGTACGATCGCGCTCAGCAAGGTCAGCGCGGCGTAGGTTCCAACGATGATGAGCAAGAGCATAAGTAGTTGAAGCATCGGTTAGCCTCCTTGAGCTAGCAATGTTGACATTGTCAACATCGTTATAACACAGAAAGTTGACGTTGTCAACATGCTGCGCGATAATGAATCTATGGCTAGCACCAAAAGAGAAACGTACCATCATGGGGATCTGCGGGCCGCGCTGCTGGACGTGGCGGCCGAGATGATCGCGGCAGGGGGGATCGAGAGCGTCACGTTGCGCGCGCTCAGCGAGCGGACCGGCGTCTCGCGCACCGCGCCGTACCGTCATTTTGCGGACAAATCTGTTCTGCTGGCCGCGGTGGCGGAGGAAGGTTTCAAGCGGCTGCTGCAACATTTACGGGCTGTGGAGCAGAGAGAGGGCGACGTGCTCACGCGCTTTCAGCAGATGGGTGTGGCCTACATTCAGTTTGCCGTCGAGAATCCCACCCACTACCGCCTCATGTTTAGCCACGAGCGCGCGCAGCATGACGCCCATCCAGGGCTGGCAGCGGCGGGCAAGGCGGTGTTCGACAGCCTGGTCACGGGGATACAGGCGTGCCAGGCCGCAGGCAGGATGAGAGCGGGTGATCCTCGCGGCCTGGCCTATGTGGCCTGGGCGACGGTGCACGGGCTGGCTTCTCTGCTGATCGACGGGCAGCTGCGCGCCCCTGGAGATGTGGGGGAGCTGGCGGCGTTTACGACGCAGAGGTTGCTTGAGGGGCTTGCCGCGTAATATCCTCTGGACATCTAGTATTGACCAGAGAACCCACGTCAAGCACCGGGCACGATAGGCCAATGTTCACCCGGAAGATGATATTTGGGGACCACATGACGATTACAGAACACAGGCTATACCGAGTCACCAGCTTTGAGATCGTGGACGACTACGTCCTACGGATCTGCTTCAACGATGGGACTGAACAGACGATCGATTTCGAACCCGTACTGCATGGGCCTGTATTTGGGCCGTTGCGCGATCCGGACCTCTTCAAACAGGTAGAACTCATAGAGTATGCCGGTTGTCTAGAATGGCCGACGGGAGCCGATTTCGATCCTGAGGTGCTGCACGACTGGCCTCAACATAGGGATGAAATCATCGCACGCCGGCTGCTGCAGGAAAACCGCTAATACTCTCCAAGACGGAGCGGTGGCTACCGGCGTATTATCATTGCTCCCCCGCCAGGCGGCTCAGCGCATGCATGGTTGGCGCCGTCTGTGCGTATAGATCACGGTACAACTGGTAGTACGGCGCGTAGCGCGCGTGCTGCTCAAGATCCGGCGTGTAGGTGCGGCCGGGCTGCACCCATGCGGCCGCGGCCTGCGCGATGCCGGCGAATTGCCCTACCCCCACGGCCGCCAGCATGGCGTCACCGTAGGCCGCCCCGATCTGCTGCGCGGGCACCAGCTGCTCCACCCCCACGATGTCACTCACCATCTGCATCCAGGGCCCGTTCTGCGTACCGCCACCTACGGCCAGGATGCGCTGCGCTGCAATACCCTCCGCGCGCATTTCGTCCAGGTTGTGGCGAATGCCGTAAGCCACGGACTCCAGCAGCGCACGGTATAGGTCCGCGCGCGTCGTCTGCAGCGTCAGGCCCATGAAGAGCCCGCGCGCGTCGGGGTCATGCAAGGGCGTGCGCTCACCCGCAAAGTAGGGCAGCGCGATGACCCCGTGCGACCCCGGCGGCGTGCCCGCAGCCAGATCGGCCAGCGCGGCATAGGCGTTGGCGCCGCCCGCGGCTTCGTCCGCCACCTCGGGCTGCCCCAACGTGTCACGAAACCAACGGGTCA
>JACFMY010000219.1:0-235 GCA_019455155.1 Caldilineaceae bacterium
CCCGTATATAACGGAGAACGCTTCCTTGCCATGGCACTGGATTCGATTCTGGCGCAGACCTTTACGGACTTTGAGCTGATTATTGCCGACAATGCGTCGACGGATGGCACCGAGGAGATCTGCACAGCATACGCCGCAAGAGACTCCCGGATTCGCTATTACCGCAACAAGAAGAACCTGGGCGCAGGGCGCAACTTCAACCTGGTCTTCGAGCTTGCCCGGGCACGCTACTTCA
>JACFMY010000219.1:245-10561 GCA_019455155.1 Caldilineaceae bacterium
TATGATGACCTCTGCAAACCCGAGTTCCTCAGCCAATGTGTCGCGGTGCTCGATGCCGAGCCTGGCGTGGTACTGGCCTATCCTCGTACCTTGCTGTTGAACGAGGAGGGGCATGTCTTCGGCGACTATGCCGACGACCTCCACCTCATGTCATCGTCGGCATCTGCCCGGTATCGAGAGCTCTTCGACAAGCAGGGGCTCTGCCACGCCATCTATGGTGTCATGCGGTCGGATGTCCTGGCACAGACGGCCTTGATGACCAACATTGCACGCGGGGATCGCATTCTGCTGGCTGACTTGGTCCTCTATGGCAAGTTCTGGGAGGTGCCAGATTACCTCTTCTACCGGCGCATTCATCCACAGAATTCTACAACGGTGCTCAGTACCGAGGCCGATCTGACGATCTGGTTTGATCCGGACAAGAGCAATAAGGTGCTCATGCCCAAGTGGCAGCGCCTCCTTGCCTACATGGATGCGGTACGCCGGGCTCCCATCACGCCGGTTGAGAAGATGCGTTGCTTCGGCGTGTTGGCTCGCTATACCCTCAAGCTTGACCGCTGGCGTGGCATGATCGACGACGCCCTGCGCGCGTCGCGGCAAATGAGAGCGAAACGCCTGCAACGGGGCTGAGTTCCTGAACATGTACGCAGAGGACCACAAGCTGAAAGAGCAAGCGATGACAACTGTAGCAAAGCGTACCACGATTGCCCTGCTGGGCACCTATGGTTTCGGCAACCTGGGAGACGGAGCCATCCAGCACGCCGCGATCCAGAACATCCGCAAATATTGCCCAGATGTCGAGGTTGTGGGTATCTCCCTCAATCCAGACGATACGGAAAAGCGCTACAAGATCCGGGCCTTTGCCATCACCCGCCCGGCTGAATGGCAGGATGTAGACCCGAACAAAACGCTGCTGGGGCGGCTTTCCGTCTTCCTACGCCAGCACCCGAACCGTTGGGTGCGCAAGCTGGAGCGTCTCCTGGTGCGCTTGCCCTGGGAGATCGTTCTGCTTGTCCAGGCATTCCGCGATTTGAGCCAGGTGGATCATGTCTTCGGCACCGGAGGCGGCCAGTTGGTGGATATCTGGGGCGGGCCCTTTACGCACCCGTACATCATGCTCAAGTGGTCGCTGCTGGCGCGGCTGCGTGGCAAGCGCGTCGCGTTCGTGAGTATGGGCGCCGGTCCCGTGCATGCGAGTCTGAGCAGACGCTTTATCCGTTGGGCGCTGCGGCTGGCCAATTACCGGTCCTACCGGGACCAGGGCGCGAAGGACTTTCTGAATGGGATCGGCTTTCGCAACGACGACCCCGTTTACCCGGACCTCGCTTTCAGTATCCAGGTAGAGCGCAAGACCGCGCGCCCGCCTGCCGCGCAGCGCACGGTGGCCATCAGCCCCATGGCGTTCCGCCATCCCAGCTTCTGGCCAGAACAGGACGAGGCTTTCTATCACGCCTACCTGGAGAAGTTAGCGGACTTTGCTGCCTGGCTGATTGCGAAAGAGTATCAGATCGTCTGGTTTTCTACCTCCGTAGGAAACGACGAGTATGCCATCGCCGATCTCCAGGCGAAGTTGACCCAACGCGGGGTCTCGCTGGATGGCGGTGCCGTGCGCGATGCGAGCACCCAAACGGTCGACGAGGTGTTAGAGACCGTCGCCAGTGTCGACGCGGTCGTGGCCACGCGCTTCCACGGCGTACTCCTCTCCATGCTGGTGGGTACGCCGGCCATGGCTGTGGCCTATCACCCGAAGACCGAACATCTTATGGCCGACGGGGGATTGGCGAACTACTGTTTTTCTATCGAGGATTTTGACGTTGCAGAGATGAAGGCGCGCTTTGCCGAGCTGGAACAGGAGCGGGATGCCATTCAGACCCGCATGGCCCAGCATGTGGCGCGCAGCGCGGCGCAGCTGCACGAGCAATATCTGCGCATCTTTGATCAATTTGGAATTGGCTACGAGCCAAAACAGAGCGAATTGCGAGCCCGAGCTGAGTCAACTGCCAGCTAGGTGGCTGGTTGAGCGGGTCCTCGCGGCAGCCTGTCAACATAACATTGTATCAATCAGGTGGAGACGAACCTATGCGTATTCTAGTGACGGGTCATCAGGGGTATATCGGCACCATTCTCGTGCCCATGCTGCTGGCGGAAGGACATGATGTAGTCGGTTTGGACACGGACCTTTATGCACGCTGCACGTTTGGCGGGGATATCCCCCAGATCCCGGAACTGCGCAAGGATATCCGTGACATCGCCGCCGCCGACGTCGCGGGTTTTGATGCGGTCATACATTTGGCCGCGCTTTCCAACGACCCCTTGGGCAATCTGAACCCGGAGCTAACCTTCGATATCAACTACCGGGCATCAGTGCGGCTGGCAAAGCTGGCCAGGGACGCAGGCGTTGAGCGCTATTTGTTCTCCTCATCTTGCAGCACCTACGGTGCGGCCGGCGACAGCGTGCTCGACGAATCCGCCGCGTTCAACCCTGTCACGCCCTACGGTGAGACCAAGGTATTGGCCGAACGGGAGATCGCCGCGCTGGCTTCTGATGATTTCAGCCCGACCGTTCTGCGCAACACGACCGCCTACGGTTATTCCCCGCGCCTGCGCTTCGATCTGGTGGTCAACAACCTGGTGGCGTGGGCGGTAACGACGGGGCTGGTCTATCTCAAGAGCGACGGCACGCCATGGCGCCCCCTGATCCATGTGGAGGACATTGCCCGCGCCTTCATCGCTGTGTTACAGGCCCCGCGCACGGTCATCCACAACCAGGCGTTCAATGTTGGCCTTAACGAGGAGAACTACCAGATCCGGCAACTGGCGGAAATGGTGGGTGAGATCGTGCCCAACTGCCGCATTGAATATGCGCCCGACGCCGGACCGGATAAGCGGTCCTACCGCGTTGATTTCAGCAAGATTGCCCAGCAGCTGCCCGCGTTCCAGCCGGTGTGGAATGTGCGGAAGGGAATCGAAGAGCTTTACTCCGCCTACCAGCAGGTACACCTGCGCGTGGAGGATTTCGAAGGCCCCAAATACAAGCGCATCGACCATATCAAGTACCTCATCAGCCAGGGGTTGCTGGACGAATCGCTGCACTGGTGTGAGCCGTCGGCCGCATCGCTGGCGTAACCGTCCGGCTCATCGTTACAGCAACTGGCTAAGGATTTTGGCGGAGAGCACTATATGAGCACCAATCAGAACGGGAGCGGGCAGCCGGTCTGCCGCTTTTGTGGCGCGGATCTGTGCCACACCTTTGTCGACCTTGGCATGTCGCCCTTGTGTGAAAGCTATGTCAGCCGGCAGCAACTGGAACAGATGGAGCCCTTTTACCCGCTCCATGTCTATGTCTGCGACCAGTGTTGGCTCGTGCAACTGCAGGAATTCGTGAGCCCTGAACATATCTTCACGGAATACGCCTATTTCTCCTCGTATGCGGACAGCTGGGTCCAACACGCCAAGCGTTACACCGAGAAGATGATCGCGGAGCTCGGTCTGGACGCCAATAGCTTTGTGGTCGAGATTGCCAGCAACGACGGCTATCTCCTCCAGCATTTCGTGGCTGCAGGCATTCCGGCCCTGGGCGTCGAGCCGGCAGCCAATGTGGCCCGCGTGGCCGAGAGTAAGGGGATCCCGACCCTGGTGAAGTTCTTTGGTCGGGAGACGGCACATGCCATGCGCAGTGAGGGGATGAAGCCGGACCTGGTATTGGGCAACAATGTGCTGGCCCAGGTTCCGGACCTCAATGACTTCGTGGCCGGGATGAAGATCCTGCTGGGGCCTGCTGGGGTGATTACGATGGAATTTCCACACCTCATGCGCCTGATGGCAGAAAACCAGTTCGACACGATCTACCATGAGCATTTCTCGTATTTCAGCTATATCGCCGTGGACACGATCTTTGCCGCGCACGGCCTGACGCTGTTCGATGTGGAGGAGCTGCCCACCCATGGCGGCTCGCTGCGCATCTACGCACGCCATACCGAGGACGAGTCCAAGCCCGTGACGGCCCGCGCGCGCGAGCTGCGCCAGCGCGAGGTAGACGCCGGTTTCACCGACGTGCGCTGTTACGCCAATTTCGCCGAGCAGGTCAAACGGACCAAGTGGAACTTGCTTTCCTTCCTCATCGGGGCCAGAGAGGGCGGCAAACGCGTGGCCGGCTACGGAGCGCCAGGCAAAGGGAATACACTGCTCAACTACTGCGGTATTCGCACCGATTTTCTGGACTATACGGTGGATCGCAACCCCTACAAACAGGGCAAATTTCTGCCCGGGACGCATATTCCAATCTTCGCGCCCGAGCGGATCCGCGAGACCAAACCGGATTATGTGCTGATTTTGCCCTGGAATTTCAAGGACGAGATCATGGAGCAGATGGCCTATATCCGTGAGTGGGGCGGCAAGTTTCTGGTACCAATTCCGGAAGTACGGGTCTATGACTGAGCGGCGGAGCTGAGGAGCGCACTGTGCCAAACAACGCCAAGGTGTTGGCAAACCAAGCAAAAGCAGGGAACGCTGGCGCAAAGGTGCCGCGGGTCTGCCCAAGCTGCGCGCGACCTGCCCTCGAGCCCTTCTACTCGACCTACGGGGTGCCCGTGCACAGCGCCATTGTGTTACCGACGCGCGCGGAAGCCCGCCAGGTACCGCGGGGCGACATCGAGTTGGGGTTCTGCACGGGCTGCGGCTTCATCTCGAACATGGCGTACGACGCCACGCTGCAGGACTATTCCCGCAACTACGAGGACCAGCAGGGCTTCTCGCCAACCTTCGCCGCGTTTGCCCGGGACCTGGCTGAACGGCTGATCCACACCTACGGCATGCGCAATAAGACGATTGTGGAGATTGGCTGCGGCAAAGGCGATTTTCTGGCGCTCCTCTGCGAATTGGGGCCCAATCGCGGTGTCGGCATCGATCCGGCCGCTGTCTCGGAGCGGATTCCCGCCCATTTGGCGGGCCGGATTGAGCTAGTGCGTGAGTTCTATAGCGAGCAGCACGCCGGCTACCAGCCGGCCCTGATCTGCTGCCGCCATACGCTCGAACACATACCGGACACGGCCGCATTTCTGGGTATCGTACGGCGGGCGATCGGACATCATCAAAAGCCCGTTGTGTTTTTCGAGGTCCCAGATGTTATACGTATCTTGCGTGAGCAGGCATTCTGGGACATCTATTACGAACACTGCTCGTATTTCAGCCCCGGCGCAATGGCGCGTCTCTTTCGCTCCGCTGGCTTCGACGTCGTCCGGTTGGCCAGAGCATATGCAGATCAGTACCTGCTGCTCGACGCCTACCCCGTCCAGAAAGTCTCCCCTGTTGTCCACGATCTGGAAGAACCTCCTGAAGCAGTTGTCGCGGAAGCCCGTCTCTTTGCGGACCGGGTTTCTGGCAGGCTGGAGGAGTGGCGGGCATTCATCGCGGCGCGCGAGCGGGACGGCAGCCGTGTTGTCATTTGGGGCGGTGGGTCTAAATGCGTGGCCTTTCTCACAGCCGTGGCTGCAGAAGATCTGGTGGAGTATGTAGTTGACATAAATCCACACCTGCACGGCAAGTTTCTGCCGGCATCGGGGTTGGAGATCGTGCCACCGAGCGTTCTGCGTACGTACCAGCCTGAGTGGGTGGTCGTGATGAACCCAATCTACAAGGCCGAAATCGAGCATACCCTCCAGGAAATGGGTGTTCGTGCACAGGTCGTTGCCTTGTAAGCGTGCCGGAAGGCACGCCATGGATTGCAAAAGGTGGATTGAATAGGATGCCCAGAACTACCTGCGTCGCACCGAACCAGTGTTTTCCAGCTGGCAGTGCCATGTTTGCTATGGCGGTGCTTGCACCAGGTAACGAGGTAAACAATGAGAAAAAAAGGACGTTCGTGGAGCATCTTGATCGGCATTATGGTGCTGTTTCTGCTGGTATTCGCAGCAACGCGGGTGCCTCGAGGTCAGGAAACAGCGGCGATGACGGCGTTGGATGGTAGCGCGACCTTTACCTATCGCCTAATCGATGGGAATGGGCCGCAAGGTATTTGGCAAAAGACAGTTGGCGATCTGAACGGCGACGGCCTGCCTGACCTTGTAGCTGGTGGGCATGATGCGCAGGAATTGGTCTGGTATAGCAATCCCGATTGGACAAAACGAACCATCCATTCAGGGAGCCCGCCCAGTACAGACGGCGAGGTCGTCGACATCGATGGAGACGGCGACAATGATCTGGTCAGCCTGACCGACAACGATATCCGCTGGTACAAAAACCCAGGTTGGGACTTGACGGTCATCGCCGATCGCACGCTGCACGACGTAGAAGTGGGCGATTTTGACGGTGACAACGACGTCGACCTCGTGGCGCGTAACCAGGGCGAATTTGGCGCTCAAGGGGATACGCTCTTCTTCTACCGGCAGGACAATCCCACGACCTGGGTGGCTTACGAGGTGAGTATCCCTGACGGTGAAGGACTCAAAGTGGCCGACATCGACAACGATGGCGATCTCGACGTGATCATCGGTGGTCGCTGGTACGAGAACAAAGGGTCGGTGACGGGAAGCTGGCCGGAGCATACGTTTACCACGTCGTGGACGCACCCTAATGCCTACGTGGACACGGGCGATTTCAACGGCGATGGCCGCCTCGATATCGTGCTTTCGCCTTCTGAGCTCCAGGGGCAGTCATACAAAGTGTCGTGGTTCGAAGCGCCTGCGGACCCCACCGCGGCAAACTGGACCGAGCACATCGTGGAAAACAACGTGGAAGCGGTCCGTCATTTTGTGGGCGCAGCGGACATGAACAATGACGGCCTGGTCGATATTGCCTCGGCGGATATGCAGCAGGGCGCCGCGCCCCAGGAGATCGTGGTCTACCTGAACGGCGGCGGCGGTACCAGTTGGACCAAGCTCGTGTTGGCGGAGAGCGGCTCGCACAGCATGCGCCTGGTAGATATCGACAACGACGGCGACATCGATCTCTATGGCGCCAATTGGCAGGGCAACGAGGTAGAGCTGTGGGAAAACCAGACGTGCCAGCAGAGTCTGGCCAGCTGGGAGCGCCACGTAATCGATCCGGACAAGCCGTGGACCTCCGTCTTCGTCGAATCTGGCGATGTCGACAAGGATGGCCTGCCCGACATCGTGACAGGCGGCTGGTGGTACAAGAATCCCGGCACGCCTGGGGGCGCGTGGGAGCGGAAAACCATTGGCGATCCCCTCAACAACCTGGCTGCGCTCTATGACTTCGACGGCGACGGCGACCTGGATGCACTTGGGACAGAAGGCACGGGCGCCAATGCCAACCCAGCGTTTGTCTGGGCGGAGAACAACGGCAGCGGCAACTTTACAATCCGTGACAACGTAGACGCAGGCGATGGAGACTTTCTCCAGGGCATTGCGGTCGGCGAATTCACGCCGGGCGCGCCGCTGCAGATTGCGCTCTCCTGGCATGAAGGTGGTCAAGGAATCCAGCAGCTTTCGGTCGGCGCAAACCCCACATCAGATCCGTGGTCACATGCGCTGCTCAACAACGAGTCACAGGACGAACAGTTGAGTGCAGGGGATATTGACCGGGACGGCGATCTCGATCTGCTCATGGGCACCAAGTGGCTACGTAACAATAACGGCACGTGGGATGAAGTCTTCGACATTCACGACCCACAGGGAGACAGCCCAGACCGTAACCGCCTGGCTGATATCAACGGTGATGGGCGCCTGGATGCCGTCGTCGGCTACGAAGCCATCAGTGTGAACGGCACGCTGGCCTGGTACGAGCAGGGCGCCACCGCCACACAAAGCTGGACCGAACACGTGATTGCCACCGTTGTCGGCCCCATGAGCCTTGATGTGATTGACATGGACCATGACGGCGATTTCGATGTCGTGGTCGGGGAACACAATCTCAACGATCCTGACAGTGCACGGCTGCTGGTCTTTGAGAACGTGGACGGTAAGGGTGGGAGCTGGACGCCCCATCTGGTCTATACAGGCGACGAGCATCATGACGGCGCCCAGGTGGTAGACATCGACAACGATGGCGATCTGGACATCATCTCCATTGGCTGGGGACATTCCCGGGTGCTGCTCTACGAGAACAAGGGCGGCGGCTGTACTGGGCAGACACCGACCGTGGCGACGCCCACGCTCTCTCCGGCAGGGGGCACCTATACCGGATCGGTTAAGGTTTCCATGACCACATCAACCGCGGGAGCGGCGATCCGTTACACGCTCGATGGCAAGGACCCGACTGCGAGCTCTGCCCTCTACTCGCAGCCCATTACGGTTGGCAAGAGCCTGACGGTCAAGGCGCGTGGCTTTCTGGATGGATATAACCCAAGCGGGGTGCGGTCGGCACAGTATGTGATTCAGCCTGCGCCAAAGCCAACTGTGGCGACGCCCAAGGCCTCACCGCCCGGCGGCGTCTATTCGGAGGTGTTGGAGATCGTGCTCACGACCACCACGGCCGGCGCGGCGATCCGCTACACACTGGATGACAGCGAACCGACCCAGAGCTCGACGCTCTATACGGGGCCGATTGAGATCGCGTCGAGCACTTTGCTCAAGGCCCGGGCCTATAAGGATGGCTATGAGCCCAGCGATGTGGTTTCAGCGGGCTACCTCATCGACAAGGAAGGAACCGGCGTCAGACGATTCTGGATGCCAATCGTTTTGCTATAGGTGCTGCGGAAGCCCCCGACACGTAGCGGGTACGTTCTGAGGCCAGTGCGCAAGTCCCGGCCTACGATGTCGATGAACACTCCGGATTCCATCATTGAGACCCACTTTCGCAATGCTGCGTCCTATGCTTCGTTGTATGAAATTGACGGTCCCTTGTCGTTCTTCTTCCGGACCAGGTTGCGCCATGTCGACCGCCTGCTTGGTGACTGCAGGGGCATGCGCATTCTGGACGCCGGTAGCGGCCCCGGCATGGTGGCAGCCATATTGCAGAGGCGTGGCTGCCATTATGTCGCCGTGGATCGCTCCCTGGCCATGGTCACTGAATGCTGGCGTCGCTTTGGCGCGCTGGGCTACGTCAGCGTCTCGGCCGGGCGTATGCAGCAGCTTCCGTACCGCGCGGCATCCTTTGATGTCGTGCTCTGTCTGGGCGCCCTGGAATATCTACAGACGCCGGAACGGGCAATTGCTGAGTTTGCCCGAGTGTTGCGTCCGGGCGGGACCATGATTCTTTCCATGCTGAACCCGTACAGCCCGTACCGGATCGTGCGCCACCGCGTCTATCGCAGCGCCGTGGCGAATCGCATCAAGAAGGCGTTCGACATTCCGGTGGTATATGAGCCGCCGCTCTACATGGTTAGCGAATCTCGTCTGGCACAACACCTGGTGAGGAGCCGGCTCGCACCGGTGGAGAGTGTCTATTTTGACTGGAATCTGTTGGTGCCGCCATTGGAGGCCAAGCTGCCGGCTTATATCCGGCAGCTCTGGCACCTGCTGGAGCCGTTCTCACAAACGTCGTTGCGCAAGCTGTGCACGGGATACATCGTCAAGGCGCGCAAGATAGCCTAGGCCGACTGATGCGGCTTGGCCGTTCGGTAGTGGTGTGCTGGCCAGCAGTTACGTCTAGCGTACATTGTTTGATCATTCGCATGAGGTCTGGAATCCACGGAGGTTGAGATGAAAGTTGTGCTGTTCTGTGGCGGGTTGGGTACGCGCCTGAAGGAGTATTCGGAGACAATTCCCAAACCCATGGTTGATATTGGCTACCGGCCGATCCTGTGGCATCTCATGAAATATTACGCCCATTTTGGCCACACCGAGTTCATCCTCTGTCTGGGCTATCGTGGTGACGTGATCAAGAACTACTTCCTGCACTACAGCGAGTGTCTGTCCAACGATTTTGTGCTTTCGGAGGGCGGCCAGAAGATTCACCTGCTCAATACAGACATCTCCGATTGGACGATCACCTTCGTCGATACGGGCCTCAGTGCGAACATAGGGCAGCGTCTCATGGCTGTGCGACCTTTCCTGGGCGATGATCCCGTCTTTATGGCCAACTATGCAGACGGCTTGACGGACCTCTATCTGCCCGACTATCTGGACTTCTTCGAGCGGCAAAATAAGATCGCGAGCTTCCTATGTGTCCAGCCCTCACAGACCTTTCATGTTGTCCGCCTGGGCCAGGATGGATTGGTCAATTCAGTCGATCCGGCGCAGACCGCTGACCTGTGGATCAACGGCGGTTTCTTCATCCTGCGCCAGGAACTATTCGACTATATGGAGCCTGGGGACGAGCTGGTGCTTGAGCCTTTCCAACGTCTGATCGAGGCGCAGCAACTGGTCGCCTACCGCAACCCTGGCTTCTGGGCCTGCATGGACACCTTCAAAGAGACG
>JACFMY010000220.1:0-5614 GCA_019455155.1 Caldilineaceae bacterium
TTGTCCCTGTAATCGTAGAAGATGCGCGTCACGTCAGGGTCGTTGTTGATGCGATCTGGGTGGTGAAAAATGAGGGCCTTGGCTGTGCTCACATAGTCAACGTGGTGATGATGTACATCTCCAGCCGCAACCAGCCTGGCAAGGTGTTCTGGATGTGGCGGCACATGAATGGCAACGTGACCAACGCCATGTTGCGGCGAGGCATCTGGGAAGGTGTTCAATGTATGTTTCAAATGTACACGGGTCACGGCGTCGCTGGGTATGGTCACAGGGTCGCCGGTGAAATGTGTCAGTTTGTGATCGGGCACAGCCATCAAGTGGGGCGCCTGGCCGCGTACTTTTGCGCGCGTTTCGTCCGAATGCTCAACCAGTGGGTAACGTTTCCCACCTGCAACCAGGTGATACTCCTCACCGGGATGTCCATCTGAAAGATCGACATGAAACTGCGTTAACATCGTTGGCCTGCTTGATTGCGCTGCCTTGAAAGTCTCCTGTGTACGGGGAGATGGGGTTCGGCGAGTCTGACATGCCGCCGGTAGAGGAAGAGAGCGAATAGACAATCCATCAAGGTAGACAACTGGGATATTCCCTCATTACCCACTTTTCTCCTGCACTTTGCTCCGCGCACGAGCTCGTCTGTAACGCGTGATTATCCTCGTCTAGTCCCAGCGTTGAACATTGGAATGTTGGATTACAGGCGAGAAACAGTGAGAAAAGTGAACCCTGTTCTGTTTGTGCGGCATCGCCGTTGCCAGTGTAGGTGTAGGCGATGTCCTCCAGGGAGCCGATAGTCGTCAGCGAGTTATTAGAGAGATCCAGTGACTGAAGCGCCTCCAGTGAACTCAAGCTGGGGTTTTGATCGTCCCAGATGGCCGTCAGCTTGTTGTGCGAAAGATCAACAAACTCCAGATCCTGCAAGATGGCAAGGTCGAACTCAGTGAACTGGTTGTGCGATAGATCAAGCACGTTGGGCTGGAATTCGGCGAGGCCGCTGATTGAGCCAAGCTGATTGTTCGAAGCCTCCACCCATGTAAGGCTCGGTAGGCCTCCCACATCAAGCACCGTGAGCTGGTTGTCGGCGATGACTAGCTTTTGAAGCTTTGGTAGATCAAAGCTGAACTGTGTGAGCTGGTTGGCGGTGAGGTCCAGTGTCACCAGATTCGTGAATTTCTCCAGTACACGTATATCTTCATCTTCGATGCCAAGTCCCGGGCAATTCACCTCCCTGATTTCGGCAGCGGTGGCATTGGAGATTTCGCTTGGTTGGCCAGGCAACGCGGCCAGAATGCACGGCTTGAGCTTGCTATTCTCCTCAAAGACCACAACATCGGCGGGCGGGGCATCGCACGGTCTGGGCTGCATAGGTTGGTGCGCCAGCTTGGAATCTTCCATTGGTCGCCACTGCATGGGGCGATCTCACCGTTGGGGCATGTAACATTGGCATTGAGCACCGGATACGTGACCGGGCCATAGGGCTGCTGCGTCGCATTGATATAACCACACCACGGATCGCCGGCAGCTGGCCTGCAGCAGTCACTGGCAGGCGGCATCACAGCTGACTGAAATGTGGCGGCAGTGACCGTGGCGTCCGCGAAGTTCGCGCCGCCCAACTGCGCACAGGTGAAGTCCACTCCCGAACCGCCGCCCCCAGGGGTTGTCTTCATGGTAGCAGCGGCGAAATTGGCATGCTGCAAGATCGCATTGTGGAAATTGACAGCTTCCAACGTCGCCTGCTCGAAACTTGCGTTGGGCATGACCGAGTCGGTAAAGTTTGTGCCCTGCAGCGTGGAGCGATCAAAGATGGCCCCTGTCAGCAATACCTCGTTGAACTGCACATTGTTAACGTGGGCCATGGAAAAGATGGCGCCGCTCAAATCTGCACCCAAGACCGATGCCGCGGGCAACGTGCCGCTGGGCTCCAGGTTGGCGTTGACAAAACTCGCGTTGCGCAGCGTTGCGCCTGAGAGGTTTGCGCCGGTGAGGATAGCATTGTCCAGCGTAGCATTCGTCAGATCAGTTTGAATAAGCGTAGCCTGGGTCAGGTCTGCGTTCAGATTCGGGTCGTCTGACGTCCTTGTATTGGGGCAGGCAACGCTATTGGGATTATTGGGGTTGTCTGCATTGCTACCGTGGAACCGCGCACATCTCGCAGAAGCATAACTGAGTTTGGCCAGAGTAAGCGTGGCGCCATTGAGCGCTGCATTGTCCAGGTTGACATTGTTCAACGTCGCGTTGGAAAAGTCGACTCCGGTCAAGTCTGCTCCGCTCATGTCAATGCTGCTGAGATTCACCCCTGCTAAGATCGCGCCGCTGATAGTCTTGCCCTGCAATGAAAAGGTGCTGGGTGAGACATTCTGGAATCTGGTGTAACTGAAGTCGGCATTACCCCAGTGTTCAGTGTCGATGGCATTGATATCAATGGCAGAGTGAGCGAACTTAGTATGACAGTCATCGCCGGGTGTTATCTCTTGGTAGGGTCCAAAACGAGTAGTCAGCAGCTTTGTATACGAGAAATCAGCGCATATGATGATCGCATAGGAGAAGTCCACGGCGTCCAACGTAGCGCTGACGAAGGAGGTGCCATTCAAAATAGTGTTTGTGAAGTCCGCCCCGCTCAGTGTAGCGCCGTTGAAATTGGCCCCGGTGAGATCAAACGTCTGATTCCTCAACGAACCGAGCGGATCGGCGTGGAAATTCGTTAAGAACCATTTAGCCGTCATTTCATTGTAGAGAGCCGCAAAGTCACCACCAAAATCTGCGCGATCGTTGTAGATGCGCAATTCGGCAACTAAGCCCGTATAGGTTTGGTTGCCGTCCCGATGAAAGAAGTCAAATGACTCGGGGGCACTCAAGGGGATCGAGTCTCCACCGGTCGCATTGGGGACCGGACTATTGATGTACAGCTGATTAAGTCGTGAGTCTGCGATCACGATATCCCATCCGCCAGGTCCCGAGCCAGCACCCTTGGCCCCACTCCCTCCAGCATAATTAAGTTCATAGTTGAACCCGGGATCGATCCAGAGCATTGGCCTGTTTTGCGCATCGTCGTCGACCAAATTGTGATAGACGCCGGTATTCTTAGGTTTTATGACCGCGACGAGCACCCAGTCCCCAGCCGGAGAGGCAGAGAGGGGGATATTGTCTCCCATACGATCACCGGCCCCGTTGAATGCTACCGCCGGCCTTCCATTGGGTGTTTGAACGGTCAAATAGGTGGGATGCCCGACGGCGGATTGTCCACCCCAAGCCGAGACTACGTCACCATCCTGCAATGCAAGATCACCCGCGTCGAACTCCACAATAGGGTTGGTGTCGCCAGGGTCGAGGCGTGGTATCGTAGTCGCTGCGCCGGCGGAATCGGCCGTCAGAGGTTCGCATGCCACCAGGAATAGCACTGCCATGAGCAGCCCACGGAGGACATTTCCTGGTTTCATTCGCTTTCTCCTTATAGAATGGGGACGCATTTCGCGGCAGAGCGGATCACACATTGAGCCGATGGGATGCTTTCACCATATGCCAATTCCCCGCGCGGCAATAGACAAGAATTAATCTTCTTTTAGGGTCGTTTCACTACAATAATTTGTAATTTGGTGCGGCAAATGATCAGAGCGCGCGAGCCAAGTGCGCAACCCATCCCTGGCGCGGGGCATAGGGGGAAACGGGTACGGTTGGCCACTCAGCGCTCGAGCAGCTGCTTCAGCGCAAGGCAGTTGACTGCCAATGTTCCTTCCAGCAGCGACATGGCTTCATTCGCGGGGATGCCAATCGGCTCGAAGGTCGCCGACCACACCAGTTTGCCCTGGTACGAACCCAACTCATGCACCGTCATGGTCGTCAGGCAGTCGCCGAAGGGCGTTTCGGTCAGCAAGGCGTAGCTTAGCTGGTGCGCCGCTTCGTCCAGCGTTGCCAAGCGCTCGAGGATCGTGCTGTCGTCTGCGTAGGTTAGCGTGCGCAACGCACCGACCCCTTCGCCCTCGACCGTACAGCTAACGACCCCGACGAGGTACTCGCCGGCGGCGCCGAAGTCACTGATCATTTGCCAGATGGCGTAAAGCGGCGCTTGGATCGTGATGTGGCTGGAGACGTGGGTCACTTGGTAGCCTTATATGAACGCGTAGAATACGCGTGGTGACTATGCGCGTTACCGCTAAACGAGCTCGCCTTCGCTAGCTGGAGCCGCTTGGGTAGAGTGGGTTCACCGGTGTGCGTCCACTAAGCCGGGCGGCTCTGCGATGTAACAAGCTCAGGACCTTAGCATACTTCTATCCACCGCGCGGCGATAGACAAGAATTGGCCTGGTTTTGGGGTGATTTCCCTACAATAATTTGTAATGGCGGCGGCGAGCGGTGCTGTGAGGACCGAGGGAGCCTGCCAGCTAGCACTTATCCAGGCGGCTCGTCCAGCACGGCCCAACCCTGGCGCAGGGCGTAGAGCGCGGCCTGGGTGCGGTTGGTCACGTGGAGCTTTTCATAGATGGTGCGCAGCCGGTTGGCCACAGTATAGACAGAGTAGCCCAGTGCCTGCGCGCTCTCCTGGTTATCCACGCCCTGGGCTACCAGGCGCAGAACCGCCATCTCGCTCTCCGTCAATGGCTCGATGCGCGGCTGTTCGGGTACGTCCAGGTGGAACTCGCTCAACACGCGGGCGGCGATGATGGGGTCGATCAGGTAGTCACCCCGGTGCACAGCCTCGATGGCCGCGATCAACTCCCCGACATCCACGGTCTTGAGCAGATAACCGCGAGCGCCCGCCCGGATGGCTTCGAGCATGTACTGCTCCTGGCGATACATGGTCAAGGCGATAATGCGCGCAGTGGGGGTTTCACCCATAATCTGCCGGATTGCCTCCACACCATCCACGCCGGGCATCACGATGTCCATCAGGATCACGTCCGGCTGCGAAGTGCACGCCAATGCCACGGCCTGGGCGCCATTCGCGGCCTCAGCCACCACGGAAAAGCCCCCCAGTCCTTCGCAGAGCTGGCACAAGCCCTGGCGCACGAGGGTATGGTCATCGGCAATCAGCATCCTAATTGGCGGCATAGTCGACCTCATAGACGGCCGGCGGCAAGGTGACGAACAGCTCCGTCCCCTTGCCGAGCACACTGCGGATGTCCAGCGTGCCCCCCACAGCCAGGATGCGCTCGCGCATCTGGCGCAGGCCAAAATGGCCGGCATGATCGGCCGGGGCGAGCTGACGCAGGTCGAAGCCTTGGCCGTCGTCGCGCACCACGACGGCGATGCCGTTAGCCCCGTCCACCGTCAGGCGCACCAGCACCGAACTCGCATGGGCGTGCTGGCCGATGTTGTTCAGCCCTTCCTGGATGATGCGGAACAGGGGCAATTCGTATACTGCGGGCAGGGCGCCATGTGGTCCGGACAGTTCCAGCCGAGCCACCAACTGGTTCTGGTCGCCAAACTCACCCACCAATTGCGCCAATGCCGGGAAGAAGCCCAGCACGTCCAGGTTCAGCGGACGCAGCGCGGAGATGGCGCGGCGTATATCCACGATGGCGGCAGTGAGCACGGCCTGCATCTCGTCCAGCGCTGCACGCATCGCGGGAGGGGTCGCATCGGCCAGGTGAGACCAAAGCGCTGACTTGAAGCGCAGCCCG
>JACFMY010000220.1:5624-10535 GCA_019455155.1 Caldilineaceae bacterium
TGCGCCACACCGTCGTGTATCTCTTGGGCGATGCGGCGACGCTCGGCGTCGATGGCTTCCGTCTCGCTGCGGCGCTGTTTTTCGGCGGTGATGTCTTCGACGGTGACGATCATACGGCTGGCATCAGCCGGATCGGGCGCGGCGATGACGCGCACGGGGAAGCGCGTTCCGTCCCGACGCTGGTGGATGGTTTCGGTCGTCACGGTTTGGCCCCGCTGGACCTGCTGCACGACGGTCCAGGCGGCCGGCATGGCATCTGCGGGCACCAGATGCGTGGCCGCCATCCCAACCAGCTCCGATGCCGGGTAGCCGTAGACCAGCTCCATCCGCCGGTTGACCTCCACGATGTTCACTGGGTTCGCGGTCAGGTCCGCCACGAAGATACAGATGGGCACGTGCTCAAACAGGTGGCGGTAGCGTTGTTCGCTGGCCTGGCTTGTGCGATCAGAATGACTGGCTGCCATGCTGAGTTCATCCTTTCCTCGGACGCACAATCATATCTACTGACAAACAGGTGGATACAGAGACCTCTACTGGCTGCTCTACTGGCTGCTCTACTGGCTGCTCTACTGGTTAGACAACGCGCCATCGGGCAGACTGATCGTAACATGACGACATTTATCCGACAATAGGTTATCGAAACGTCATTCATCCTCTCGTTAGTATGAATAGGAGGCACGACCAACGGATTCAAGCTGTTCCGCCTTCCAGATCAGATCGGTGCCGTTTCGTAGGTAGTTGGATACCGCGTCCAAGTCCTGCCGTTCCGACGAAATTGATGGAGCATTCGAGAAGTTTAGCTCTGTGACGACGCGCTCAACTCAATGACATTCGGAAAACCCTGAATACGCCACCCTTCGTGGAATAACTCGACTATGTTAATATTCAATCAATCACGCGCAGATCGTCAGACACTCCCTAATAAAAGGAACGAGGCATTGATGGGCGACGGCGACCTGTTTCGCCCGGTTAGCAGGAAAGATCGCCTGGTGGACCGGCTGGTTGTCGAAATACAAGAATTCATCATCAAAGGACATCTCGAGCCGGGGATGATGCTACCTCCCGAACGCGAGCTGGCAGAGACACTGGGCGTGAGCCGGACTGTTGTACGCGAGGCGGTTCACATTCTCGTTGCGAAGGGGCTGCTATCCAGCCAGCAGGGCGTCGGTACGATTGTGCGCGAAGTGACGCGTGACCAGGTTGTGGAGCCATTGGGCTGGCTTCTGCGCAGTCGCGGTGCGACGTTTGACCATCTCCACCAGGTGCGCTCGGTCATTGAAGTCGAGATCGCGGGCCTTGCCGCAACCAGCGCCACAAGCGAGGATATTGCCAATCTGTCGCGGAATGTCGAAGAGATGGCTGGATACCGCGCCGATGCTGTACGATTCGCGGCCTGCGATGCAAGCTTTCACCAGATCCTGGCATCCTCTGTGCACAATCCCTTAATGCCAGTTCTTCTCGATTCCTTCCGTGACCTGATGGCAGATATCCGACTGGAAATCAATCGCCAGGAAGGCGTCTTTGACACGGTGCTGGTTGACCACAACCAGATTGTCGACGCAATCCGGCAGCGCGACCCAACAGCGGCGCGCGCGGCCATGCAGACGCACCTCGATCATGCGCGCGCGTTCCAGAACGATTACCTCAAACGAGGCAGCGGGTCGGGTACGGTTCAACCGCTCATCGCTCCCTGATTGTTGTGCTGCCCTCATGGCGGAGGAACACTTGTGGCCGAACGTAACGTAATCGATATCTTTGAGCCGATTCGCCGCGAGGCAACGCTGGTCGATCTGGTGACCGTACAGATCGAGGAGCTGATCTACGCCGGCGGGCTGGCCCCCGGCGATGTTTTGCCGCCGGAACGAGAGTTGATGCGCCAGTTCGGTGTCAGCCGCATGGTGATTCGCGAGGCCCTGGCTCGGCTCATGGGGCGTAACTTGATCGAAGCAAGACCGACCGGCATGCACATCACCGCGCCGTCCGCGGAATCCGTCGGCCAATCCATGACACTCCTCCTGCGCGCGGGAAGTCCAATACCAGAGTACGCCAAGATCATGGAGGTGCGCCGGCTGTTGGAAATCGAGATTGCCGGCCTGGCTGCGTTACGCCATGACGAGACAGATGTGGCGCTCATGCGCAGCCTGCTGGAGGAGGCAGCTCAGTCTCTGGACGATATGGACCGGTTTCCAGCGTTGGACGTTGAGTTCCATCGCGCCCTGGCTACGGCCACCCACAATGAGCTCTTCGTGATCCTGATCGACACGCTGCGGGACTCCTTGCTCCGCACGCGCGAAATCGGCAGCACCGTGCCCGGCACACCCGCCCGCGCCCTATCTCACCACACACTGATTTTTGAACAGGTCTGTAAGCGTTCAGTCGAGGGAGCCCGCGCGGCCATGGCCGCGCACATGGCCGAGGCCGAGGTGACGCTGCGCTCGGCCGCGCTGAACGCACGCGCACAGTCGTCAATCGATGACAAGTCTTGACCATATGCTACAACCCTCCAGCGGCCAATGACTGCCGTATGCCGCCTGGGCCATTGTTGGCGACGATGCCGTCGTGCTGCACGGCTCAATCTCTGCGTTGTAAAACCTACCACCTGGACAGGCCGTCACCTCTAACGGGCTACACTTAGCTGGCGACGATTCTGTCACCGTCCTGCCTTCCACAACGTACCCTATCCCCCGGCTTGCGGCGACGCCAGCTTTGGCCAATCTGCGCCCATAAGCGAGTGCTCAATCCAAGCGGTACCCTTCGATTGGCCAGCTGTTTTGACGCCCACGGCTCGGCGACGGCAGCCTGTATATGAATACTTGTCAACCAGTTGACATCCTCTCTTAACATACGTATAATACCATATGGTGGTATGACCAATTTGATACTTCGCCTCGACATTTTCGTCTTTACGCACAACTGAATACGTGTTTCGAGCTTCAAACAGCGAAAGGAGTGTAAGGCTTATGCTTCAACGAAGTATGGCTGTAATGGGGTGTTTGCTGCTTGTCGCCGTGCTGATCGCCAGTTGCACGACCGTTGCACCACAAGGCGGGGCCACGGAGCCAGCAGCGCAGGAGGCTAGCGCGGCTGCCGTCACCATCGGCTTTGCGGCGCCGGCCCTTTATGGTGGCCAGCAGTTCATTCAGCAAAGTCTGGTAAACAATGCCACGGTCAAGAACTGGGAAGTCGTGACGACCAATGCCGATGCCGACCCACAGAAACAAAACAACGACATCGACTCATTGATCGCGCTGGGCGTCAAGGCAATTGTGACGGTGCCGGAGGATAGTGCCGGTATTTGTACCGCTGTCGAGAAGGCCAAAGCGGCCGGCGTGCCGTTCTATACCATCGACCGCTCGCCCCAGGGCTGCGGTATCAACATGACGGTACTCTCCGACAACCGCCTGGCCGGACAGCAGGCCGGCGAAGTCATGGTTGACGAGCTGACCAAGAGGTATGGCGAACCCAAGGGCAAGGTGTTGGAGATCACCGGCAACCTGAGCCAGAACGTTGGCCAGCTGCGCCGCGATGGTTTCCACGACATCGTCGATCAATATCCGAACATCGAAGTGATCCAGAAAGTGGGCGATTGGGACGCTGCCAAGGGCCAACAGATTGCCATCGATGTGTTGACTGCCAACCCGGACCTGGACGGCATCTATATCCACTCGGATAACGTCTACGGTCCTGGCACCAAGGCGGCAATGGACCAACTCGGCCGCTACTTTGCGCGCGGCGAAGAAGGCCACATTGTCATCACCGGCGTGGACGGCGGCCCGTGGATGCTGGAGGCGATCCTGAACGGCATCGCCGACGGCACCGGCTCGCAACCCGTGAGTGATTTCGGAATCGTTGTCAGCTGGATCGAGAAGGAGCTGAACGGCGAAACCATCGAGGAAGGCGAAGTGGTGCAGGAGGGCGCTACCTGGTCGCCGGCCAAGATCGTGACCAATGGCGACGGCACCAAGGAGCTCTTCCTTGCCACGACCAAGGTGACTGCAGAGAACATCAACAACCCAGTAATCTGGACCAACATGGACAAGAACTTCGTCATGCCCACCCCAGTGCCATGAACGGAGCTCGGGCCAGGTCGCGCATACCCTGATTACTTCCATACACATTCTCCTTGGAGACGGCGCTGTGGCTCCAGCCACGGCGCCGTCAGGGTTGCAGGCGCCGGCCAATGTCACTGATCCGATCACTGTGCAGAACCGCAGGTTTGTATCCCCAATGAATGCAAACGGGCCGATCTCATCAGACAGTGCCAGCCCCGTCATCGAGATGCGGGGCATTGTCAAGGATTTTCCTGGAGTACGCGCGCTTGACCACGTGGACTTTGATTTGCAGCCGGGCGAGTTGCGCGGCCTTGTCGGCAAGAACGGCGCGGGTAAGTCGACCCTGGTCAATGTGCTGACGGGCGTCTATGCAGCAGACGGCGGCGCGCTGCGCGTGCGCGGCCAGCCGGTGATCCACTGGGACACGACGGCCGCGTCCCGCCACGGCATCCAGTGTGTGCACCAACATGTCCAGCTTGTGCCGCCGTTGACCATCGCCGAAAACATCTTCTGCGGTCACTTGCCGGTATCGCGCAGCGGGTTCGTCGACTGGAACCGCGTCTTTCGCGAGTCAGATGAACGCCTGCGCCAGCTTGGTTTGCAGATCGATGTACGGCGCAAGGTGGAGGGTCTCTCCGTCGCCGAACGCCAGATTATTGAGATTGCCAAGGCGCTGTTTGCCGATGCGCAGGTGATCGTGCTGGATGAGGCGACCGCGCCGCTGCCCAAGAACGAAGTCCAGATGCTATTCAGCTTTGTGCGGCGGCAGCGCGAGCGCGGGGTGGCTTTTATCTATATCTCCCATTATCTTGAAGAGATCTTCGAGCTCTGTGACAGTGTCACTGTCATGCGCGACGGT
>JACFMY010000221.1 GCA_019455155.1 Caldilineaceae bacterium
TAAGGCAGTATCACACATGATTGGTGAATACCCCTCATCTCGTCCTCAGCCAAGTATAACCAACCTACAGGAGGCCCAACTATGCGCCAACTACTAGTCGTGCTGGCGATTGCGTCCATGCTCCTCTTTGCAAGTGCTGGCGTAGCCAGCGCCGAACATGGCACGGAGCCCGTGGGCGGTTGCCCTGACGGCTTCATGCTTCACCACATGCATGAGATGCACGGCGGCCACCACCACCATCACATTGGCAACGACGCGGACCAGAACGGGGACCTATACCTCTGTGTCAAACACGTGGGTAAGGGCGGCAAGAACCATGTCCACATCGACAACAACGTGCCGTGTGACCCGGATCCCAGCCGGTGTGAAGTGCATGCACATGGCATGTAGTACGCTGCCTGGAGAAGCTCGACGTCCATTAGCGGCCGGGCTTCTCCAGCCTCGTTTTTCCCACAGGCAATACGTGTGCGGATGAGAGACGCTTCCCAGCCGCCGTGGCTCACCCGCCGGATTGCCGGCTGTCCTGTTGGTGCGATATAGTTGGGAACGTTGAAGCACGCGCACACTACGCACGAAAGACGAATGGAAGACCGCATCGATGGGAAGCACAAGGGTTCGCCGCCTGACTGTTTCTGACATGCCTGCTTACCACCAACCGTTGGTTGCCTTGCTACAGGATGCCGTCCACAGTGGCGCGTCTGTGGGCTATCTGCCGCCTTTGACGGACGCGGAGGCTGCGAGCTACTGGGAAACCGTGTTAGCCGGAGTGCGCGATGGGTCACGCATTCTTCTGGTCGCCGAACACGACGGGCGCTTTGCCGGCACCGTTCAGCTCGTGCTTGAGAGCCGGCCCAACGGTAACCATAGGGCTGAAGTCTCAAAGCTTCTTGTGCACAGTACGCTGCGTCGCAATGGCGTGGGGCGTGCGCTGATGCATGCGCTTGAGGCCCAAGCCCTGGCTGCCGGCCGCACAACCCTGATTCTGGACACGCGTCTTGGGGATCCATCGGAACGGCTATATGCGAGTCTCGGCTATGTGAAAGCAGGCGTTGTTCCCGCGTACGTACGCAACGCCGAGGGCGAGTTCGAGGCTACCGTCTTCTATTACAAAATCCTGGTTCCATAGGAAAGCACTGAGGTAGCCCGGCCTCAATGGGGAGACCGGGGCACGAACCTGCTTCACAGCGTAGCCTGGCCTGACTTTGCACGCGTAACGCATGCGACCAGCGCAGGCGCCGTCAATGGTTCATCCGGTACAGCCGGTCAGCTGCCAGCATTCGGCTTCACTTACAGGAGCACTCACTATGATCACCGATTTGGGTCACGCTGCCTTTGCCGCCCACGACCTTGAGCGCAGTCTGCATTTCTATGCGTTGTTGGGTATCAAGGAAGCATTCCGCCTTCACCATGCCGATGGCTCGCTGATGCTGGTCTATCTCCACGTAGCCGGCGACCGCTTCATCGAGATCTTTCCCAACGGCCCCGCGCCGGATCCGGCGCGAAAGGGCAGCTTTATGCACTTATGCCTGATTACAGATGACATCCACGGCATGGTCGAGCAGCTACGTGCAGCCGGCGTCGCCATCGACCGCGAGATCAAGATGGGATTGGATCACAATCTGCAGGCTTGGGTGACCGACCCTGACGGCAACGCCATCGAGCTGATGGAGCTAGCGCCGGAGTCGCCCCAGCGTCGCATCGCCCGGGGATTGCCTGCGACTGTGGCATAAAGGCTTTAAGCTAAAGGTGCAGGAACAGCTCAGAGGTCTGGCCTAGGTCCGACCTCTCCACGAAGAGACTACCTTCCGTTGTCCCCTGCGGTGCGATGCGCGCCAGCTGGCCGGCCAGTTCCGGCAACGGCATGACACCGGCCAAGCTGGCCGCAAATGCCTGGGTCACTTTCGTCACCTGCTCACCCGTCTCGTGGACGAATTCGAGCCGGTAGTGACGAATGCCCGCCTCTTGCCACCTCGCCAGATGCGTGCTAGCCTCCTGCGCTTCGGCGCCAAAGACTGTGTTGCGACAGCCTACATCGGCCATGACGGGATGGGCACGGCCGTTCACGTCGCGCAGAGCGACCCTATGCCGCTCGCAAGGATGGCCGCAGTCCAGATAGCTCGTGCCTGTGGAGAGGAAGCGGCAGAAGACACAATGTTCGGTGTGGAAAACTGGCAGATGCTGGTAGGCCACGACTTCTACGGCCTCTGGACCGATCCCGCGCGCCAGCTCAGCCACCTGCAGCGCGTTGAGGTCATGGGTAGGCGTCAGCCGCATCAGACCCATGTGCAGAAAGATGTCCGCTGTGAGCACGTTGGCCGCGTTGAGACTGAAATCTCCCACAAGTGACGGGTGCCCCTCTGCCTGCAATGCCTGGAGCAGCCCCGTTGAACGCACAAGTATCTGGCAGTTGAGCCGCAGCAAAAACCTCACAATGCGCTGCTCGTTGGGCTTCAAGACTCGGGGACTGGCAACGCGCGCCGTGATCCCTGCGGCCTGAACTTGCTCGACGGCCGGCCGTAATCCATAGAGGTCCAGGTAGTCGAGCGTAATGCTCGCCGGCCGCAGCGCAAGCGCCGCTTCCAGCTGTTCGGGAGTCCGAACAAGCAGGTGGATGAAGCATACGCCAGATTCTACGGCGTGCGGCGTCCCGATTAGGGCCAGCATCTCTTCCAGCACAGCCGAAGGATTGTGCAGCGTGACTGGCTGCGGCCGGCTCTGCTGGGCAAGCAGTTGTTCAACGGCCTCTCTGCGTAGCTGGTTTAGGAGCGACGCCGGCACAAAAGGCTCGCCACCGCTCTCAAGCTCCAGCTCGATCAGCTCGTACGGTGTATTGCCCAACCGCCCCACATGTGAGCGGATATACTCCTGAGTAATGGCACGTTGCTGAGCCTGAGCCAGTACATCGTCGCTGATAACCGTCACCTGTATGCTTGGCTGATCTGCCAGCGTCCAGTCGAGTACGAGCGGTGCGCCGGCATAGGCGGTCACGTGCACCCGCACCCCCTGTTTGCGCAGCGGAGCGCTCGCCTCCGTGTAGCGCCGGGCGACCTTGTCCAGATCCGGGTCGTGGGTACGCCACACCAGGTCGCCTTGCCGGATGCGGCCAAAATCGATGGCGCCGTTTCCGAAGTCAACTTTGAGCAGCCCGATGCGCTGGGGTGTGACATGGTAAACGCGGCCGCCTTCCTCGGGTTCTTCGGGGCTGCGCCAGCTCGCAGCGTCGAATACCACGCCGTCGCCAGGCTTTAGCGGGGCCTCTGCCGCGGTGGGCTCAGGCGCCAACAGGATCCCCTCGGCAAGCACCTGCTGGACACGTCCCATGAGCACGCCTCGATGGCGTGGGGAGCGCCCCTTCACCACAGCCTGATGGTTGGTGCCGGTTATGAAATGGGGCCCAAATCCGCGCGAATACACCTGGGCAAGCTGAAGCTCATCCAAACGGGTAATGGAAAGAGGCAAGCCATGCCAGGCCTCATCTACCGCCTGGCGATAGGCTGCGGTGGTCAGCGCCACATAGCTGGCATCCTTGTAGCGCCCCTCAATCTTGAGCGCGGAGATGCCGATCTGTAACATCTCCGGCAGCTGGCGCAGCGCATAGAGGTCGCCCGGCGACAGGAGATAGCGCGCATCGCCCAACGGCTTTACAGCGCCATCGACCAGCATCTCATAGGGCAGGCGACAGGCTTGCGCACACTGCCCGCGATTGGCGCTGCGCCCGCCCCAGGCTTCGGAAGAAAAACACTGGCCCGAGTAGGAGACGCACAGGGCGCCATGGACGAAAACTTCCAGCTCACACGTGGTCTGGCTGCGGATGGCACGGATCTCCTCCAGCGAGAGCTCCCGGGCCAGCACCACGCGGGTGACGCCATACTGCTGGGCCAGATGGATACCCTCGGCGCTGGTAATGCTCATCTGCGTGCTGCCATGAATCTCCAGATCGGGAGCGATCTGGCGGGCGAGCCTGGCAATACCCACATCCTGGACTATGATGGCGTCGGCGCCCGTTTCGGCAATGGCGGCCAGCGCTTTGGCAGCTTCCGCCAGTTCCCGGTCGAAGACGAGCGTATTGAAGGTGACATAGCCTTTGACCCCGCGCTGGTGCAGCGTGCGCATGACGTCCGGCAACTCCGCCAATGAGAAGCCAACTTTGGCCCGGGCCGTGAAATGCTTTAGCCCGAAGTAGACCGCGTCCGCACCCGCTTCAATGGCCGCATGGAGCTGCGGCCAATAGCCGGCAGGGCTCATGATTTCGGGCTTGGCAAGAAGGACGGCCGCGCGATCGGACACCGGCGAGTCTGTGCTGGCAGGAGACATGGAGTGTGCTAGACCATGCGTCGTTGGATCGGTCATTGGTGCGTGGGATGGCCTCCACCTGCCGTTGAATGGAAAATGAGAGAAAGGGACGCTTCTGGACACCTGATCACAATATCACAATGCTGCAGGTTGCCACGTCATAGCTTTGTCCAATGGGAAGATGGGCCGCTGGATGCGCTGGAAGGGCAGCCGCTCGATAGCCTGATCCACTGCACCCGGCGTCAGCGCCAGGAATGCGCGCGGCGCGTGGCGTTTCAGGTCGGGTTCCAGGTAGCCGATCTTGACCACGACAAGCTTGTGTTGCAGCGGCTCCAGCCCTAGCTTTTGCATGTCCGCTATGAAGTGGTAGGGGCGCCGGCGTTCGGTGACGATCACCTTAACGCCCCTAATCTGCAACACGGCTTCTGTATTCTCGCTGGGCGCGAGATGGCGCACCACGCCCCGCACGGGCAGCGGCTTACTGGTATTGGGATCGAGCTTGCCCCCTAGTTCGACAGTCACGGTAGCACCGACGCCAGCCGCCAACATGGTCTGAACGGCGGCGTGGTCGGCGATACTGGCCACCACCGCTGATGGAACCTGGTGATCAAGCAGCGCAGCCAGCGCCACAGGCGTATCCCCCGCGCCACCAGCCGTAGGGTTGTCGCCCGAATCGCTGATGAAAACACAAGGTTCCGGCGCAGCCAACGCCCATGCGATGCACTCATCCATGGAGCCTGCTGGAACGCCAAATTGAAACTCGTGGCGCGCATCCCAATAGTGCTGGGCGACCCGGCGCGTCTCCTGCTCCAACACGGCGCGATCGGTGCCGGTAGCGACTACCGCAGCGTGAGCACGCGGTTCGTCAGCCCACACATAGCCAACAAAAAGGGAGATATCGAGCAGACCGGGCGCGGCGTCGCTTGCGGCCAGCGTAGCGTAGAGGCGGTCACCTGGCGCCCATTCCGTGCTCGTCTTCTCGCCTGGCAGCACAACCGGGATGGGGATCCAGACTCTCTCCGGGCGGACATTGTTCTCGAGGCAATGGAGCAGCATCTGCACAGCCTTCTCCCGTGTCTCGACCACATCAACGTGTGGCGCGGTACGATAGGCTGTGAGCATGTCCAGCGCCGCCACCTCGCGTTGGGACAGATTGCCGTGCAGGTCAAAGCTGGCGGAGATAAGGCAGTCGGGTCCCACCACGGCACGGACGGCGCTTACCCAGTCGCCCTCGGCATCATCCATCCCGCGCACATTCATGGCGCCGTGGAAGTCGATGTAGACGCCGTCCCACGGACCGCCGGCGCGCAGCAGATCAAGATATTCCGCCTTGATCTGGGCATAGACATCGGGTTCCACTGCGCCGCCCGGCAGCGCACGGGCGTAGAGCAGCGGGACAAAGCGGGCCCGGTCAGCGTAATCGGTAAGAAAGGGATAGCGGTCGAGGAAATCCGCGCCACGGCGGATGTGGAAATCGGCCAGGCGACTGGGCAGCGGCGAAAGAGTGCAGCTCTCAATCGCGATACCCCCGAGCGCAATGCGCATATAGCGTTCTCCTCAGTGGTTTTCGTTGGAGATGGATTGTAAACCGGCTACGACCGGCAACGAAATCAGATGGTAATGGCCAGCCATACGTTGATCATAATACCTTTTCCTGCCCGCACAACAATATACCGATCCAGGCAGATGAATGTATGGCAGGTTCCAAGGCTCGATCGACCTCACATTGACAGCTGCGATAACGGCAGAAATAATGGGTTAGGTGGCCAGAGAGGCGGCCACTATGCAGTTCTTGGCATCCACAGTTTGCGGGCGCAGCTCCCCGTCCGCGCGTCATCAGAGCCAAACCGGGATAGTGTTGAAGAGATAGGGGTATTTTCTAATGGAATATCGTTTGCTTGGCAGATCAGGTCTTCGAGTTTCTGCAATTGGGTTGGGCACCAACCAGTTTGGTGGCAAAGTTGACCAGGCTGGCGTCAACGAGATCATTGACGCGGCGCTCGATCTGGGTATCAACTTCATCGATACGGCCGATGTCTACCAACAGGGCAGATCGGAAGAGACTCTGGGCGTTGCTCTGAAGGGGCGTTGGGATCGGGTCGTATTGGCAACCAAGGTGTACCACGCGATGGGTGACGGGCCAAATGACAAGGGCGGCTCCCGATATCACATCATCAACGGCGTAGAGGCCAGCCTGCGGCGCCTCCAGAGTGACCACATTGACCTCTACCAGATGCACCGTTGGGATGACGAGACTCCCATTGACGAGACGCTCCGCGCGCTGGATGACCTGGTACGCAGCGGCAAGGTACGCTACATTGGCGCCTCTAATTACGCGGCCTGGCAGTTGGCCCATGCCAACGCGGTGGCTGAGCTGCGCAATTGGACACCTTTCGTGAGTATTCAGAACCATTACCATCTGCTCGCACGCGATCTTGAGCGTGAAATGATCCCCTATTGCAACGCGCACAATGTGGGCATCCTGCCCTATTTCCCGCTGGCTGGCGGTTTTCTTACTGGCAAATACAAGCGCGGCGAGCCTGCGCCGGCCGGCTCCCGGGGTGAGCAGAGCCCGTATGTCCAGGGGTACATGACGAGCGCCAATTACGACAAGGTCGAGGCCTTGGGCGCGTGGACGGCCGCGCGCGACCACAGCTTAACCGAGCTGGCCCATGCCTGGCTGCTGAGCCAGCCTCAGGTCAGCTCAGTGATTTCCGGCGCCACCAAACTCTCCCATGTCCAGAGTAATGCGCGCGGGGCCGAATGGCAGTTGACAGCGGCCGAGGTCGCCGAAGTCAACACCATTCTGGACGGTGCTGCCTAGTTGCACGTAACGGGCGCTGCAAAACGTGAAAGCCTGAGCACACCCTCAATTGAGGCGTAGCCAACGTGGCGAGTGACCGTTGCGGTCAACGGTCACTCGCCCCTGCGCCAAGCTCCCTATCCGTGCACAGCGCAGAGGAGGCCTACCACTGGAGAGGTTACCTGCCGCGTGCACGAGGCTCAGGAGATCGCACAAATCCCGGCGCGCACGTGTGTTATAATGCCGGACAGCAACCGCCGGCAGATAGCCTTATCCGATTATTCAAACTTCATTATGACTGACTCGACGCATCGGGATACCCGTGTACAGCGTGAGCAGTGGCTGAGCTTGCTGCAGCCAGTGCAGGCCCTTGCCAAGGCCGCGGTATTGGAGTTGGACCCCCATCGCCTTGCCGCCCGTCTGGCGCTCGAGGGAGCAGCATTCCTGGCTGCAGAACAGGCATTCGTGGGTCTGGCCATTGCCAACGCCGTCGAGGTACGTTCTGTGGTGTGCCATGGCGAGCTCGGCCATTTCCGACTCCGCTTCGATGCACGCCAGGGATCAGCTGGTTGGGTATTGGCAAACCGGCAACCGTATCTCTGTGACAACGCGGTGCTGGATCCCAACCAGAACGACGAGTTCGTCGAGCAGTTCGGCGTTCGCACGCTGTTGGCGGTGCCAATTCTCAACCACCAACAACACTTGCTTGGCGTTCTGCAATTCCACAATCGAAGCGATGGCCGGCCGTTCGATGAAATCGATCTGGGGCTGGCGCAGCTTATGGCGTTGCAGGTGGCGCCGGCATTGGAACGCGCTCAGCTCTTCAGCAAAATGCATCAATGGGCCATGTCTCTGGAGAGTCTGATCTCGTTCAACGCCGCGCTCAATCGACAGCTAGACCCGCCGGCCCTGATGCACGATCTGGTAGCCCATGCGGCCAGACTGCTCAATGCCGAATCGGGCATGGGTGGCTTTGTCGACGGCAATCGCGCCTGGGTCGATACACTCTGGCACCAGGGGCACAGAATTCCATTTCGCGCCGAATGGGAGGCCGGGGCCGGGATACCTGGTCAGGTCTGGCGCAATGAAAGCCCCTATTTGACCAACCAGTACCGGACCGATCGCAACGCCGACCGGCGCCTGGCCGAGGAGTTTGGGGTACAAAACGCGTTGTGCGTGCCCATCATCGATGCCACCAAACAGGTCATTGGCTTCTTCGAGCTCCACAACAAACGCGACGGCGATATGGACGGCGCGCGTTTCTTCTCGGCTGACTTCATATCGCCTGGCTTTGCCTCCAGCACGCCTCGCTTTACCCAGGATGGCCAGGCGAGTCTGAAGGTGGTCGACTTCACCTGGGCCGATGCTGAGTTTGTCGGCGCCATGGCGAACACGGCAGCCATCGCGCTCAGCAATGCACGCTTGCTCAAGGATCTGGACGCGCAGCGTTCACAGCTACGCGCGCTGGCCGCCCGTCAGGTTACCCTGTCCGAGGATGAACGGCGGCGCATTGCCCGGGAGCTTCACGACGAAGCAGGGCAGGTACTGATCGGGATCAAGCTCAGTTTGCAGCTCCTGGCGCGCCAGATCCCCGCTAACCTGCCGGTCCTGCGCGAGCTGGCCAACGAGATGCGCAAGGAAATCAATGACTCTACGATGCAGCTCAAGAACATTGCTCGCCGCTTGCGGCCACCCATTCTCGACCAGCTCGGGCTCAAGGTGGCAATCGAGCAACTGGCCGACGATTTTCGCGCGCGCACAGGCATTCCAGTGGCGATCCATACCACCGCGGTCACAGTGCGTCCTCCTGAACTGGCGACAGCCTGCTATCGAGTCGTCCAGGAAGCGCTGACCAATATCGCGCAACATGCCGAGGCCACTCATGTCGAGATTCACTTGCAGCTCGTCTCGCCCAATTTGGAGCTGATCGTGCAAGACGATGGTATTGGGTTCGACACGCACCGTGAAAGCCGGCGGGGGCTTGGCCTGTTGGGCATGCATGAACGGGCGCTTATGTTGGGCGGGAAACTGGAAATCGAATCAACGCACGGCAAAGGCACCACAGTACGGCTCACTGTCCCCATTCAAGACGACCAGCTCGGATGAGCGGGAGCGAACCGCTCATATTGGATTAAGACTCAGATTGGCGCAGGAGAGGACAAGGATTGAGATGGCCAAAGATGAAGTTCGCGTCATCCTAGTAGACGATCATCACATCGTGCGGCGTGGACTGGCCGCCTTGCTGCAATTGGACAGCCGCTACCGGGTCGTGGCGGAAGCCGCCAACGGCGAGGAGGCCCTGCGCGTGGCGGACGAAACAGCGGCCGATATCATGATCCTAGACCTGGCCATGCCTCGCCTCAACGGTCTTGAGACCATCCGGCGCATTGCCAGTCAACATCCCGACCTGCATATCTTGGTACTCTCCATGTACGACGACACAGAGTTTGTGACACAGGCGTTGCAGGACGGCGCGCACGGCTATCTGCTGAAGGAATCCATGGATGATGAGCTCTTTTCCGCGCTGAACGCGATCACCTATGGCGATATCTATATCAGCAAGTCGATCCAGAGCGCCCTACCGGAAAACCCATCGGAAAGCAGTGCTGCCCGGCTCACACCGCGCGAGCGAGAGATGCTACAGCTGATCGCCGAAGGCTATACAACCGCCGAAATTGCTCGCTTCATGATCATCAGCGTCCACACTGCAGGCCGGCACCGGGCGAATATCATGAAAAAGCTGGACGTCCACAACCAGGTGGAACTGGTACGCCTGGCCGTTCAACAAGGTTGGGTCATTCTCGACCAACCCTCAGAGTTTCTCCCCAAACAGTCCGACTAACGCCCCCTTCAGGATCATCGGTGGCGCGCGACCAAGCCGCGCCACGCGCTGCGCCACGTTTCAAAAGCATTTGTAAAGTCCCTAAAAATACACTGTTTTAGTTATTGTCCCGTTCCCCAAAGGCCATTACAATCTGTCCCATATCCCAACGGGCAAGTGGAACTCAGGTAAAGGAGCCAGAGGTTCGGCTGGTTCGTGTATCGGGCGCGCTCGTTATCGATTTGCGCTGGATGTCTTGACCCCAGGCATGACTGATTTCCATTACCCAGACCAAATCCACGAATCGATCTGTGCAAAGAGCGCCTCTTTGTCTGTCTTATGACAGACTCGGGGCTTGTTTTGCCCGAAATCATTTTGCCCGCAGTCCTTATGCTGGTCCTCATTATGCTGGTCCTTATTATGCTGGTTGTCATTATGCTGGTTGTCATTATGCTGGTTGTCATTATGCTGGTTGTCATTATGCTGGTTGTCATTATGCTGGTTGTCATTATGCTGGTTGTCATTATGCTGGTTGTCATTATGCTGGTTGTCATTATGCTGGTTGTCATTATGCTGG
>JACFMY010000222.1:0-8779 GCA_019455155.1 Caldilineaceae bacterium
GCCATACATCTCTTCCCGCGGGATTTCGATATATTCGCCGATGCCTTCGACGATGGGATGGCCAGGTGAGACGACCCACAGCCGTTCTCGCTCGTTGGCCTCCCGCCACTTCAGGTCGCACGATGTCCCCATGAGCCGCTTGAAGATCTTGGAGAAGTGGCCAGAATGCAGCACGATCAGGCCCATCCCGTTGAGCACACGTGCCTGGACCTTGTCCACCACTGCGTCGCTGACTTCACCATGGGCCATGTGCCCCCACCAAATGAGCACATCCGTGTTGTCCAACACCGCATCGGTCAGCCCATGTTCCGGCTCGTCTAGCGTAGCCGTCGTCACCACCCGCCCCTGCTCGCGCAGATAGCCAGCGATGGCCTCATGGATTCCCGCGGGATATACCTCGGCTACTGCGGCATGTGTCTTTTCGTGGCGGTACTCGTTCCAGACGGTAACCCGAAGACTCTGAGTCATTTTGGTATGCTCCAATCTATCTTTTTTCGAAAATCGATTCGACATCGCGTTGGGTGATGGGGCGCCCACCTAAAGCAGCCGACGCCTGAACCATATCCCATAAGAGTGCCATGCGTAGCCCGACTTCAGGAGGGCAAGGATTGGCCATCAGCCCGCTGCGTACCCGTATGAACTGCTCCCATGGTCCGCTGGAAGGCAGCGAATCGACTGGCTGCAGATCGCGTTCACCCTGGCGCTGAACCTCCAGCCGTTCGCCCCAAACACCGGTGCGCAATATGCCTTGCGTACAGAAGACACGTACGTCGGAAGCGCACGATTCCAGCGTGTCACCACAGCCGCTGAGCGTTACAAATGCGCCCGAGGCCAGGCGCGCCATGATCGTGCCGGTAATATCCACCGGCGCGCCCCGGTTGTCGAGCCAGGCAGCTACCTCAACAAAGGGCTCACCAGCCAGGTCGGCGATGGTATTGAGCATATGCGCGCCAGTGTCAAAGAGGAATCCACCGCCGGCGATTTCCGGCAGCTGGCGCCATGTGTTGACCGTGTGTGTCCGCCAGCTTTGCCATACCACGCCGTGGATGTTGAGGATCAGGCCCAGCTCGCCGTTGTGTAGAATCTCATGCGCCCTGCGAATCTGCGGCGAGAGGCTGCCGTTGAAGGCCACTACGAGCAGCCGCCCCGTACGGTCGCGGATCTGAATCAGGCTCCGCGCCTCGCGCGCATTCATCACCATAGGCTTCTCCAGCAACACGTCCAATCCGGCTTCCATGCACGACGCGGCCTGATCGTGGTGAAAGACGTGGGGCGTGATAATAAACGCTGCGTCGAGGACGTCGCGATACCGGGTAAGCAGCTGTTGCAGGTCAGGCTCATTCGGCGGCGCTTTCAGCCCGACATCGCTGAAGATAGCGCCAAAACGATCGTACGTAGCGTGTGAGGGTTCACAGACTGCAACGACCTGCACACTGTCCTGATGACGCAGCATCTGGGTGACGTGGTGCCGCGCCATCCCACCACAGCCAACAATGGCAACACGCAACGGCCCACCGGCAGACCCATTCGATGTATCCAGCATACGCCCCCCCTTTAACAAATTGAGCAATAAGAGATGTGCCAATGTTGCCACAGAGCACGTCGCGTTGTCTAAAGCAAAGAGACAAAGAAATTCGCAGCGCGGCCCATCGTGGCATGCACAGGATGGGGTTATAATCCACAGCCATGGAGCGCGCGTAATACACGTGATCCTTGCTTCCGTTCGAACCCCTGCGATTTGTTCCGACTGCCAAAACAACGTACTATTCGACTATGCATAGCAAACCTGTTCTCATCCTTGCCTCGGCCAGCCAACGACGCCAACAGTTCTTCTGCGACTTGGGGCTCGCATACACAGTTGTCGTAGCAGATATCGATGAGACTCCCCTGCTCAACGAGTCGCCGCTGGAGATGACAGTGCGGCTTGCAGAAGCCAAGGCGCGGGCCGTAGCCGCACGCCTGCCGGCCAATGAACACGATTACGTGATCGTGGCATCAGATACGACCGTAGCCCTAGAGCAGAGAATCCTGGGCAAGCCGGAAGATGAGGCCGATGCCACGCGTATGCTGCAGGAGCTCCGGGCCCGCGACCACATCGTCGTCAGTGCAGTGGCTGTCTTTAGCACCGCGGACGGCCGGGTGCGGTCACGGACGAATATTACCACCGTACAGATGCGAGACTACAGCGACGCCGAAATCGCCGCCTATGTGGCCTCCGGCGATCCTTTGGATAAGGCCGGCGCGTACGGTATCCAGGCACGCGACTTTGCTCCCGTCGCGGCGCTGCACGGGTGCTACGCCAGCGTCATGGGGCTGCCACTAGCGGATCTGGTGGATCTGCTGGCGACAGCAGGAGTCACCCCCGCAGTGCCCGCAGATCAGGTTTGCCTGCGCCACTCGACCTTCGGCTGTTGTTCGCTTGGACCACGGTAGACAGGGCAGCCATCTCAGAAGGTGTGCCCCTGTCTCGAGAGGCCGGCAGGAGTTGCAATTGACACAGATCATGCGCCCTGTTACACTCGCTCAGGTTGGACAGCCGTTTTTGCCCTTGGCAGGAGCACCCTTTGTCGCCCAAATCGCGGTACGAGTACGACGACTACGAGCTCCAACATGAGCTCGACCAGCCCGAGCGACGCAGCAGAAAGCCAAAACCCAAGAAGGCTTCAGAGGCCGCCGTGCACGGCATTGTCATTCGTGCCCGTGGCCACCACTACGATGTAAGGACGGCCGCGGAGACGGAAGAAGATGGCGTCGCCCGGCTGCGCGTGTGCGAAGTGCGCGGCCGGCTGCTGCAGGAGAAGGTGCGTGATACCCTGGTAGCCGTCGGAGATCGCGTGTGGGTACGGCCAGAAAGTACGGGAAAAGGGCTTATTGAACGCGTGGACGCTCGACACAGTGTGCTGAGCCGCCAGCACCCAGGGGAAAGCCGGCCAGCTGAGGACGTGATCCTGGCGAATCCGGACCAGGCGCTGGTCGTCTTCGCCGTCAAAGATCCAGAGCCCCACCTGCGCATGTTGGATCGCTTCCTGGTAATCGCTGAGGCCAACGAGCTCCCTGTGGTAATTTGCGTGAACAAGATCGATCTGACCGGCCTCGAGCAAGCCGAGGCCACGTTCGGTCTCTATGCGCAGATCGGTTATCAGGTCATCTACGCCAGTGCAGATGAACCGCGCGGCATCGACGAGCTGCGTGCCCTGCTCACCGACCGCATCACCGTCGTAACCGGTCCTAGCGGCGTGGGCAAGAGCAGCCTCATCAACGCCGTCCACCCTGGGCTGAAGCTACGCACAGGCGATCTGCGCGATTTTCACAACAAGGGCCGCCATACGACGCGCGCCGCGCAGCTCTACGCCTTGCCCTTCGGCCATGAGTCCTATGTAGCCGATACGCCCGGCATTCGCGAGCTAGGGCTTTACGACATTGAGCCGGAGAATCTCCAGTTCTATTTCCGCGAAATGTTGCCCTATCTCCATGACTGCCGCTATCCTGGCTGCACCCACGACCACGAACCCGACTGCGCGGTGCGGGCCGCCGTCGAAGCGGGCCACATTGCAGGGGAGCGGTACGAAAGCTATTTGCGTCTCCTAAAGGGAGAAGACTGGCAGTAATCGGTAGTAGAATAGACTCTAGAACTAGATTCATTTGCAAGTCTGGATGGACATGACTGATATACTCGCTGCGCTCAATCCAGAACAACAGACCGCGGTCGCAGTAGTCAAAGGACCTGTGCTCGTGCTCGCCGGTCCGGGTTCGGGGAAGACGCGCGTCTTGACCAGGCGTATCGCCTACCTGATTGACGAGGCGGGGGTAGCGCCCTGGAATATTCTGGCCGTCACCTTCACCAACAAAGCCGCCGGCGAAATGCGTGAGCGGGTCGAGCGCATTTTCGAGGCCAAGTTTGGCCCGCCACCCCCGGGCCAACCCCAGCGCCTGGCTGGTCTGACCATTGGCACCTTTCACAGCATCTGCGCGCGCATCCTACGCGTCGAAACTGCGCTTGCTGGCTACCAGCGCAACTGGGTGATCTATGACAGCGCCGACCAATTGTCACTGGTGCGTGCGGTCATGCGCGAAGAGAATCTGGACGAGAAGCGCTACCCACCCAAAGGCGTCCTGGCCAACATCAGCAAACAAAAGAACGAGCTCGTAACACCTGAGCACTTTCAGACCGCATCCTATTTCGAGGAGATCGTGCGCCGGGTCTACGTGCACTATCAGGCGGCGCTGCTTGCCAACAACGCCATGGATTTCGATGATCTCCTTATGCGCACGGTCATGCTCTTGCGCGATAACCTGGACGTGCGCGTGAAATACCAGGAGAAATGGCGCTATTTGCTGGTCGATGAATTCCAGGATACCAACGCTGCACAATATGAGATGCTCCGCCTGCTCGCCACGGAGCCTACGAACAACCGCAATATCCTCGTCGTAGGTGACGAAGACCAATCTATCTATCGTTTCCGGGGCGCAGATTACCGCAACGTCCAGCTCTTCCGCCGCGATTACCCGGAAGCCAAAGTCGTGCTGCTGGAGCAGAATTATCGCAGCACCCAGAGCATTCTGGATGTTGCCAACGCCCTCATTTCCCAGAATCGCAACCGTACGCCCAAACGTCTGCGCACAGACAATGGACACGGGGTGCCCGTCACCGTTTACGAGGCCTACAACGAGGTCGAAGAGGCCGCGTACGTTGCTGACGAGATCGAAAAACTCACTGCCACCCGCGCGTTCCAGCCCGGCGACTTTGCCATCATGTACCGCACCAATGCCCAGAGCCGCGCCCTGGAAGAGGCGTTCGTTTTGCGCGGCATCAAATACAGATTGGTGGGCGCCACACGTTTCTATGAACGCAAGGAAATCAAGGATGCCCTGGCGTATCTGCGGCTCATCCACAATCTCAACGACACAGTGGCGCTGGAACGTATCATCAACGAACCTTCGCGTGGCATCGGCCCAAAAACGCTAGAGGGGCTGCGCACCTGGGCCGGCGAGCTGGGCGAAAACGCCTTTGTAGCCCTCTTGATCGTCCACCACGGCGTTCAGCGCGCGACAGCCATCCTGGGACGCCCACTGCCGCAGGCCGCGGTCGCGGGCCATCCCTTTGGTAGCCGTGCTCAAAACGCGCTGGCAGACTTTGCCGAGATGCTAGAGGAATGGGTGGCCGCGGAGCAACGCGGCGGCTATGACAGTGTAGCCGATCTGCTGGATCAGGTTATGGCACGTTCAGGGTACATCGATACGCTGCGCGACGGCACCGATGACGGCGAAGATCGCTTTGCTAACCTACAGGAGCTACGGGCGGTAGCGGCCCAATATACCCAGGGCATGCCTGGTCTCGACGAAGGGCGTACCCCGCTATCCCTCTTCCTGGAAGAGGTCAGCCTGGTCAGTGACAGCGACGAGTTGGACGACTCAGCCGGCGCGGTGACTCTGCTCACCCTCCATACAGCCAAGGGACTGGAATATCCCATTGTCTTCGTCGTGGGCATGGAAGAAGGCATCCTGCCCCATAGCCGTAGCCTGGAAAGCGGCGATCCAGAGGACATGGATGAAGAGCGCCGTCTGGCCTACGTGGGCATTACACGGGCAAAGAAGCGGCTCTACCTGGTCCATTGTTTCCGGCGCAGCCTTTGGGGCGGCAGCGAAGTCCAGAGTCCCAGCCGCTTCCTTTCGGAGATTCCCGCGGATCTGCTTGCGGGCATGGTGGACAGAGCCAGCCGTCGCGAAGCCAGCTATCAGCGTATGACCTCCTGGGACAACGAGGGCAGCGGGCAGCGGGAGCGTAGCCAGACTGGCGGTTACTGGAGCGGCAGGTCCAAGTCGAGCGGCTACAACTGGTCATCCTCAAATGAGGGCGCCTCGCGCGGTCGCGGCTCAGCCACGGACGAGCAGCAACGTCGTTCCACGTCGAGCCGCGCCAGCTACTGGTCGCCCGGCGACGGCGCCAGTGAGGCGCGGCCAAAGCGAGCCACTCGCCAAAGCGGCGGCAGCACGCAGTTTAAACGCCGCGACAGCGTCAAGCATCCGACTTTTGGAATTGGTACTGTGATTGAAAGCGAGTTGACCCGCGATGGCGACGAGCAGGTAACAGTGGCGTTTCCTGGCATCGGTATCAAGAAGCTGTTGGTATCGCTGGCGGGTCTTGTCAGACAGTAACCCGGCCACGAGATACCAACCGGATCGCGTATGCATTATTCTCCGCCCTGGACCCGCAATACGAAATATTTCATTGCAGCCGTCATGCTGGTTCTCATCGGCCTGGCCGTGTGGCGGTTCAGCGATATCCTGCAGCCGTTGGCGGTGGCCACTATCCTGGCCTATCTGCTGCACCCGGCCATAGACTTCTTTCAGCGGCGGCTTCACATGGCGCGCGGTCTGGCCGCGCTGATTGTCTATCTAGTCGCCCTAATCCTCATCGCCACCATCCTGGCGATCGGTGGCCTCATCGCGCTGGAACAGTCACGCGTCTTCGTGGGGCAGATACCGAACCTGTTGGACCAACTGGCGCGCGTGACACAGGAACACCTCCAGGTGCTGACGACCAGCGGCTTTCGCGTTGGCCGCCTGACCATTCACCTGCCATCCGCGAGCGTAACGGAAATGCTCGATGGCCTGCGTGAGGATGCATTGGGCCAGATACGTAATATGCTCGGCCAGAGCGGCATCCTGGTCACTGGCATCGCCCAGGTCACCTTCTCGTTTCTAACGCAGGCCATCCTTGTCATCATCGTATCCATCTACCTGGCCATTGATGGCCCCCGGTTTATCCGGGGACTGACCGCCCTGGCCGAACAGCCCGGTTACGCCGACGACGCGCACCATCTGCTGAACGCGTTCATGCAGATCTGGAACCACTACCTGCGCGGGCAGATCATTCTCGCTACCATCATGGCTGTCAATGCCAGTATCGCCTTTGCATTGCTGCGCGTGCCCAACCCGCTCGCCATGGGCATCACAGCCGGGCTCCTTGAGTTTGTGCCGCTGCTTGGGCAGTATGTGATGATGAGCATTACCCTCCTGGTCGTGCTCTTCCAGCCCGAGAATTTCCTGGGTATTCCGCCCTGGCTCTACCTCCTGCTGGTGGCCAGTATCCTCTTCCTGATCCAGCAGGTTCAGGGCAATATTATCCTGCCCCGCGTGCACGGCAGCCAGCTGGCGCTCCACCCCGCGGCGATTCTGGTTGGCGTCGTGATGGGTGTCTCGCTCTTTGGCATGCTGGGCGCGGTCCTCGCGGCGCCGGTTCTGGCTACCATCAAGCTCTTTGGCAGCTACATCTGGCGCAAAATGCTCAACCTGCCGCCCTTCGAGCCCCTGCCGGAAGAAATCATCGCCAACGAGATACCTCTCCCCAAACCTCAAACGAAGGGAGAGACCGGCCAGATCGAGCGGCCTGATCCGCGTTCGGGCGAAGACGTACTGACATCGTATAATATTCACCGTCAGGCGTAATACTCCGATTGACTTGACCCATTATGCACCCTCCTCACCGGGCGCGCTGCGCGGCGCACAACGGTGGTGACGCGTGCTTACACCGTGAATACACACAGGCAGACGATTGCTGTCACAACTACACACCAGGCTCATGAAAAGCAACCTTCCATCTAACCGACCGGCCAGCGAACCCACGGACCATCCTCTCTACCCACTCACCTTTGACCCAGTCTTCAAAGATTACCCGTGGGGAGGCCGTAATCTTCAGACTGTCCTGGGCCGCAAGATACCAGACGGTATTGTGGCCGAAAGCTGGGATATTGCCGCCCATCCGGATGGCTCCACGGCTGTCAACACCGGCCCGCTGAAGGGCAAGACACTGCCGGAAGTACAGGCGCTGCTTGGCCCGGCGTTGGTGGGCGAACGCAGCGCACAGGCACTGGAACTGGGCCGATTTCCGCTCCTGATCAAGCTCCTGGATGCCAATCGCTGGCTCTCTGTCCAGGTCCATCCAGATGATGCCTATGGCCTTGAGCACGAGGGCGAGTTTGGCAAGACCGAGATGTGGGTCGTGCTACACGCCGCACCGGGCGCCGAGCTCATCTACGGCTTCCAGGCTGGTATGACTCGGGAGCGCTATGCGCAAGAGATCGGGACGGAGCGCAGCGCGGATGGGCTCCATCGCGTAGCGGTCAAACCTGGCGATGTTATCTTTGTGCCTGCGGGCAGCATCCATGCCTTGGGACCCGGCATCATCGTCGCCGAGATCCAGCAGAACAGCAATACAACCTATCGCATCTACGATTGGGGGCGCCCGCGGCCGCTGCACCTGCAGCAGGCGCTGGCTGTGCTCAACTTCGACCTGATCGAGCCGGAGCCAACCAGGCCCGTCGTCATGATGGAAGACGATGGCTTCAAAGTCGAGCAACTCGTCTCCTGCCCCTACTTCGAGACGGAGCGCGTCACCATGCCAGCCGGATACGAGTTCTTCGGCCTCTGCGACGGCGACACCTTCGAGATCTGGGCCGTGCTGGCCGGTGAGATCGTCGTCCATTCTGACGCCGAGCCAGTTACATTGACCGCGGTCCAATGGGTCCTGTTGCCAGCCGAGCTAGGCGAGTTCCAGATCGAGGCAAGCAGCGACACCGTCCTGCTACGCGTGTTTGTTCCCTGATCCAGCCTGCATGCTGGAGGCATCCATGTATTCTTTGGTCGTAAAGAACGGGCTACTGGTTACGGGCGACGGGCTGGTCGAGGCCGATCTGGCCATCCATGGCGAGCGTATCGCCGCCATCGGCCATGATCTCGCTGGCGCAGAGATCATCGACGCCACGGATTGTTATGTGAT
>JACFMY010000222.1:8832-9143 GCA_019455155.1 Caldilineaceae bacterium
ACACCTTTTCAAGCGGGACCATCGCCGCGGCCTGCGGCGGGACGACCACCGTCATCGATTTTGTCACGCCCGCGCCCGGCCAATCCATGCTCGAGGCTTTGGCCCTGCGTCGCGGCGAGGCAGACGGCCAGGTGGCCATCGACTACGGCCTACACATGACCGTGCCTGCCTGGCACGCGGCAGACATGTATCGCCTGGAGGAGATCCCCGCGGCAGTGGAGGCAGGCTGCTCCACCTTCAAAATGTATCAGGCCTACCAGGACATGGCGCTGGACGACGTCGCGCTCCTGCGTGCGCTGACCTCGGTGGGC
>JACFMY010000222.1:9153-10447 GCA_019455155.1 Caldilineaceae bacterium
CAGGCGGCCGCACCGTCTTGCACAGCGAAACCGGCCCCGTCCTGGACATGCTCCGCATGGGCGCCCGCGCAGCGGGCCACACCGAGCCCATCTGGCACGCCTATACGCGCCCCGCACAGCTTGAGGCTTCGGCGATCCACCGCGCGGCGGAGCTGGCCGACATTGCCGGCTGCCCGCTCTATGTCTTCCACGTAGGTTGTATGGAGAGCGTGGCAGAGATCGCGGCCGCGCGGCAGAGAGGAATCGACATTTGGGGCGAGACCTGTCCCCAGTACCTGTTGTTGAACGCCGAAGAACATCTGGGAGGGCTGAACGGTGAGCTCTATGTCTGCGCGCCGCCCCTGCGCTCACCGGACGATCAGGAAATGCTCTGGCAAGCCCTGGCGCAACATGACCTGCAGGTCGTCAGCACCGACCATTGCCCATGGACTGTGGAGGAGAAGCGCCGTGACGATTTTACGAGTATTCCCGGCGGCCTGCCCGGCATCGAAGCGCGCCTCTCGCTGATCCATCACTTTGGCGTCAACCAGAGCTTGCTTTCTCTCGAACAGTGGGTCAAGGTCTGTAGCACCAATGCTGCCCGCTGGATGGGCCTGGAACGTAAGGGACGGTTAGCGCCTGGCTGTGACGCGGACGTGGTCATCTTCGACCCCGGCCGTGTCAAGGTCATCGCGCCCGATACACTCCACGAGGCGGCCGGCTGGACGCCTTATGAGGGCATGGAAGTGACAGGCTGGCCGCGCACGGTGCTCCTGCGCGGGATGGTCATTGTACAGGACGAACAATACACGAGCCGGCCAGGAGCGGGGCGGTATGTGCGCCGGATCACCACATAGGGCCTGGTACTCAGCTAATGCCAACCAAACCGTTTCTGCCTGCCCGCAAGCAGGCCGCGTACGCCATCGGCCAGCTTGGATGGTCGACACTGGTAAACATCATCGGCCTTGAGCTGGTCTACTTCTACCTCCCCCCCGAGACTGCGGCTCTGCCGGCGCTCATCACCACAGTCACATTCTTGGGTATCTTCAACGCCATCACGCTGATCGCCGCGTCCGGCCGGCTATTTGACGCTGTCACCGATCCCATCATCGCCAACCTGAGCGACCGCTCGCGAAATCCGCGAGGCCGGCGTATCCCTTTCCTGGCCGCTGGCGCCCTGCCGGCGGCGCTCTTCTGCACGCTCATGTTTGTGCCCCTCGTGCGGTCCGTCAGCGCGGTGAATATCGTGTGGCTGGTGGCCATGCAGTTCCTGTTCTACCTGTTTCTGACTGTCTATGTCACGCCTTACTTCGCC
>JACFMY010000223.1:0-9382 GCA_019455155.1 Caldilineaceae bacterium
GTCGCACGGTAGAGGGCAAGCAAGCGTGCATAGCCCGCCCTGTTTGCAGGATCCGGCTCGTAGCAGCGGGCCGGCTGGATCATCTGTTCAACCGCTTCAACGTATGAGCCATAGAGACCAGCAGCCACGCCGGCATTGATCACCGCGCCGCGCGCGCCGAACTCGGAGCCCTCCACCACGATCACCGGGCTGCCGAGAGCGTCAGCCAGCATCTGCGCCCACAACGGGCTGCGTGCACCGCCACCCGCCAGCTTGAGCGCAGCCACCTCAAGCGGCATCATGGTGTAGCAGTCCAGCGCGGAAAGCACCACTCCTTCGTAGACTGCCCGCAGCATATCCTCACGTCGATGATGCATGCTGAGGCCAGTGAATTGGGCACGGGCATCGGGCGCGACAAAAGGCGCGCGCTCGCCCGCCGGATCAATATATGGGTGATAGAGGATGCCGTTCGAACCGAGGGGCGCCTGGCCCGCCAGTTTCTCCAGGCGGTCCCAGATGTTGGCGCCTTCACGCTCGGCGGCAGCCAGCTCGTCTTTATAGAACTCCCGCACAAACCACTGAAGGTTGCCGGCGCCACTCATGGTCGGTAAAAGCCGGAGCAGGCGATCGTGCGGAGCGTGGCAGATGGTGTAGCCGACATTCTCAGGAGCAACTACCGGCTCGCTGGTTACGATCAGGTGGATGCCTGCCGTTCCTAACACGGTACAGGCGTCGCCTGGATTGATGGCGCCAACACCCAGGGCCGACGCAACCACATCGAAGGGGCCGCTTGCCACCAGTGTATTGGCCTTTAGACCGAGCTCAGTAGCAAGCGCGGGTCTCAATTCCGCTACATTCTCAACAGCCGGCCGCGCGCTCGGAATGGCGCCGCGCCAGGCCTCGATGCCAAAGAGCTCAAAGATCCGTTCATCGTAGGTCCGGCTCTGAACGGAGAAGTAGGTGTGTGAGGCGTCGGATTCGTCAGTGCTGACGACTCCGGTCAACTGCAGGAAGATCCAATCTTTGGCGCGCAGGACCGCGGCCGTGCGCCGCACCGTGTCCGGCTCGTGGATCTGGAGCCAGCGCAGGTGGGCGGCCTGATTGCAGGTATTGAGCGCGGTGCCGCTAATACGAAACAACTCGGCGCTCTGTCCTGTCCGGTAACAATCGCGCACAAAATCGGCCGTGCGGTTGTCTGACCACAGGATGGCGGGGCGGACTGGCCGGCCGGCGGCGTCGACCAGCCACGTGCCATCGCCCTGGCCTGTTACGCCCAGGGCACGAATGCTGGCAGGATCAACGGCGGCACGCTGCAGCGTCTGGCGCACGGTCGCGACGACTGCCTGCCAGACGCCCTCCATGTCGGCTTCTGCCCAGCCTGAGCGCGGGTAGAGATTCGTAGTATCCTGCGCGGCGCCCGCGATCTCCCTGCCCTCCAAATCAAAGAGCGTGCACTTCAGCAGAGTGGTGCCAGCATCGATGCCAAGCAGATACGCGGCGCACATGTGAGCACCCGTCTACAGGGCCCGCTGCGTGGTGCCGTCGAAGAGATGAATGCGGTCAGATCGCAGCCGCAGTGTAACCATGTCCCCGCGGGACAGCCTCATGTCGGGCGGCGTGACCACGAGCAGATTATTCTTGCCCACTTCAATCGAGAGCTGCCCTTCTTCGCCCAGTGACTCGAAGGTGTGCACACGGCCGGAAAGCGTCAGCCCATTGCCGTTGGTGGACGGCGCGACTTCGAAATGGACTGGCCGGATGCCCAGATCAACGGTCTTGGCGTTGCTGGCCAGCACCTTCTGGCGCAAGACATCGGGCAGCCGCAGTTTGAGCGCCCCGTCCATCGTGTGCAGCTCCAGCTCGTCGCTCTTCGATACAGGCTGGCAAGTCAGGAAATTCATGGGTGGCTCGCCAATAAAGCCCGCAACAAACTCATTGGCCGGATGGTTGTAGACCTCTTCAAATGTACCGACCTGCTGCAGCACGCCGAAGTTCATGACCGCAATGCGCTGGGCCATGGCCACGGCCTCCAGCTGGTCATGGGTGACGAGAATCGTTGTCCGGCCCGTGTGGGCGTGCAGACGCTTCAGCTCGACCCGCATGTGGGCGCGCTGCGCCGCGTCAAGGTGAGAGAGCGGCTCGTCCATGAGAAAGACATCGGGATCGCGCACCAGCGCTCGCGCGAGGGAGACACGTTGTTTCTGGCCGCCACCCAGCTCGGCGGGCTTGCGGCCCAGGATATCGCCAATATCCAGGATGTTGGCAACTTCGTTGACCCGCCGCTGTATGTCCGCCTTGGGCATCTTTCTGGCACGCAGACAGAACGCGATGTTGTCCCACACACTCAGCGGCGGATAGAGTGCATAGGTTTCGAACGCCAGGGCAACGTTACGCTGGTTTGGCTCCAGCTTGTTGACCAGACGGCTGCCAATATACATCTCGCCGCCTGTAATCTCCTCCAGGCCGACGATCATGCGCAGGGTAGAGGTCTTCCCACACCCCGAGGGCCCCAACAATGCTAGGAACTCACCGTCCCGGACGGTCAGGTTGAGGTCCTTGACTGCTTCGACGTTACCTTTATAGGTTTTGTAAATATGTTCCAGGCGCAGTTCCGCCATAATCGCTACCCCTATTCAACAAACAGAATGTTCCTTTGGGTCTTGCTGTCGAACACCATAATGTGATCAGCTTGTATACCGATGCGGATGGCTTCGTCGATCTGGAAGTCCATTTCGATCGATGTAATGATGTCGAGCTTCTGCGACCCCACTGTTGCGCTCAAAACACCCTTGGTGCCCAGGCGCTCGAACACGTAGACGACGCCCCGGCACGCATTCTCAGGATGGATGGAATCTGCGTCGTGATTGAGTACGTCAAGATGCAGGGGGCGAATGCCCAGAATGTAGTGCTCAGCGTTTTGCTGCTGGAGCGGTCCACGAAGCCGGTCCGGTACATCGACGCAGATGGTGCCGTCGGTGCTGATGAGCTGCAACGCGTCGCCGTTGCGCCGCACGGTCGTGTCGATCAGATTGATCTGGGGATGGCCAAGGATCTTGGCCACAAAGACGTTGGCTGGGTTGTCGAATACGTGGTGGGGTGCGCCAATCTGTTGGATCTCCCCCAGATTCAGGACTACCAGCCGGTCACCCAGGGACAACGCTTCCAGGTAGTCGTGGGTCACATAGATGGTGGTATAGCGAATGTCCGCTTCCAACGCCTTGAACTCGGTGCGCATACGGTGGCGCAGCTTGGCATCCAGGTGTGAGATCGGCTCATCGAGCAACAGGACCTCCGGCTCGCGCACCATCGCGCGGCCCAAGGCCACGCGTTGTTTCTGGCCGTTGGACAGGTGCTGGGGCAGGCGGTCCATGAGCATGTGAATGTTCAGGGTTTCGGCGACCGCGAGGGCACGCGCTTCGATCTCGGATTCCGGCAACTTGCGGCCGGGAGCGCGTAACGGGAAGGTGAGATTCTGCTTCACCGTCAGATGGGGATAGAGCGCGTAGCTTTCAAAGGCCATGGCCACGTTGCGGTGGTGTGGCTCCACAGGATTCATAAGCTTGTCGCCGATATAGACCCGGCCATCAGTCGGTGTTTCCACGCCGGCGATCAACTTGAGCGTGGTCGTCTTGCCTGCGCCCGACGGTCCCAACATGACGATGAACTCGCCGTCGGCAACCTCAAGCGACATGTTGTTCACGGCGCGAACTTTGCCGAAATCCTTGGTGAGATTCTTTAATGTGAGTGTCGCCATTGGGAGACTATCCTTTAACTGCACCGAAGCTCAGGCCGCGGATGAGATAGCGCTGAATGCTCAGGGCAAGAACGATCTGAGGAATGGAGGCCAGCACCGAGGCGGCCGCCATCCGGTTGAAAAAGGCCTGCGCGGACGAGATGTAACCTAGCGCGGAGACGGTGACGGTCGATACGTTGGATCCCCCCAAGACCAGGGGAAAGATGAAGTTGTTCCACGCAAAGACAAAGGCCAACAGCGCAGCGGCCGCCAGACCCGGTCTCACCAGCGGTAGCAAAATCATCCAAAAGATGCGCCACCAGGGATAGCCGTCGATCATGGCTGCCTGCTCGATGTCAGGCGAAATATCCTCGAAGTAACTGCGCAGCACCCAGATCAACAGCGGCAGCGTCACCAACTGGTAGACCCAGACAATGCCCCAGTAGGTGTCATACAGGCCCAACTGGCGGTAGAGCACCGAAAGCGGAATGATGATCACCAGCTCCGGCGCAAAACGGAAAGAAAGATAAGTAAACGCCAGATCCTCTTTGCCCTTGAAGTTGTAGCGCGCCAGCGCATAGGCGGCCGGCACGCCCACCAGCAGAGACACAATCACGGCCCCCGAGCTGGAGATAAGGCTGTTGAGAAAGAAGCGTGGGAATTCCTGCCGGGCCACGACGCCGGCCGCCGCTCGGGGGTCGCCAAATAGAATGGCCTGGTAGTTCTCGAGCGTCGGTTGAAAGACGAACTGGGTGGTGAAGAGCTCAGTACCACTTTTCAGCGAGACCAGGATCATCCAGAGAATGGGAAATAGGGCAAATATAAAATAGAGGCCCAGAAACCCCTCAGAGATGATGCCAGCCAGCCGCTGATTCAACGTTTTGGATTCCATGGTTCTTTGCCTACCTGCCTCAATCCTAATAGCCAGCGGCGCGCCGTTGGGCACGCCCCCAAGCCCTGATCAAGTACATGCTCGTGATGTAGATAATGATGTACAGCAGAATCGCGTACGGCAGCCCCTGCGCCAGCCGTTGAAACTGGATACTTGTGCGATAGGCCGTTAGCTGGTAGGTCATCAGCGTGTTGCCCGGACCGCCTTCGGTCATGGCGAAGATGAGATCGAACATCTTGAGCGAGTCCATCAGGCGGAAGACCAGCACGATGATGAGATAAGGGGTCAGCATGGGCAGCGTCAGGTTGCGGAAGGTGAACCAGAACGATGCGCCGTCTACGCGGGCAGCCTCAAAGGGGGCATTGGGGAACGAGCGCAGCCCAGCCACCAGAATCAGGGCCGCGAACGGCGTAAACATCCACACGTCTACCAGTACAACCGAAAAGAGCGCAGTTTCAGGCACGGCTGCCCACTGTAGCGAGGGCAGTCCCACCGCATTCAGGATGGGGTTGAGAATCCCCACGCTGGGCTGCATCATCATCTTCCAGATGAGCGTGCCGATAACGGGCGCAATCATCATGGGAAAAATCAGGGTTGGCGTAAAGATCTTTGCCAGCCGCGATTCACGGTTGAGCAGCATGGCAACGATCAGGCCCAATGTCAGCTCGATCCCGGTAGAGACGACGGCGTAGGCGAGGGTGATGAAGGTGCTGTAGAAAAAGTCCGCGTCCGTGATCATGCGCCAGTAATTGCGCATGCCCACCATCACATCCACGCTGCCCGGCCGGTTCAGCGTGTAGGCAGTCAACGAGTAGTAGATCGCAGTGAGGAAGGGATAGAGAATCCCAATGAGCACCAACAGCGCTGGTAGCGCAATCAACCAGGGACGCACACGCACCGAGAGTGGAGGGCGAAGGTTTTCTTCAATCATTGTTGGTCATTTCCACAAAAACAATGTTGTTGAGGTAGGGCAAACGTTGGTCTGCCCTACCTCGGACGAAAAGCAACTACCAGTCTCCAGCAACCTCACATGCTATGGAACGACGGGCCAAGAGGGCGGGAGACCGTCCACACGCTACTCCTGATAGAGCCCGGCATCCTGCAACTGCTCGGTAAGGCTGTCCACCAGCTTGTCAAGGCGGGCCTTGGCATCCTCACCGGCGTAGATATCCTGCAGGGCCTGCGCCCACTCCGTTGTCGTCTCGAAGAAGAGCGGCTGGGGTGTGAACTGAATCTTCATGTCATTGGCGGCAATGGTCTCGAAGGTCGACAGGTAATCGGTCTGTTCGGCCATCTTCGCCTGGAAGTCAGTGTTGTCCCAGATGGACTGGCGCACTGGGTTGACCATGCTGTATTGGGTGGCGCCCGTGGTCAAGAAATCCTTGCCCGTGGCCCACTGCAGGAAGAGCCATGCCGCGTCCTTCTTCTTGGATCCCGAATTCATGGCCAGCGACCAGATCCAGATGTTCGTATGCAGCCCACCGTCCGGGCCCAAGGGGCCGGGCGCCCAGGCAACATTGCCCAACACTTCTTCAGCCGCAGTGCCAGGCTGGTTCTGGAAGTAGCCGAGAATGTCGGCGTCGAAGAGGGTGGCGGCCTTGCCAGCGCCGAAGTCCGAGCCGGCCTGATACCAGGTATAGGTAGTCCAGGCTTCGGGACCAGCGTTCTTGACCATGTCGACCCACTTGGCCGTGACATCCAACGCGCAGTCGGAGTTCATCTGCGGATGCATCTTGTCGTCATAGTCCTTGCAGCCGTAGCTGGAATACATGGTCATGAAGCCGGGGTGGATGGTCGCCCAGTTGAGGCTGCCACGCACCACGATGCCGGCCATGCCGGGTTCCAGCTCCTTGAGCTGCTTGCTGATGCTGACCAGCTCATCCAGGGTGGTCGGCACGCTTAGACCATGCTTGTCAAACAGGTCCTTGCGATACATATAGGCATTGGCTTCCCACCCCCACGGAATCGCGTACTGTGAGCCCTGGCCCAGGTTTGCCGCGCCAGGCTGCAGATTCCACATTTCCGAGTTGCGCAGGTCGGGCAGAATATCTTCGAAATCGTAGTCGGGATTGGTCTTGCTGGGATCGTTGATGTAACCCTCGAGCGGCTCCATCCAGCCTGCGGGGGCATATTGCCAGATCATGTAGGCGCCGGTCATGAAGACATCGTAGGTGCCGGCATCGCCAGCCTGCAAGTCAATCGTGACCTTGTCAAAGTAGTTCTGCTCAGGAAATACGTCGTACGTAACCTCGATGCCGGTCAGCTCCATAAACTTATCCAACTCTCCGACCAGCGCCTGCTGGTAGGGATGTTGGTTGAGCAGCAGCTTGAGGCTCTCACCCTCATGGGCCCGCCAGCTGAACTCACCGGCAGGTGCCGCGGCCTGTTCGGCCGGCGCTTGGGCAGCGGGAGCTGCCGGCGCTGCACCGCCAGCGCAGGCGCTGAGGAGCATGGCAAAGACAACCATCACGGAAACAAATCGCACTACTTTCGTATGTGCCATACGATTCATCCTCCTACGCGGACAATTCTGAATCCTTTTACGAAATCTGAAACGAGTCTACTGGGGCGACATGAACCAGTTATGTCTTTAGCCAGAACACCTCCTTTCCGCTGGACGCCAACCTACGAATACGAATCTACGGACACGAATGACGACGGTTTAGTCTGTCGTTATTCGACAAGCGCAGGGATTTCCCCAATGTTCTCAACCACATAAGTAGGGGGAGTCTGCATCTGGTCAACATCGTGGCGAGTGGAGACGCCGGTCAGCACGACGGCCGTTACCATGCCGGCCTGCTGGCCCATAAAGATATCCGTCTCCAACCGGTCACCGACCATCATGCAGCGTTCCGCGGGCAATCCCAGGCGCTGTAGCGCAACCTCCATAATCAACGAAGAGGGCTTACCAGCCAGTAGCTCCAGGCGCCGGCCAGTGATTGTTTCCAGCGCCGCAATGGTGGCCCCGGCGTCAGGAATGGCGCCACCGGGCATCGGGCAGGTCTTGTCGCCGTTGGTGGCATAGAAGCGAGCCCCCAATCTCAGCGCCTGGTAAGCTGTGTTTAGCTTGCGATAATCGAGGGTTCTGTCAAACGCCACCACCACTGCGTCGATGCCGTCCGAGTCCAGCACAGCCATGGGATCCTGGCCGTCGAGCTCTCCCAAGACTGTCAAGCCATGCTCGCGCAGTTCCTGGCGCAACGACTCCTCGCCAACCACGTAGTAGCGTAGCTGCGGCTGCGTGCGCGCCAAATGGTGGCCCAGCACATAAGCGGAAGTGATGACATCGTCAGCAGTAGCGGGAATGCCCAATCTGGTTAGCTTGGCCGCATAGACCTGGCGTTGCTCAAGCGGTTTGTTGCTGACGAACAACACCTTCTTGCCCCGCTCGCGAAGGGCACAAATGCCTTCGACGCTGCCAGGCAATGCGGCTTCACCTAGATAGACCGTACCATCAAGGTCAAAGACAAAACCGTCGACGCGTAAGGCCATCGTGTGCCTGCCTTCCACCGAGGCAAAGAAATAGAATGAACATAAGAGGTGAACATTGTGGGAGCAAAGATATGCACGCTCTGCATATCTTTGCAGATAGTAGCATGGCTTACGCAATTTGTCAATACCGCGGCATGGGAACCGCCGGCCCCCTCTCCGCTCTTCTATCTCTCGTGTAAATCAACAAAGACACAGAGGGGCTTCTTTGAAAGAATCTCTTGACACTCTCGGGCTACCATGTTAGGATTAAGCAAATTTTTGCAATATCTGCAATTATTGTCTTCTGTTGATGGCCCTGGTCAGCGTATCCCGCACGATTAAGCAGGTCCCTATGAGCGAGCACGAAGATATGCTGGCCATGGTCGCCAGCCTCTATTACAAGATCCACCAAAGCCAGGCTCAGATTGCTGAACGGCTGGGCGTGTCCACCTCTAAGGTGTCACGTCTGTTGAAAGAAGCGTGGGATCGCGGCGTCATCGAGGTGCAGATCCGGACGCCCATGCCCAGAGACTTTAGCCTGGAACAGGAGCTGATTGAGCGCTTTGGCCTGCGCGATGCCTGCGTGTTGGAGACCAAGCCCGACGCCGACGAAGGTACGCTGTTGGCCGCAACAGGCCAGTTGGCCTCCATCTACTTACAGCGTGTCATTCCACATCTCGTGTCCGGTTCCTCCATTGGCGTGGCCTGGGGTACCGGCGTCCACGCCACGGTCAGTGCCCTGCCCGACAACCTGGGCCGCCAGATCGATGTTGTACAGTTGATGGGAGGCGTCGGCGCACTCGTGGTCGACGGGCCCGACCTGGCGCGCATGGTAGCCGCCAAGCTAGGCGGCAGGCACTATGACCTCCACGCGCCGGTTCTGGTCGAACAACCCGATGTGCGGGACATCTTTCTCAACGAGCCCACCTTGCGTGACGACATTCGCCGGGCGCGGGGCGTCCAGATTGCCATTACGGGCGTCGGCAGCGTGGATGAAAAGGCATCGAGTTTTTTGCGCGCGGGACTGCTTACCCGCAGCGATCTCGCCAGGCTACGCAGTCTGGGCGCGGTCGGGGAAACAGTCGGCCGCTTCTTCGACGCCCATGGCCGCTGTGACGGGATCGAGATTAACCGCCGCGTGATCGGGATCGAGTTGGAGGATTTGCACAGCATTCCCCAAGTGGTGGCCGTTGCGCGTGGCCTGGCGAAAGTACCCGCCATCCTCGGCGCGCTGCGCGGTCGCTATCTCACCGTCCTGGCCACAGATGATGTGACGGCGCGAGCTGTCCTGGCGCTTGCACGAGAGC
>JACFMY010000223.1:9392-10400 GCA_019455155.1 Caldilineaceae bacterium
ACGCGTCTGGCGCGGACGCGCATCACGCCAAAACTCTCATTCACGCCCAATCTAGCCCAATTTCTAGATCACGGATAACGTCTCCTGCGCCGGCTCCGTGCCCTGCTGCTTCAAGAAACTCTCCAACACCTGGCGCAGGGTCGGCTCGCCGATCTCCTGGAGCTCGTAGCGGACGCGCAGCGCGGGCTTGTCGATTTCCACCAGGCGGCGCAGGTCGATGGGGGTCGCAATGAGCACCAGGTCGGCCGGCGTGCGGTTGATGGTCTCTTGCAGGTCCGCGATCTGCTGGTCGCTGTAGCCCATGGCTGGCAAGATGGCGCCGGTCTCCGGATACTTGGCGTAGGTCTCGGCAATGGAACCAACGGCGTAGGGGCGGGGGTCGACGACCTCGGTGGCGCCAAAGCGGCGGGCCGCTACCCAGCCGGCGCCATACTTCATCTCGCCGTGGGTTACTGTCGGGCCGTCTTCGATGACAAGCACGCGCTGGCCACGAATGGCGGCACTGTCGTCCACAAAGATGGGACTCGCCGCATCGATGCAGACTGCATCCGGGTTGGCGCGCAGGGCTAGCTCCCGTGCCCGCTCGACCTGCTCAAATGAAGCGGTCTCCACCTTGTTGAAAACGAAAACATGGGCCATACGCAGGTTGACCTCGCTGGGGAAGTACCGCAGGCCGTGGTCCGCGCGGTGCGGGTCGATTACCGTAACCCATAGATCGGGCCGGTAGAAAGGCATGTCGTTGTTGCCGCCGTCCCAAATGATCAGACCCGCCTCGGCTTCGGCCTGGCGCAGGATTCGTTCGTAGTCCACGCCCGCATAGATCACGCCGCCCGCCATGATATGGGGCTCGTATTCCTCGCGCTCCTCGATCGTAACGCGGTGCTTCGCCAGATCATCGAGCGCGGCAAAACGCTGGACGGCCTGGGTGGCCAGGTTCCCATAGGGCATGGGGTGGCGCACAGAGACGACGCGCCGGCCAAGCTCACGCAACGTGCGCACAATGGCGCG
>JACFMY010000224.1 GCA_019455155.1 Caldilineaceae bacterium
GACGTGCCCACACCAGTAGGGCGCCCACCACAGCCGCGACACCGAACAGGGCCATGCCCACCAGGCCAAACGGCCGTGCCGGATTGTAGTTCAATGCGGTCCACACAATTGACTGGCCAAAGCGCATCCCGTCACGCACCACACTGAGCTTGGAGCGCCCAATGCGCTCGCTGTACGGGATCGGAACTTCGACCATCTTCAGGCGCTCGTGCAGGGCCCGGGTGCTCATGACGGGAGTCAGGTTCAGCCCATCGGGCAGGGGATAGAGTCGCGGCAGAATCGCTTTCTTAAAGACGCGCATGCCGCTCGCAGAGTCAGTGATTTGGGACGCACTGATTATGTTCACAAGACGGGCAAAGATCAGGTTCCCAATGCGTCGCGTAATGGGCATCTGGCTGGCGGCCCCAGCCATGCGGGAACCAATGACCAGATCCGCGTCATTGGCTATGGCCATCTTCATCAACTCGGGAAAATGCTCAGGTGGATAGGTGCCGTCGGCGTCCAGAAATCCAATCCACTCACCACGCGCCGCGGCAAAGCCAGTCTTCAAGGCTGCGCCGTAGCCGCCATTCTGCGCGTGGCGGACGAGTGTGACGCCAGGCTGTCGCCGTACGATCTCCGCCGTCCGGTCACTGGAGCCATCGTCCACGACAATGAGTTCTAGATCATCGATATCGACGTCAGAAAGCGTGGGGCGCACAGCAAGCACGCGCTCCATGATCTCCTGAATGCCATCTTCTTCGTTATATGCAGGAATAACGATTGATAATGTCGTCATGTCGCCCCCTTAGCGCTCGCTTCCGACGGTTCGTACTAGAAATGCACCTGTCTAGATCGTTCAGGCTGGGCCGCGTTCTGTTCGATCGTGCGTAACTGCCGGGCCGGCACGCCTCCAACCACCGTATGCGGTGGCACATCCTGCGTGACAACCGCGCCTGCGGCCACCACCGCGCCCCGGCCGATCCGTACGCCATCTGTAATGATGGCGCCGGCGCCGATCCAGACATCATCCTCGACGACAATGCCTTCGGCCGTGATGCCCTGTTCGGCCATTGGACGTGTCGGGTCATCGAATACATGGTTTACCGCCAACATCTGCACCAGCGGAGCTGTGTAGACGCGGTCCCCTATGGTGATACCGCCTTGGCCGCGCAGGACGTTCATTTCCCCTATCAGGCTGTTACGCCCGATGCGTATATAGGCGTGGGGGAGGTCACGGAAATTGTAGACATGTAGGATCGATCCATGCATCACAAAGGTGTTGTCTGCAATCGCGATACCATCTGGACATGCATGCAGATAGACCCCGTGGTCGATATAGACGTTGCGGCCCAACTGGATCTGGTCAGCGAAGCAAATCCGTACGCCGTTCTCAATGGCGGCAACGCCATCCATTCGCATGATTAACCGGTAAAGCAGTGCACGCAACCCAATCCCGACGACAGTGGGAATCCAGCCGGCCAGCAAATACAGGAGCTGTTCCAATACGTAGCGTCCCAATGAGCTTGCCTGTCTGCTGATGTAGAGGGCCACCCCTTGGTTGGGATTGCCAGGAACGTTCATCCGCGCCAATCTGTACCTCTACCTTCCCATCCAGTGTGCGACGTTCGGGAGCGACCGAGCCGCTGCGTGGACTCGGCATCATGTTAACAACAAACTTCGCCTTCTCTGCTTACACTTCGCTGACAACTTGAAGGCGGCCACATTGCCGCGCGGCGCCGAAATGCTCAGAGGAAGCAAACCAGATGACGAGCAACAGACGGTGGTCTGCCACCAGCCAACTGCGGGGTACCGTCCAAGGCACCCCTGGCGGGCCGGCCCAGCCGTCAAAACAAGCGTATGGCAAACAGCCGCCCTTCGTAGTAATATGTACGGGCACAGGAGGACTTACGTGGGCAAGACGGCCGCAAGATGGGAGCGACCCGTTGGGGTCTAGTAGTGGACACTGTGCATGTGGCGTGTTAGGGTTAGCGCTATCAGCACCATGCCACATGTTACACGCCGCGCAGCCAACATGCTCCAACACGTCGCTCCTGATCGCTGTGCCACCTTACGATTGACTCGCGAGATTGAGACATTTGTCACTGGCAAAGGCGTCAGTTTTGCCGCAAGCTTTTGGTAGCACTGACCCGAACTAGCTGCACAGTGTGCCGTGCATAACAGTGTGCCGTGCATAACAGTGTGCCGTGCATAACAGTGTGCCGCGCATAGTGGGAGTACGAACCATGTTGATGACCGTTGCCCTGCTCTTCCTGGCTGCATCCGTAATCGTATCCGCCGCAACGGTGTTGGCTGCCGTTGCTATGGCTGGTCGTACGGCCATGGAACCCGAATTGGAAGAGGAACCCATCTAACGTCGTCAGGCGTCAGCGCCGTGCTTCTTCTGTCCCCGTATCGGATTCTGTCCCCGCATCGGATTCTGTCCCCGCATCGGAGAGGCCAAGTATCTCGAGCAGCTTTGGCCAACCCGCCGCTATGAGCCTGTGCAGCTTCTCTGCCGTGGCAACGTACACAGCCCTCGCGCTACCATACGGATCGGCAATATCCTCGTACTCGTTCGCCAATTCACTGATCAACAGGGTCTTTGACAGAGCAGAAGGTGCCCGGTAAAAGACAGACTGGCGGTGCCCTTCGCCCATAGCCAGGATCAGATCGGCCGCGTGCAACATTCCGTCGGTCATAGCACGGGAAAAGTGATCACTTATGTCAATATCGTATTCCTCGTGCAGCACGGAGACCGCCAACGGATGGGCCGGCTCGCCCTCCACCGCATAGATGCCTGTTGAAAGAAACTCAATTGCCAACCCGTTGTGCATCTGCTGCCAATGGCGCCGCAAGAAGCCTACCGCCATGGGCGAACGGCAGATGTTGGCAGTGCAGACAACCAACACGTTTTTCAATGCCCACAATCCCTTCAGCGACTACAGCAAGCCGCGCCGCGAGCCACACGCCACGGCTAGTCGAGCTTGGCTAGCCCTGGACTTCGCCGGAAACGGCGCCAGAGGGTTGCCGGCTCACTCCGTCCTCATTTCCACTCCGCTGGCCTTTGTTACGCATGTACGCAGTCCGGTAATAGCGATTGCCATAGTCTGAATTGTATGAATAGAAGTAACCATGGCTGTCGCCGCTGACAAAGTTCAAGGCCACACCCAACAGGTGGGCATGGACCTGCTGGAGCGCACGGACCGCGTTGCGCGCGGCATCGCGACGTGTCTCCACTGCCCGGAAGACGAGCAGGACGCCATCCACGGAACCGGCCAGCACCGCCGTGTCCGATACCAGCGTGACGGGAGGGCTGTCCAAGACGACCAGGTCGCAGAGCCCCTTGAGACGCGCCAGGAGCTCCTGCATACGCTGCGAGCTGAGCAGCTCCGACGGATTCGGCGGCAGCGGCCCGGAGGTCATGACCAGCAGGTTGGGCACTGTCGTCTTTTGCAGCGTCGATTCGACCGTCTCCAGTCCACCGACAAGGGCGCTGGTCACACCGACATTGTTGACAAGACCAAACAGTCGGTGCACAGACGGGCGGCGCAGATCCGCGTCCACCAGGACAACACGCTTACCCGTCTGCGCAAAGGCTGTAGCGACGTTGCTGGCAACCAACGATTTGCCCTCATTCGGTGACGGGCTGGCGATCTGCAAGACATGCAGCGGGTGATCGACCGACGCAAAGAGCAGATTCGTGCGCAGCACGCGGAAGGCTTCCGCCGATATATCCTGTTGGTCCGCGATCATGACCAGGCCCCGCTGCTTGGCCGCTACGTTGGCAATAGCCGGGATCGTGCCCAAGGTGGGCAGGTCGGTCATGTCATGAACATTCTCAACGGTTTTGATGCGATCGTCAATGAATTCCAAGAGGTAAGCCGCGGCCGTCCCGAGCAGCGCGCCGATGAGAGCAGCCAGGGCCGCCGTCACCCAGAGGTCGCCGCTTACTGGCTGCGTTGGCACCACAGGCGGATCGATGACGTTGACAGTATTGATCGCGCCCCGTCCCGTGTTGCTGAGCAGCGCCGCGTAGTTGGCCTGTAGGGAGGTAATCTTATTCTCCAGGGCCCGGATATCATCTTCGATGTCACGGATATCCCGCGCACTCAACGCCTGGGCCAGTTCTTCACCCCGGCGCACAATCTCTTCTTCCGTGTCCAGAATGGTCGTCTCAAGCTTCTGCAGCTGTTCCTGAACAAAGAACTCGCGCTGGTTCGATTCACGGCCCGCGGGGCTCAGGCGAAAGAGCTGATTGACCAACTCGGCCGCGACCGCCTGCGCGCGGTCGGGGTCAACGTCCACAACCGCCACCTCCAACAACTGGGAATCAGTACGCGCGGTGACCGAATAGCTCGGCAGCCAGTCCATCTCCAGGGCCTGCATCACCGCCCCGCGCACCGAGTCGCGCCGCGCGATATCGGCATAGGTGCGTGCCAGTGCCTGCGCCAGGAAGAACTGGGTATTGTCCGGGTTCGGATCCTGGATTGCGCTGCCGATCATCAGCGTGGCAGTGGATCGATAAAGCAACGGCCGCGAGAGACCGTAAGCCATACTCGATACGCCGGCGACCATGCCCGCCAGCACAATCAACCACCACCAACGCTTGAGTGGTCTCAGGTATTTCCAAAACTCACTTGTGGCCATCGGGTGCTTCTCCCCAATTCTAGTGTTGACCAGCGTCGAACTGATAGGCCGCTTCCACCTGCCGGCCGTTCCTTATCGAGTCCACACGGGATAGAAATCTTCCGCTTCCGACGGCAGCAATAGCCGTTGATTCGAACCATCTTTGTTCATGATCCAGAGCAGCCGCTTGCCGTCCTGACGATTGGAGAAGAAGACGATCTGCTCTCCATCGGGCGACCAGGTTGGATGCTTGTCCCATTCCCATTGATTCTTGGTCAGTTGCTCTACGACGCTGCCGTCGGGCGAGATGCGATAGATCTCGTCGTTACCGGTATTGGTGCTCACAAACGCGATCCACTCGCCTGTCGGTGACCAAGCCGGATCGTAGCTGCTACTGCTAAACGTCGTCAGCTGCTTTTCCGTGCCATATTCATAGTTGCGGATGAACAGCTGCGCCCTCTCTTGCGAATCGCGTTTGACAAAGACTTCACGCTTGCCGTCCGGCGACCGTGTCAGTTGCTCGCGTGCCATGGGATAGACCCAGTCGCGTGTGATGAGTCCCGTTTCGCCGGTCGCTGGATTGTAGATCCAGGTCCGTTCGGGTCCGCCTCGGGTCGACTTGAAGATGATGACGTTGCGGAACTGAGGTGGCAGCGAGTCCGGTACCACCTCCGTGGCTGGCGGGATGGGTGTCGGTGTGAACTGTGAGCTCAGGATCAGCACCGGCGTCGTCGCCGTGGCCGTGGGTAGCGGCAACGGCGTCGGCGTGATCACCAGCCAGTTCCAGGGCGTCGGCGTCGCCGGCCCAAACAACTTGGCATTGGCCGTCGCCTCGGCCGAAATAGCCGCAGCTGTCGCCACGTTCACCGGCGTTACCGTGGCAACGACGAATTCCCCGATCACCGCATTGAACGGTAACGGCGTCGGCGTGTTGACGCCGCTCACTACCTGTTGTGTGGCTTCGGCCAGGCGGGCCACAGCCGTAAGTGTATTGCCAGGCGGCGGCGACGGGGGCACGACAAAGGGGGTCACGTAGTTCGTGGGCACGGGCGTGAAGGTACCCGTGGTCACGGCCACTGCCGTCGCGTAGTCGGCATAGGCAGTCGCTGTAGCCGAGTTCTGTGGCACGGGCGTCTCCAGCACGACCGGCGTCAGCCCCAACAGGTTGGCGCGCGCCTGCACCGTGGCAAGATTCTGGGCCTGCGGTGTTGGCGTAATAAAGGGCGGCACCGGTGTATAGGTGCCCGTCGTTTCGGCAACAGCCGTCGCGGTATTCTGCATGGCCACCACCGTCAAGACGTTTTCTGGTACGGGTGTAAAGGTGGCGACCAGGTATTCAAAGGTGGGAAAGGGCGGGGGCGTAGCCGGTCGCGGTCCCAGCTGGAGGGAAAGTGTGGGTGGATTGCCCTCCGTCTTGGGGCCGACACCGCTGTCCCAGGCAAAGAGCGTATCGCCCACGTCATTGGTCGACGCGGTGATCCGCACAATGATCGATTTGGCGCCCTCGATGAGCTGTTGCTCAAGCCAGCTGCGCACATCGGCGTTTAGCTCCCAGCGGTTGACAGTGCCGTACGCTAAATCGGCCGTACTCAGGCCGCGCAATGTGATAGAGGAAGGCGCGCTGAAGAGCATCAGGAAATCCACGCCTGCCAGGTCGCTCAGCTCTTTTTCGCTGATGAGCTGTACCAGCCAGGTGCCGTCAGCAGCGGCGTTCAAGCGAGAGTCAACCAGCCCGGTTAGCCGTAGCTCTGCGCCCATAATCGGCGCCCCGCGAGGAATCTTGGTTAGATCAAAACGGGCTGCGCTGATATAGCGCTGGTCGCCATACACGCCGGCATACAAATACGAATCGTTCAGGCCAAACTGGATCGTGGCCGAACTGTCCCACCAGCCGACATTGCCGAGTTTCGGCGTCAGGTTGATCTCTTCAGCCACAGCGGCCGGCGTCGCGATCGCTGCGATGCGCAGCGCGGCCGGGCGCTCGGCAGAAACGACCGTATCGGTTTTGGCTGGGGCGGGCGTAGGTGTCGGCAACGTCAGCTCGGTCAGGGCCATGGTAGGCGTGGCAATGCCGGCTGCGACTTCCGTCGGGGTTGGCGTCACCGTCGCAGTTGACGTAGGTAACACGACAACCTGCGCCTGCGTGGGCGTTGGCCGCGGCAGAACACCAAAGGACTCGTTTGCCACGAAAACGGCGACCGTGACAAGCGCGGCCATCGTCAGCGCGCTGGCCAGGAGAAACGCCCCACGCCGGCTGCGCCGCGGCTTGGGCGGTGCATCAACTGCCTGGACCGGCGCACGCTGGTCACCGAGCGGCGCGGCGATCGCAAAGTATTGGCATTGGACGTGCCCCTCGGACAGGCAGTAGGCGACCTGATACTCCTCCTCGGGGGAACTAGGCGGGCGAATCGCGTAGCAACGATGAGCTGGCGTTGCTTCGCTCAGCATAATCGTTGCATCGTCATTCAGCCCTAGATAGGGACAGGCGCACATCTATTAAGCCTCCAACCTCCAGATAATTGTCACCAACTCTGAAGGATAATCCTCATACCGGAACACAGTCCGCCAGAGCCAATTCATTGGCAACATAGTACTGCTGGATACACGCTGCCGCAGCGCCTATATCGTCAACCAGGGGCAAGTCAGCCTGATGCTGGGCCAACAGGTCCGCCAACTGCGCGCCCTGCCGGCCTGTGCGCACGAGGATTGGGCGGCAACAAGCCGCCTGCGCAGCCTGCCAGTCGCTTACGCTGTCCCCCACAAACACACAACGGCGCAGGTCCAGTCCAAAGTCATCAGCCGCCTGATTGAACAGTCCCGGCCGTGGCTTGCGACAGCCACACGCCTCATCGGGCCGGTGTGGGCAGATATAGAACGCGTCAATGCGGCCGCCGCTGTGGCGACAGAGATCGGCCAAATAGGCGTGGATGGCATCGACGGTGGCGCGCGCCACCAACCCGCGGCCAATTGCCGACTGGTTGGTCACGACGATCACGGGTATGCCAAGCAGGCTGAGCTGCCTCAGCGCGGCCAGCGCGCCCGGCAACAGGACAAACTCGGCGTGAGATTTCACGTAATCAGCGCGCTCCACGTTGAGCGTGCCGTCGCGATCCAGGAATACTGCTTCAATTTGCATAGTGCGCGGTCAGGCCGCCTTCTTAACAGCCTGATGGATAGCCTGGCGAACAGCCGAGGTGATGATATGCTCAAGCATTAGATGCAGATCCTCGATCTGCTCAATGCAGTGATTGGGCACCACCACAGCAACATCTACCATGGTCGCCAGCTTGCCGCCGTGATAGCCGCTCAGCCCGACGGTCGTGGCGCCACGCTCGCGCGCCGCAACCATCCCGTTCAATACGTTCGGTGAGTTGCCGCTGGCAGAGATGCCGATGACCACATCTTTGGGGTTCAAATAGGTCAACAGCTGGTCACGAAATACGTTCTCATAGCCACAATCGTTGGCCAAAGCAGAAAAGAGGGCCATGTTGTCGTTCAGGGCAAGGGCGCGCAAACGTGGGTGCCCGGGCACCGCGGTGTTCTTGCTCAGGTCGCACGCCATGTGCGTCGCAGTGGAGGCGCTACCGCCATTGCCCATGATGAAGACCTGGCGTTGCTCCACCCACGCCGTGAAGACGTGATCGACCACCTCATTGACGGCCAGCCACGGAATATGGTCCAGCGTCTCCTTCAACTCAGCGGCATATTGTCGGTAGAACTGCACTGCAAATTGCATCCGGTGCTCCTTTTCGGTTCATTCCCCCACACAATCTGGACAGAGATAGGGGCATGCCTAGCGACGGTAGTTGAAGATCACCTTGGTACCGTCTCGCTCCAGGTGAAACGGCAACTCGGAGAGGTGATGCAGGGCATCCCGCACCCCGTCCTGTTTGTGCCGGGGGCAGTAGAGCATCAGAAAACCACCTCCACCTGCTCCGGTGATCTTGCCCCCAAGCGCACCCGCCCGGAGAGCCGTGTTGTACAGGTCATCGATCTGTGAGTTGCTGATCTTGCTCGCCAGCTGTTTCTTAAGTAGCCAGGCGTCATGCATGAGCGCGCCGAATTCGTCAAGCTCGCCCTGCTCAAGACAGCCGCGCGCCACCATCGCCATGCGCTTCATCTCGCGGAGAATATCCCGCCGCGCCTCAATGTTCTGGCGTTGCTCAGCCAGTACGCTCTCAGCCTTGCGCGCGACATTGGTATAGAAGAGCATCAGATTCTGATTGAGCCGCCGGGCCACGCGCGGGTCAATGGTGACCGACTCTACCTTTACATCGTCGCCATTGCAGAAAGAAATGAAGCGCTGGCCCCCATAGGCTGCGATATATTGATCCTGGCGTCCGATCGGCTTCTTGAGCGCGTGGATCTCAATTTCGCAGGCCCGCCGCGCCAGCGTGGCGTGATCCTGGGGAGTACCCAAATACGCGTACATGGCATGGAGCAAGCCGACCGTTACGCTGCTGGAAGAGCCCAGGCCAGATCCCTGTGAGGGGATATCGGCCATGGTATTGATCTCCACACGCTTTGTTATGCCGGTCAGGCGCAGGCATTCACGAACGAGATCGTGCTCGACCTCATCGATGCTGTCCACTAGCTCGGTGCGGGTATAGCCGACACGAATCTTGTCGTCAAAGCGCTCCTTGATGGTGACAAAGATGTACTTGTCAATAGCCGAGCTAATGACACAGCCAGGTTCCACATCATAGAACTCTTTGAAGTCGGTGCCCCCACCAAAAAAGCTAATCCGCAATGGTGTCTGCGATATGATCATGGTTCAGCCTTCATACCTGTCATGTTGGGCCCGGCGCGTGAAACCTCGATCCAGCCCAGAACGCGGTGGTACTTGGCACAGATGCACAGCGTCTGGAACAGCGTGGACGGTGACGGCGGGCTGGAGTGATTGGTCAGGTCTTGACAGCCGGGTTAAGGGATGTCGCCAGTTCCTGGGCTCGCAGAAACGCGGCTGGCGTGCCGATATCGATGACATATTCATCGCCGGCAATCGGCAGCCCGAATACCGGATGCCCGCTTTGGATCAATTTGGGGAGAAGATCGCGGCCGAAATCGAACACTGTATCCTTCGGAATCCACGTCAGAATCTGGGGATCACACACTACGATCCCGGCATTAGCCAGGTCCGTAAAAACCTGATCCGCTGGAGGTTTCTCCACAAACCGGCGCACGTGGCCAATGGAATCCACTTCAACCAGGCCACATTCAGTGGGATTAGGTACCCGGTAAAGCGACATACTAAAGCCCGACTCCACGCCCAGACTCTGCAAGCGATCGGCGTGAAACGCGGCGAGCCGCCCCAAATTCATATTCGTGAAGACATCGCCATAGATGACGGCAAAGCGTTCGGTGAGAAACCACTCCAGATTCTTCGCCGCGCCGGCAGTGCCCAACATATCAGGCTCGTATGAATAGACGATCTCTACCCCAAAAGCGCTTCCATCTCCGAAATAGCCCGGAATCACCTCCGGCGCATGGTGCAGATTGATGGCAATCTGCGTCACCCCATGGCTGCGCAACCAGTACACGTGATGCGCCAGTAAGGGCTGCTCCCCTACAATCAGCATCGGCTTGGGGTACTCTGCTGTTAGATGGCCCAGCCTGGTGCCTTTGCCCGCGGCCAGAATGAGTGCTTTCACCGGACTGTACTCCTTCGCGATCCTGCTGTTAGTATGCACCCCTGCCCTTGAATACTGCCGGCAGTGTCTGGAAGAACAGGATCTGGATGTCGAGCCATATGCTATAGTTGCGAATGTAG
>JACFMY010000225.1:0-2730 GCA_019455155.1 Caldilineaceae bacterium
ATTGCCCCACCAGCCGCCGCTCCGGGCGTACAGGAAACCAGAGCAGAAGCTGCCATCAGAGCACGCGAATCTGAGCCGGGCCGTGCCGCCGAAGAGGCTGCCCGACCAGCCGCGGCACCGGGCACAGAGCAAACCAGACCGGAAGCGGCTGCGTACAGACCGGTTGAAGTAGAACCCGTCCATCCAGCTGAAGAGGCTGCCCCGCCAGCCGCCGCACCGGGCACAGAGCAAACCAGACCCGAAGCTGCTGCGTTCAGGCCAACTGAGCCTGAGGTTGGCCGTGCCGCCGAAGAGGCTACCCCACCAGCCGCCGCACCAGGCACAGAGGAAACCAGACCCGAAGCTGCTACCTACAGACCTGTTGAAGGAGAACCCGGCCGTCCAGCTGAAGAGCCTATCCCGCCAGCCGCCGCACCGGGCACAGAGCAAACCAGACCCGAAGCTGCTGCGTACAGACCTGTTGAAGTGGAACCCGGCCGTCCAGCTGAGGAGGCTGCCCTGCCAGCCGCTGCACCTGGCGCTGAGAAAACTAGACCGGAAGCTGCCGCGTACAGACCAACTGCGGTAGAGCCCAGCCGTGCAGCCGACGAAGCTGCCCGGCCAGCCGCCGCACCAGGCACAGAGGAAACCAGACCCGAAGCTGCTGGGTTCAGACCAGCTGAGGTAGAGCCCGGCCGTCCAGCCGAAGAAGCTGCCCGGCCAGCCGCCGCACCTGGCGCAGTGGAAACCAGACCGGAAGCTGCTGGGTTCAGACCAGCTGAGGTAGAGTCCGGCCGTCCCGCCGAAGAAGCTGTCCGACCAACTACCGCACCTGGCGCAGAGGAAACCAGACCGGAAGGGGCTGGGTTCAGACCAGCTGAAGTAGAGTCCGGCCGTCCAGCCGAAGAAGCTGCCCGACCAGCCCCCGCACCTGGCGCAGAGGAAGCCAGACCGGAAGCTGTTGCGTTTAGAGCAACTGAACCGGAAACCGGCCGAACTGCCCAGGAGGCGATCCCTCCATTGGCTGCTCCGGCCGCCGAGGAATCGAAACCCGAAGCCGCTGCGTTTAGACCAACTGAACCGGAAGCCGGCCCCGGCGCACAGGAGCCTGGGCCTTTTCGTCCAACCGCTGGAGGGCCGGAGCTGAGCGCCAAAGCTGGTGTGTCAGCCCCGACGACTGCTGATGGCCAGCGGGCGCCGGGCACCACACAGGTTACGGCAACGATGATGCTGAGTGAAGTGACCTGGCAAACCGGTACTGCTGAGCCACGCGCAGGCGAGACCAGCGAGGACGCCCCAGGCATGTACACGACCCACATGAAGACCCGCACCGAGTATGTGCTCGTGCGCATGGTACAGGCCGTCATCCAATTCTTCCGCCAGGTACGAACGATCGTTAGCAGCGGTTCTGAACCGCCGCCGGAGGTGGTTGGGACCCGGGACGCGAGCAGCCCCACACCGGTTCCCGCCGATGACCTGACGCAGATCCCCGGCTTGACGGCCGCGCACGCGCAACGGCTGCGGGTGGCAGGCATTCGCACCTTTGCACAGTTGACCCGCGTCTCCCGCGACGAACTGGTACAACTCTTTGCCGCCGGCGAGCCACCCCCCAATGTCGACCAGTGGTTGGTCCACGCGCGCCGCATGGCGGCGACTAATCCCCAGGACAGTGTATCCTCATGAACGACAATCCGTTTCGCCGGCGTCCGTTTATCGACCTGGGCATCGATGGCTGGAAAGCTGTCGTCCTAACGGCCGGCTTTGTGGCGCTCGTCGTTCTCTTTTTCTCCGTTGTCCACTTCTAACCGCCACCAGCGCCATATTACTCCGCATACACCGCACGCATGCGCTCGAGGCGTGCCAGACTGTCTTGAAAGCCACCGGGACGATTGCGCGCGTGCCAGATCTCGTGGTAAGGAGGCACCAGTTTGGCGGCGTCCTCGGCCAGCCATTTGCGTAGTGTCGTGCTTTCGGCGTCGCGCTGGAGACCGAGCACCCAGATCGCGCGCCAGCACGCATGGCGCAGCATATTAGCGGCCCAGGTAAATTCCTGGCGGATCAAGGCGGCATCCGCGCGCGCCATGTCAGCATCGGGCAGCGCAGCCATGATGCTGTCGATCGCATCCAACACGCTGCGCAGCCGCGGCGCCACATCCGGCACCTCGTTTTCGTGCAGCCATTTGATCATGGCGTCGGGACTGGCCTGGAGAACACGAAAGAACACCGTGGAGTTGTGGGGGTCCAGGCCTGTGAGCTGGTAGACGTTTCCCAATTCGTAGGCCAGGCGTCCCATCACCTGCGCGCGGTCACGGAAGGCAAAACGGCTGAGCACAGCCGGCAGGTCCAGGTCACGGTTCTGCGCGCAGGCCCAGGCCAGGGCCGCGCCGTAGGCGAAGCCCAAGTTGCTCACGGGAAGCGGCTGCCAATGCCCGTAGTCACCCCAGTCCGTGTTGAGCATCCCAACCGCGCCGTGCCGGAGGCCATTCTCCGCTGCATTGCGCAGATTGGCCACCGCATTCGCTGTGCGCCCAACAATCGAATTCCAGCTCCCCGTACCCGGGCAAACATAGAAGGGAATACCCGAGCCGGCGAAGAGCGCGCCATGTTCGTCGAAGGGATGATTTGCCTCGTACCCCCACTCTAACGCGATCACATCCCGGGGCAGCTCGCGCACCAGCTCAGGATAGTTCACGATAATATCGCCCCAAAACTGCATGGTGTATCCGCGCGTTCTCACCTCCCGATCGATCT
>JACFMY010000225.1:2740-5587 GCA_019455155.1 Caldilineaceae bacterium
GCGCCCTACGCCGACTTCCGCGGCCCGGGCGCGGCTGCGATCTTTGCCCAGATCGATGGTTTCGTCGCAGCCCACGTTGAACTGGTTGCTGCTAAAGTTGGGCAGGAGCTCGTCATAGAGTTCACGCAGGAACTCCAGGCTCGTCTCGTCAGGATAGAGACCAAACGCCTTGCGCGGTCCCCACACCGTTTCAGATCCGTGGGGCGCTTCCGCGAGGTGAACATATTCGGGCAGCGCAAGCCACCGTTCCATATGGCCAAAGGAGTTCTGATTCGGCACCAGCTCGACAAAGCGTGCGCGGCAGTAGGCGTCGAGGAGCAGGATCTCCTCTGCCGTCATCGGCGAGGCCGCGGCCCAGACCTTGGGATGGCGCCGGTAAGCAAATGTGTGCTCTGTATACAACTGCAGCTGGTTGATCTTCCATGAGGCGAGCATGTCCACCAGCGCGTACAGCGTCTCCATGGTCGGCACCTTGTCACGGCCAATATCCACCATGACGCCCCGATTGGGCAGATCGGGCCAGTCGGAGACGCGCAGTGCCGGGATGGTCCTGCCCCGTTGCTCCACAATCTGGCGCAGCGTCTGGACACCGTAGAAGACTCCAGCCGCAGTGGACGCCACGATGTGAATAGGGCCATCTCCGACGGTCAGCTGGTAGCCCTGGGCATGCGATGTGGCGCCTGGTACGATGCTTAGTACCACACCGATCTCTTCTGCAGGGACCAGAGCGCCGGCCACAATTTCCCACTGAACCCCCGCGCGCTCGCGCAGCGTGCTCTGCAGTTGCTGTGCCGCCAGCAGCATCTGCCAGGGTTCCTCTCCGGTTAGGCAGATCAGGCGCCTGGGAGCAAGGGAAAGCGATTCGTCTGCCAGCGCCAGGTGACGGGGTACCGGTAGCAGGTAAAGAGCTGAACGCACAGTTTGGCTCCTTCATAAGGTTTTTGATTGTGATGCCGCACACTGGCGCCATCCACATAACAGATTGATAAAAACAAAAACTGGGCAACTGCCGCAATGCAGCACTCACCCAGTTAAAACGATCCGGCGATATGCCAGGCTCTTGCATCAGCTGCATACCAGCTCAGTTGATGCGATTCCACCAGACCCGCACAAATGCTGTGCCGGCCCGCTCATAGTACTCGATCCGCAACGTATGGGGGCCCCCGCCAAGCTGCCGGAACACATTGGAGGGTTCTTTGTAGCCATCGTACCAGGCGTCAACAACCAGGAGATTGTCGATGTAGACGCGAACACCGTCGTCCACGCGGGCATTGAACTGGTAATCGCCGGGTTCAAAGGAGAAAACGCCCTCGAAGCGGGCTGAGAAATACTCAGGATTGACCCCGGGGGCGGGCGAGCTGCTGCCCCAATCCACGTCCAGAGGGTAGAGTCCACGTGCAGTGTACTGGGCGAAGATCGAGCCGCCGGCCAGATCTGTATTGTTGAAAAACTGGGTCAGCCACTGGTTCTGGGGCACTGCCAGGCCACCTGTTGGCGGAGGCTGGGCCGGCGTTGGCGGCGCGCTGGGCGTGTAGACGAATTGGACTGCAGCCAGGCCACTATCCTCAAAATACTCGACAGTGTAGCTGTGGGGACTGCCGTCCACGTAGCGCACCGTGTTGATCTCGCGGATCGAGCCAACGCGCCAGTCGTTCAATACCGGTTGGCCGTCGACATAGAGCCGGGCGCCATCGTCCATCCTCAACGCGAACTGATAATAGCCGGGCGCCAGTGTGAGTGCGCGCTCCATACGGGCGGAAAAGTGGTCGACGGGCACCGTGGGGCCTGGGCTGCCGTACCCCCAATTTAAGTTGATGTCCGGCACATCCTGGACCAATACCGGCGTTCCCTGCACATCCTGGTTGGCAAAATAGGAGGTCTTCCAACCCACATAGGTTGGCGGAGGGGGTGGAACCTGCGGCTCCGGATTGCTGGGCTGGGGGCCGGAGACAGCGTAGAGCGGTACACTGTTCGGGTCACCTACGACATTGACGACATCTGGCGAGATCCAGCCCGTGACCCCGCTGGGGCATTGGACAAGCCACCAGCCGCTGAACGTATCGCGACCAATCACCGGACAGCTCTGGCCATAGGCCAGCGATCCAACTGGCAGATATGCAGTGCTGGGCCCAGACCGCACATTGATGCCGTCAAATTTGGCGACGGCGACCGTACCGGCGGCTTGGGCGAGCGGCGCCTGCACTTCAGCGGCCCGGAGGGGTGCACTGGCAGCCATAGCTCCCAGCAACAAGGCAACCATGCATGCTGCAAAAACGCACAACGAGCTGGGCTTGCGGATATGCGTCATATTTGAAGCCACCTTGGTAGAGACCAGGTCAACACGCGCTGTTGGCGCCGAAAGGAGAAATCGCCTGCTGCCACTTCCCAAACCCGGTCAGGCAGTTATAGAGATACGCTTATCAGCAATTATATTCACCGAAGCCCGGCGTCACAATCAGCAGGCGCCGGTCCTCGACTGCAACCCTGGCACCTGCTTTTCCCGCCGTTCCTCGCCTTAGGGCTCGCTTTCGTGTTGGCTCCGGCTGAGTTGGCTAGGGCCGTACCAGCTGGATGTTGGCGCCTGAAGGTAGGTGCATGGTCAGGCTAGCGCCGTCCAGCTCCATGCTGCCCACGCCCCGCGGGATCTGTTCCACAAACAACAGGGAAGGCGACGAATAGCCGCAAAAGCGTTGGGTTGAGCCGAACCAGAGCAGGGTTAGACCCGCCTCTTCCATTTGATAGTGACCCACGCCGCGGTTGCAGCCGCCGTAGACGTCAATGCGGCCTGCGTCGGAGAAGTCAACCCGGTAGGGACCCCGGTCATCTGGCTGCAGCACAGAGCCGTCA
>JACFMY010000225.1:5597-10342 GCA_019455155.1 Caldilineaceae bacterium
TGCGCCGTGTCTCCACCCAGATCCACGAGCCAATGAGCGCCTTCTTGGTGAGTGCCGCTGCCGTGCCTGGCGCAGCCTGCTCAAGGATCTGTCCGGGCTCCTCGTCCGCAGGCATTTGCCCGGCAGGTGTTTCTGTCACAGCCGCCGGCGGTTCGGCAGCGGTGGCTGGCTCGCCCCCGGTGGCTAGCTGCCCCGCGTCTACGGGCTCCGCAGTCGCGGCCACATCATCGTCCGGTGTGGCTTCCGCGGCGCCCTCCTCTACGGCCGGCGCCGCATCTACAGCCGCGGCTGGCGTGTCTGCCGCGACAGGCGTCGTGGTTTCAGCCGTTACCTCGTCATCCCCCGGCGTCACGCTACCTGCGGCGGCCGCCGTCTGCTCGGCGGATTGCGCAGCAGGCTCAGGCGTCGCACTCCCGGTAGCCGCTGCCGCTGCATCACGCGCCGTTGCCACGTCAGTCATCTCTGAGACATCTGCGGTCTCAACGGTCGCGCTTTCTGCCATGGTGGCAGCAGGCTCCGCGGCGCTCCCGCCCGCTTCGGCGGTGGCTACGCCGGCAAGATCGGGGCCCCCTTCGGGCGTTCCGGCTTCGCTATCCGCCACGGCGGCAGCCGTCCCTGCAGTTGCCTCACCCTCTTCGGCAGTGGCTATGACGACAGAATCTGCAGCCACTTCGGGCGTGACGGCTTCACTTTCGAGCACGCCAGAGGCGGTCTCCGGGGCGACCTCACTCTCCCCGGATGTGGCTGCCGTGGCCATATCTGTGCCCATCTCGGGCGTCCCGGTCTCGCTCTCTGCCGTGGACGCGTTGGTTTCTGCCAGCTCCTCGCCCTCGCCTGAAGTCGCCTCAGCTGCAGAACCTGATACAGCTTCGCTGCCAGCGCGCTCGCTCCCTTCTACAGCGGCGCCAGCTGGCGCCTCCGCCGCGTCCCCAGTCACTTCGGCGCCCACGGGCGTTGGTGTGACATCCAGCAACGCGACTGTTGGCGAAGGGGGAAGTGGCGCGGGAGCCGGCGGCCTGCCGCCACATTCGCCTACCAGAAGCGCTATGAATGCGAGTGCCACAAGTAGCACATACTGGGTTAACCGAGGCATTGGTCATCTCCTCTACGCGCAGTCAACGATGTAATGGGAGCTTAGACGCACCGGGAGAAACGGTCCATACGCCTTTGCCATGATACCTGATCTTATACGAACATGCACATGGCAGGCGAGGGAACTTAGGTTGCCATGAGCTCCTGCAGCTGGTCTAGCGGCAGGGCATAAGCAGTGCGTCCCTGTTGGCCGGTCATGGTCTCGGCCGCGATCATCGCGTTGAGAATCGCCTCTTCCACAGCTTCCACCGCGGCGCGGAAGAGCGGATCGATGGTGTGGTTGGGCAGCATGCGCAGCGGGACCGGCGCGTCGCCGCCAGACAGGTGATTGCCCGTGGCAAAGGCTAGAAAGATATCGCCGCTGCCGTTGTGGCCCATGCCACCCACACGGCCCAGCCCCACGGCCGCCCGTTGTGCAAGGCGTCTGCACTGGACAGGCAGCAAGGGCGCATCCGTGGCCAGCAAGATGATGATGGATCCATCTTTGGGTCGTTGTTGCCAGGGCACCGGTACGCGCTCATGCGGCAGCGCACGGCCCACGGGTATGCCATTAACACGCAGATCCCGGCGCTCGCCATAGTTAGCCTGGACAAGGACGCCCACCGTGTAAGGACCGCTCTTGGTCTCCGCCACGCGCGAGGCAGTGCCGATCCCGCCCTTGAATGCATGGCAGATCATGCCGGTGCCGCCGCCCACGCAACCCTCAGACAGAGGTCCCGGGCCCGCGGCCGCCAACGCTGCGAATACATGCTCCTTCGTCAGGTGGAAAGCATTGATGTCATTGAGAAAACCGTCATAGGTTTCCGCGACGACAGGCAGGAGCCACTCGCGGGCAGGGTGGCGGCGACATTCATATTCAACCAGGGCATCACGCACGATGCCCACCTGGTGTGTGTTGGTCAGGGCAATGGGTGTGCCCAGCATGCCCGATTCGGCGATCCAGTGGATGCCGGTCATCTCGCCGTTGCCGTTAAAGCTGTGGTAGGCGGCAAAACAGGGATCTGTGAACATTTCTCCGGCGCGTGGCACAACGACGGTGACGCCGGTGCGCGCCACCCGCGGTTCGTCCTGGATCACGGTCGTATGCCCCACCCAGACGTCCGCCACATCGGTAATGGCGTTGTTGGGGCCTGGAGGCAGATCGCCGATTACGATACCCAGTTCGCGCAGACGTGCTCGTGCCATGAGGTTCTCCTTGGTTGAGGGACAGCTAGTCAGTTGATCAGGGAAGCTCTGGAGCGGCAGGGGCCAGTTCCAGAAGCATTATTCACTTTTTCTCTCACCCTTGTAAAGCTGTGAATGCCGCAACGGGCGCGGCAGCTTTTCATGACCCTCTCACCTTTTGCTCTAGCACCACTTTCCCTAACGGCACAGCTTGGTGCACAAGGAGGCTGGTGGCGCGGTTGCTCCGTTGGACAAGCCCCTCTGCGATCAAAAACGGCGTACCGCGGATGACATCCCGCAAGCGAGTGTAGACAGCGGGTTTTACCACAAGATCCAGCAAGCCGCTCTCATCTTCGAGCGATAGGAAGAGAATGCCCTTGGCTGTGGATGGACGCTGGCGTACGACGACATAGCCTGCCACCTGTACGCGCGCGCCCGCTGTAGCCTGCTTTACCTGCCATGTGCTGAGGATGCCCCGGCCCCGCAGCGCAGTGCGGTAGTGCGCCATGAATTGGCGGCCAGGTGAAAGCCCCATGAGCTCATACTCCCAGGCTGTCTCTTCCAGCGCAGCCAGCGGCGGCAGATTGACGGCAACCGGCGTGGAGATCAACGGCAGCTCGCCGGGACGGTAGTCCAACTCGCCCAGGCGCCAGAGCAACTGCCGGCGCGGCCCAAACGCATCCAGCGCGCCCGCACGGATAAGGCTGGTAACCGTGTCGCGCGGCAGCCGTGTGCGCTGGCACAGATCCTCTAGCCCGGTGAACCTGGCCGTCTGCCGTGCCGCCTCCACGCTGGCCCATCCCTGTTCGCCTAGATCGGCGATAACGTGTAACCCTGTGCGCAGCGCCCAGCGGTGATTGTCCAGGCGCTCCAACGTATAGCCCCAGTTGCTGCGGTTGATATCAGGCGGCAGCGTCTCCACACCATGGCGCCGGGCGTCACCAATGATAACCTCGGGCGGATAGAATCCCATGGGCTGTTGGTTGAGCAGTGCACAATAAAACGCCGGCGCATGATAGTGCTTGAGCCATAGCGTCTGGTAGGCAATGAGAGCAAAGCTAGCAGCATGTGATTTGCAAAAGCCATAGCCGGCAAAGCCAGCCAATTGGGCAAAGATTGCCGCGGCCGTCTCCTGGTCGATCTTTCGTTCGCCAGCGCCGCGTACGAAACGCTCGCGCAGCGCGGCCATGGCCGCATCGGAACGGTTCCGCGAGAGCGCCCGCCGCAACATGTCGGCCTCGCCGGGCAGAAAGCCGGCTGCAGCCACCGCCACCCGGATGGCCTGCTCTTGAAAGAGGAGTACCCCCAATGTCTCCCGCAACACCGGCTCCAGACTGGGATGCAGATACGAGACAGGCTCATTGCCCGCCCGCCGGCGGAGATAAGGATGCACGGCGCCGCCCTGAATAGGGCCCGGCCGCACAATCGCGACTTCCACAACGATATCTTCAAACCGCTCCGGTTTGAGCCGCGGCAGCATCTGCTGCTGAGCCCGGCTTTCCACCTGAAAGGTACCAACGGTATCGGCACGCTGCAGCATACGATACAAGGCGGGATCGTCCAGCGGCAAGGCATCGATATCGGGCATCTGGCCTGTCATCGCTTCCACATACCCCAACGCCTCGGTGACCATCCCTAGGGTCCGCAGCGCCAACAGGTCGATCTTAATCAGCCCAGCATCTTCCACACTGTCTTTGTCCCACTGGCAGACAACGCGCCCGGGCATGGTCGCCGGTTCCAGCGGCACAATCTGATCCAGCGGCGCCCGTGTGATCACGATCCCCCCGCTATGAATAGAAAGATGGCGCGGGCAGCCGTCGATCTGGCGGAGGAGGGGAATCAGGAGAAGAGGCGACCGCGCATGGGCAGCACGGCCATCGCCCGTTGACCATTCGCTCACCCGAGCTTCAAGCTGCACCGCAGCTTCTGCCGGTGAATGTGTCTCCAGCTGCCCGATCAGTCGCTCTACCACCGCTGCAGGCAATTCTAACGTCTTGCCCAAGTCACGGATCGCGCTGCGGGCCCGGTAGGTGACCACATTGCAGACCATGGCCGTGTGGGCCTGGCCATATTTGCGGTACACGTACTGAATTACCTCTTCCCGGCGATCGGCGGCAAAGTCGATGTCGATATCGGGCATAGTGAACTTGTCACTGCTGAGAAAGCGTTCGAAGAGCAGGTCGTGCTGGAGCGGGTCGATGCTGGTAATGCCCAACAGATAGGCCACAATGGAGTTGGCAGCCGACCCCCGTCCCTGGCAGCGGATCCCTTCTGCCCGCGCAAAACGGACAATATCCCACACCACCAGAAAATACTCTGCCAACCCCGCCTGTTCGATGATCTCCAGCTCGTGAGCAAGCTGCTTGAGCACTGCCGGCCGCAGGTCCGGATAACGTCGCGGCAGCCGTGCATGGCAGAGCTGGTAGAGATATGTGAACGCCGATGGGGGAGGCTGTATACGAAGCGAGGGAGGCACAGAGGCTGCCGCG
>JACFMY010000226.1 GCA_019455155.1 Caldilineaceae bacterium
CCCTCGCGCTCTTGCTACTAGTTTACTCCATTCTCACCATCCTTGCTACAGTCACGAAGATCTTGCAGATCAACCTCAAGTTCAGCGGCGTTTCAAGGGCCCAGTTGGAGGAAGCCTGGTTGCCAGCAGCTCAACCCATCGCAGACACGCCCGGTCTCCGCTGGAAGATCTGGCTGGTGAACGAGGAAGAGCGCGAGTGCGGAGGGATCTATTTGTTCGACGACGAAGCCTCGGCGCGCGCCTTCCTGGAAGGGCCGATTATGGCCGCAACAAAGAGCGATCCAACCATAAGCAATGCCAGCATCAAGACATTCGACACGATGGTTCCGCACACTGATATCACACGCGGCCCTGTGCGGACGGGCGCCCGGGTCTAGGCGAGGGATGGATCGGTGGGGTATCACCGCGCGTATGCGACCGCACGCGATTGCATACGCGCGGTCACTCGACCGTGTTCCTATCACGGCGACAAGCATATTATCGATCAGGGCTGATCCGGAGCCGGTAACCACTTGTAGCCCCAGTTCAGAATTGCCAGCACCACCTCTTCCAGGTCGCGCCCCGCTTCTGTCAGCTCGTATTCCACTCTGACTGGCGAGCTGGCCACGACGTGGCGCACCACAAGCCCCTGCTCCTCCAATTCTCGCAACCGCTGGGTTAAGAGTCGATCGGAAATGCCAGGGATCGCGGCGAGCAACTCATTGAAGCGATGGGGGCCGCGCATCAGGACAAACAGAATCGCGCCCATCCAGCGGCGGCCGATGAACTCGATCGCCTCGTGGTACTGCCAACATAGGGGCAAGCTTCCGTCTGCCGTCTCTAGATCGGCCAGCGTCGCAGGTTGATTGGTCTGCGGTTGGTCGCCCACAGAACGACTCCTTTCCTAAGTAATCGCGGGCTGTTGAACAACATTGCGCCATCAAGGTCTGCCGTAGTTGTGCCCATGCTTTGTTCTTGTCGGAGTATAACACAGTTGCCTATTCTTTATAAGCAGGCTACTTGACATTGCCATATGGCAGTGATATAGTAGCCCAGACTTATGATTAGTAGCCTGGTTACTATTAGTGTGTTTATCGAACACGGAGTCTTTGATGACAACCTATCTGATCGACGTTACCTACAATGCTGATGCCTGGGCTGCCTGGATCCGGACGCCCCATAGCTGCGCGCCCAAGATCGAGGCGCTGCTAACGAACCTGAGAGGGCGCCTCATTGGCTTCTGGTGGGCCAATGCCGGCTTCGACAGTCTGCTCCTTGTCGAGCTGCCCGATGCCGCCGCCCTCTTAACCTTCAGAGCATACGCAGCCTCTATGGGCGGAATCGACACAGTGCGGGCGGTGCCGCTCCTCTCCGATCAAGAGGGCGTAGCAGCCATGGCCAGCGCGGGCGCCCACAGCCAATAGGTGGACACAGTCAGGTAACCATGCTTCTGTTCGGGCTAGCCTCCGAACAGCATACACAAATAGGGGACACTGCCAGTCTTCAGCACGAAAGGGATCTCACATGACAACCACACCTCACACACACCAAAACAACGAGCAACAGGCGACCGGCCAGCCCGGACCCGCCCAGGAACTCGATGCGTTGGCGTTCTTTCTTGGCCGCTGGCACGGCAGCGGCACCTTCTTTGCGACGCCCTGGTGGCCCGAGAAGCCGATCCACATGACTGTCGAAGTCTCGCGCGAGCTGGGCGGCGCGTGGTACGTCACGCGTACGGCCGAACAAGCTTCTGAGGATAATCCGAATCCGCTCACGGCCACCTACATCTGGGGCTACGATGCCGCGGCGCAGCAGTTTGTGGCTTCCTGGTTTGACAGCCGTGGCGGACGCGCGCTCCAGACCTCGCCTGGATGGGAGGGCGATAGGTTGGTCTTTACCGGTGAAATGACTTCAGGCGGCTACACGTTTCCGCTCCGTGACACATTTGTGAAACACAGCGACAGCGCGTATCACCACCTCGGCGAGATAAGCCTGGAAGGGCGCTGGATCTCAGTGGATGAGGAGAAAATGAACCGCTAGACATTCTCAGGAATGGCGTAGAAACAATATTGTGCGCGGGCAAGCAACTACGCGCACAGGTGGTCAAGGTGTCACGCCCGAGATGCTTGCCCGCGCTTTCAAAGAAGGCTATATGACTCGTCTGCTTCATAGAAAGGTTCTCGTTGTAGGCGCCACAGGCGGCGTTGGCGAAGGGATCGTGCGCGCACTACTTGAGCGTGGGGCTACAGTGATTGCCGTGAGCCGGAGCGCGGAGAAACTGGATGACCTGCGCACATACCTGGCCGATGCCCCGAGTGGTGAATTGGTGCCATTTGTAGCCCGTGTAGATCAGGACGAACAGGCCAGCGCTCACCTGTACCGGCAGTTGCGGCAGCAGTTTGACATCGTTGACAGCGTGGTCATAGCGGTCGGTAATTGGGGGGAAGCAAACGTTCCCTTGCTTGATGTCACGGATCGGATCTGGGCGCAGTCCATCGCTGATAATCTCACGAGCCAATTCCGGGCCATTCGCACTCTGACGCCATTGATCAACCCGGCAACCGGTTCCCTGGTGCATATCAATGGGTTAAGCGCGGATCTCCCGTTCCCTGGCGCCGCGCTTATCGGTCTGACGGGCGCGGCCATGAAGTCGTTGGTGGTGACCCTTGCCAAAGAGTGTGGGCCGGCTGGACCGCGCATCTATGAGTTGATTCTTGGTGTGATTCGCACGCGCCAGCGGGAACGACAGGGGCAGAACAACCCGGCATGGTTCACCGCATACGAGGTGGGTCAATATGTCGCCGGGCTCGTCACAGGCGAGAATCCGATGGTTCGCGAAACGCTGCACTACCTCGTCCAGCGCGAGTAGCGGCGTGGAGCCGAAATGGGGTGGTGCAGCCTTGGTCTTACAGGGCCTCCCGCGGGCAGTGTGGCCTGTGTGCCGCCGGCAGCAGCGCAGCAGTTATCTTAGCCTAAGCTGCCTACACGTTCAACACTCAGGGTTGGATTCGCGAGAGGCGCCGGCGATTGAATCAGCGCACGAACGTGATCCAAACCGCAAACGAGCCCAGGAACGAAATCGCCGCCACGAAGATCGAACGGCCTGTGTCTAGACCCTGGGTGTGCCGCACGGTAAGCGAGTAGAAGAGCAGATGGGCTAGCACGTAGGCCAGCATGTACGCCCATACGATGACCAACAGCACCCCTTGGCCGGTGATGGCCTGGTAGGCCGCAAAGGGCAGCCAGCCCGTGGTCCACAACACGCCCTGTACGTAGTCGGGGATGAGCGTGAAGTAGGCGCTGACCGCCATGGTCAGGCCAAACCCGCCAAGCAACGCATCGTAGGCGCCTCTGCCGCCCAGGGCCTTTGACGTCAGGTAGGCGATCCCCGCAGCCAGCAGCCAATAGACCAGGAAGACAGGGATGAGAAAGATCAGCTCGTAGAAGTAGTATTGCTCCTCAGGGATTTTGAGAAAGGCCGGCAGCGTGACGCCCTCGGCGCCAAGGCTCCACAGCAGGATAGCGATCTCGTAGAGGAGGGCAATGGCGAGGATGTGTCTAAAGCCAACTGCGGCCGCATGGGGGTCGTTGGCCAGTCGCTGTAGGACAGTCGCGGGCGACCGGACAAACTCGAGCTGATCCCGGATGATCGTGGTCACGTTGAAGCCTGTCACGAATCCTCCTTGCCAAGATAGGCCTCGATGACGTCCGCGGCCGCGCCGATGCCATCCTCAGCGCGGATCGTGGCGCCCAACTCCGTTGCGCGATCACGCATGGCCGGCTCGGTCGTGGCCTGGCGTATGGCCGCCGCGAGATTTTCCGCCGTGAGCCGGTTGCGCGGGATGGGCTGAGGCCCCACGCCCAGGGCTGCCACACGCGCGCCCCAGAAGGGCTGGTCGGCCAGGTGGGGAACGATCACCATGGGGACGCCGGCGCGCAGGCTCTCGGCCGTGGTGCCCGCGCCGCCGTGATGTACCACGGCGCGCATGCGCGGAAAGAGCCAGCTGTGGGGGGCAGCATCGAGCAAGAAGATGCCTGGCGGCAGCTCCGTGTCGCCCATTCCTGCCCAGCCCGCCTGCAGGATCGCGCGCTGTCCACTTTGCGCCACCGCCTGGACGATAGTGTCCGTTAGAGCACGCGGATTACGCCCCGTCATGCTGCCGAAGCCTACATACACTGGCGGCTCGCCGGTATGGATGAACTCGAGCAGCTCCTGCGGCGCCTGCCAGGCGCGGTCTTCGTCGAGAAACCAGTAGCCGGCGGTGTGGATGTTGGCGGGCCAATCGTGCGGCTGGGGCACGACGTGCGCGCTGTAGCCCTGTACGACCAGCATGCGGTGCAGGCCGCGGCGATTCTCCCGATAGCTTTGGGGCGGCAGGCCAAGCGTTTCCTGGCGGAAGCGGTTGTTGATCGCGCCCATCAGGCGCCAGCCATAGGGCTCGATGAGGATTTTGCCGAACAGGTAGTTGACGAGACTCACGCGATTGGGGAGCGGCGCGTTCATGGTGGCCATGCCGCTGCGCGTGGCAACGAGCGTGGGCTGCAGCGGGGTGCTAATGTGTTTGGCGCGGAGCTTTTCGGCAATGGAGACGGCGTAGACATCCGAGGTGAAGCTGCTGACGACCACCTCGGCGTCCTGGCAGGCGCGCCAGGCATCGCGCATCATGGTCAGGCCATGTTGGTCGATGAGGCGCTTCATGACCCGCGTCTGGCGGAGGGGATCGTTGCCGTGTTCGATCCATTCATGGCCGCCCTCGCCCATCATCATTGCCTGGATGTCGACATTGGCGGCCACGGCGTCAAGCCCGTGTTGCTGGATCCAGGCAGTGAAATTGGCGCTGGCGATCAGGCGCACCTGGTGCCCGCGCGCGTGTAGCGCTTTGCCCAACGCGACGATGGGCTGTACGTCCCCGCGTGTGCCGAAGGCTATGAATGTGATCTTCCTCGCGGGTAGCTTACCAGCGTCGAGCCCAGTATGGAAACGCCGTCCGGTCGGGGCGAAAAATATTCCGCCCCGACGGTGGATTTTGCCACGCCTCCATGGCCGTCCTGTGTGTGCGACAGACGAAGGATGGTGGCGCCACGGTGTGGGTTGCGCGGCGGGTGGTCGGGGCGAAAAATCTTTCGCCCTGACGGGATGGCACGTCGGTACACACGCCGTAGGGTGCGGCCCTTGCGGCCGCCCGCATGGGTGATTGCGCGTGTGGGGCACCGGTGGCGTTACAGGGTGGGTTGTGGGGGTAGGGGCGAAAAATTTTTTCGCCCCTACGGTGGATCTTGCCACGCCTCCATGGCCCGCGGCAGGTTTTGTACCGCCGCGGTGGGTTTTCGTTATTTGGCCACAGGCACGCCGTCGAAGAATTCGACGAGGCCAGTCTCCAACGAATATTCTGCGCCTACGACGATGAGGCCGTTTTCCTCTATCAGCTGCTCCAGGATCGACGAGCCATGGCGTAGATGGTCGGCGGCGACGCGGACGTTGGCCCGCACGGCCTGCCGTACCAGTGCCGCGCGGTCGTGCCTGAGCTCCGTCGCCAACAGCGCGACCACGGCCGGCCGGATACGGTCCACGATCGCGCGCAGGTTGCGCGATTGGCTCTCACTGGGCCGTTGGAGCTCATCCAGCGTCGCCTGCACCGCGCCGCAGCGGGTGTGGCCGAGCACCACGACGAGCCGGGTGCCGAACTGCGCGGCCGCGAACTCGACGCTGCCAATCTGGGACGGCGCCACGATGTTGCCGGCCACGCGGATCACGAACAGATCCCCCAGACCCTGGTCAAAGATCATCTCGACGGGCACCCGCGAGTCGGAGCAACCTAGAACGACCGCAAAAGGCTGCTGGCCTTCTACGAGATCCCGGCGCCGCGTCTGGCTCATGAGCGAGTCAAGGCTGCGAACGCCGGACACAAAGCGGCGATTTCCGTCCCGCAGACGTTCGAGCGCATCCAGCGCTGAAAGCATCTCTAGTTTTCCTTTTGTGAATGCTCTGGCCGGGGGGCGGTCTACGGTATACCCGGACCCCTGATATGCCAGTGCATGTGAGGCGTGACGCCCGGCGCCGCGGCATTGGCGCGCACGTAAAAGCCTGTCTTGTCCAGGCCAAGCGCCTGCGCGACCTGCTGGATCGCCAGCACCATGGAGGAAAGCAACGCGCCGTCAAGCGCCCTGGCGTCGAGCAGGGAAGGCACATGTTCTTTGGGGATCACCACAACGTGGATCTCGCCCGCCGGCTGTGGGTGGTGGAACGCCAGGACGCGATCGTCTTCCCAGACCTTCTTCACCTCGATCTTGCCGGAGAGTACGTCCTCACAGTACCAATCGCGGAATGCCATGGTGCATGGTTCTCCCCAAGACGCCGCGGCTTCAACCGCACTGCGATCAAAACCGCGGCGTGTTCAACAAATTGTACCCGTGCCTATCCCGGTAGCTCAGGTGCTCGCCGGCATAGGGCCTATGCGGTGCGGAAGCCCTCCTCCACTAGAACGGCTTCCACCTGTTTCTGGACCTCAGGCATGAGGGTTGCCGGATCCGCGCCGCCCTGCAAGACTTGTAGCATGGCATCGTAGTAGATGTCAACGGCCCTGGGGATGGTCTGGATGTTCGACTGTGGCCGCGACCACGCCATCTGATCGACGGCGACCTTGCGCCGCGGGTTGGCGGCCAGGAAGTCTGCCATGTACTCGGCGGCCGAACTCGTGAAGGCAAGATAGCCGCTCACGCCGTCGAAGAACGCGATCTGCTCCGGCTGCTGCATCCACTTTATGAACGTCCAGGCTGCATCGCGCACCTCGGCGCTGCGGCCCGATACGATGGAGAGCCCGTTGCCGCCGGTGGGCACCTTGCGGCCGGCCGGCCCCTCAGGCAGGTAGGAGACCGCTGGCACGAAGCGCCCTTCCACGAGATCGTCGATCGCGCCGATGACGCCTGTGGACTCGACCATGTTGGCGGCAAAGCCGCTGCCGAAGTAGCCCTTGGCGCCGCCCTCGGCCTCGGTGGGAATATGGGCCTGGCCGGCCTTGAACGCATTCTGGAAGCGAGTCAGGAAGTCGATGACCTGCTCGCTGTCGAAGTAGACGTTCCATTCCCCGTCGCTGAGGTCGCCGCCATACATCCAGACATAGCTCTGCTGCCACCACCAATCTACGTTGGCCAGGAACGAGTAGCCAAAGATCTTGGTCTGATCGCCTTCTTTGACCGTGGTAGCGGGGATGTACACGTCCAGCAGATCGTCCCAGGTCTGCGGCGGCCCTTCCAGGCCGGCTGCGTTGATCATGTCCTCGTTGTAGTAGAAGATGGGCGTGCTAACACCCAGCGGCACCTGGTAGAGGACGCCGTCGATGGCGCCGCGATCGAGTACACCGAAGTAGTCGCTGCGGCTGAGATCCTCCGACGCCGCCAATAGATCGTCCAGCGGTTCGAGCAAGTTGTTGCGGGCGAAGGGTGGGAAGGTCATGTCGGCAAACATGACCATGTCGGGCATCGCGCCTGCTGCGGCCGCCGCCGCAAACTTGTCACGCAGGTCGCTATAGCCGCCCTGGAACTCAGATTGGATGGTAACCTGATCCTGCATGCCGTTGAAGTTCGCCACCATCTCCTCGATGGCTTCGCCGTTCGTACCGCCGAGCGATCGCCACCAGACCACATTCACTCCTGCAGCGGGCGCTGCGGGCGCCGCTGGTGCTGCTCCAGGCGCGGCCACGGGCCCGCACGCAGCCAGGAACAACACGCCTGTAGCCCCCCCTGCCACCTTCAAGAACTGCCGGCGCGAAAACGCACGCTTTGTCGTTTCGCTAGCCATGGTGTTCTCCTTTCTGCCATCGTTTCGATGGCATAAAACGGTCGACTTCACAATCAATCTTCTTGATGAGTCTCTTTGTCTCCTCTTTCTCGCCGCTGCCTCCGCAATGCTAGATAAACGAACAGGGGATCGACTCATCACACGGTTACGCCCGGAATTGTGGCCGCCTCCCGCCATTCGGATGGGGCGTTAGCCTTTGACCGCGCCTTGGATCGCGCCGGCGATAAATTGCTTCTGCGTAAAGAGAAATAAGATGACCAGGGGCGCGACCACCAACGTTGCCCCGGCGGATACAACGTGCCAGTGGGCTATGGTTTCCATGCCGCGCAAGAACTGGAGCCCAATGGGCAGGGTGCGCATATTCAATGTATTGGTCACGACCAGCGGCCACAGATAGGCATTCCAATGGTGAACTGTCGCCAACAACATCAGCGTCACCGTAATGGGCTTTGAGAGGGGCAAGGCTACCTGGACCATCTGGCGAAAGTAGCCGGCGCCGTCGATCTTGGCCGCGTCGAAGAGCTCGTCGGGCAGGCTGCGAAAGTGCTCACGCAGCAGAAAGGTGGCAAAGGCGCTGGAGAGCTCCGGCACGATCAGCCCCGGATAGGTGTTGATCCACTGCAGCTCTTTGAGCAGGATGAAGCGGGGGATGAGCGTAACCTGGCCGGGAATCATGAAGGTGAGGAGGACAACAAAGAAGAGCAGATCCTTCTTGGGAAAGCGCAGGCGACCGAACGCATAGCCCGCGCAGACGCCCATGGCCAACTCTCCCAGCGTAATGGTCACCGTGTAGATGAGGCTGTTCATCGTGAAGCGCCCAAAGGGCACCAGCGTCCAGGCGTCGACGTAGTTCTGCCATATCAGCTGGTCAGGCAACCACTTGATGGGAATTGTGTAGACCTCGCCCAGCGTTTTGAACGAAGTCGTCACCATATAGAAGAAGGGAAAGCCCACCAGGATCGCGGCCGCAACAATGAGGAGATGGAGTACCACGCTCTGCAGGACGCGGCGCAGCTGTAGGCCGTTGCGCAACGTCATGGGCTGCAACCGGTAGACTCTTGAAAACATCGCGCCCCCTTAATAGTGCACCCAACGTGAGGCAAATCGGTTTTGCACATAGGTCATCGTCATAACAATGGTGAAGAAGATGACCGCAATGGCCGACGCCGAGCCCATGCGATAGTAGTGGAACGATTCCCGGTACAGATAGTAGACATACAGGTTGCTGGCGTTGACCGGTCCTCCGTTTGTCATCACAGAGACGAGATCAAATGTCTGGAACGCGTCGATAAGACCGGTAATCAGCAGGAAATAGGTGACGGGTGAGATGGCCGGGAAGGAGACGTGCCAGAACGCCTGCCACATGTTCGCGCCGTCCACGGCCGCGGCATCCTTCAGCTCCCGGTCGACGCCCTGCAAGGCGGCCAGGAAGATCACTGTCGAAAAGCCGAGCGCCTTCCAGATGGCGACGAGCATCAGCGCGGGCAAGACCCATTGGATATTGGCCAACACATTGGGAAACTGGATGCCGAAGAGCTTGAGCACAGCCGCGATGGGCCCGTGGTTGGGATCGTACATCGCGCTCCAGACCAGGGCCATGGCGGCGGTGGTGGTGATGTGGGGCGAAAAGATGATCAGCCGCCAGAAGCCGCGCGCAATCAGCCATTGGTTGAGCAGCACTGCCAGGGCCAGCGACAGCCCCAGGCGAATGAAGATGCTGCCAACCGTGAAGATCACCGTATTCCTCATGACCTGCCAGAAGGTGGGCGACTGGAAGAGCGCGACGTAGTTGTTCAGGCCCACGATCTCATGGACGGGGCTCAGCAGGTTCCAGTCGGTGATGCTGATAAAGATGGAGTTGATGAATGGCCAATAGGTCCAGACGGCCAGCTGGGTCAGGTTGGGGAATATGAGGATCAGAAACGCTAGATACTCGCGTCTGCGCTCTGTCCAGCGAAAGAATGTGGATCTGGCAGGCTTGCCCATGCCCGCGGATTGTACGGCCATCGTGCTTCCCCGTTTGCTCCGTACGTACGACAACCTCCTGGGGCAAGGTGTGCCATATTGCTTCGACTGCGAATAGACTAGCGCGCGGCCGGCCAGCGACGACCGGCGCGCTCAAGGTAGGTACACAGGCGGTCCGGATAGTCGGACCCAATGGAGTCAATACCCATGTTGACCAGCTGTTCGGCGCGCGCCTCGCTGTTTACGACCCAGGCGCTCGCGGTGAGACCGGCGGCGTGAACCTCGTCCACCAGCTCACGCGTCCAGTAGGACCATTGGGGGCGTACTGAATCGGCGCGGGCCGCCCTGGCCGCGCCCGTGGTGTCCACCAGACGGCCACTGTAGAGAATCCCGGTGGCCAGCCCTGGCTCCAGCTCCTTGGCCCGTTTCACGGCTGTATGGTGAAAGGAGATCACGATCACCTCGTCCAGTATGCGATGTTGGTGCACCAGGTCGATGAGCTTCTCCTCGATCCCCGGGCTGACTTCTGGATCGCCTTTGATTTCGATGACGAGTGGAATGCGCCCTCTGGCCCAGGCCATCACCTCGCTCAACA
>JACFMY010000227.1 GCA_019455155.1 Caldilineaceae bacterium
GGCCGTTACCAGTGCGATACGGCATATACATGGCAGTCGATGCTGGACCTGGGTGCGCTCTGGCCCCATTGCTGGCGCGTTCCACTGGCCAGGCAATGGGTTGGCTGGCCGCAAAGCCGGAGCCATGCAGCCAGCACGACTAGACATTCGACCCTGCGGAGCGCGCTACGAACGGGACTCACCTCGATGCGCTTGGGTAGTCAGCACCGTATAGGACAAGGGCGGCAATTGGAGGGTGGTCTTGCCATCCGTGAGCTTGGGCGCCTCGATTGGCTGCGCCGTGATCAGGTTGGGGTTTTCCCACGTATTGGCCGCTTTGGCATCGTTGCCGGCAAGCTGGTAGACCTGCGGGACTGAGTGTGGGACCTCGGCCTGCCAGATGAGCTCTGTCACGACAGCGTCTGTCTGGCTGCGGTTGACGATGAACACAGCGCCGATCCCCGTTTCCAAGTCGTAGCTGGCAGCCACGTCCAGCACCGGCACAGGGCCGTACTTCTTTGTCTCGACAACTGGGGCGCTCACCTGCACGTCCAATGCCTCGCCACGCGCGTGGTTGCTCGCCAGTTTGAAGGGATAGAACGAGGTCTGCTTCAGCAAGCCGTCCCGCTTCGTCTGCAACCACGAGATGATGTTGACGACCTGCGCCACACAGCCGATCTTCAACACAGCAGACTTGCGCAGGAAGACGTTGAGCCACTGCGCCACGACCAGGGCATCCTCCAGGTTATAGGTCTCCTCAGCCAGGTGAGGCGCCTCCGTCCAGTTTCCCTGCAACGGATCGCCCTTGTACCACACCTGCCACTCATCCCAAGAGAGGTAGACATCATGCCGGCTGCGACGTTTGGCCTTCACGTAGCGCAACGTTGCGGCCATCGTATCGACATAGTCCTCGAGCTCGCGCGCAATGGCCAGATAGCTGGCGGTGTCGCCGTCGTGATTGCCGGCATAGTAGTGGATCGAGTGGTAGTCGACATGCTCCCAACAGGTCTCCAGCGAGACGCGGTCCCATTCAGGGTATGTGGCCATCCGGTTGTTTGAGGAGCCGCACAGCACGGTCTTGATGGAGGGGTCCTGCCATTTCATCATCTTTGCCGCTTCGAGCGCCTTCTTGCCATACTCGTGCATGTCCAGATGGCCGATCTGCCACGGGCCATCCATCTCATTCCCAACGCACCATATCTTCACGTTATAGGGGTCCGGGTGACCGTGTGCGGCGCGCAGGTCAGCCCAACAGGTGCCAGTAGGCGCGTTGCAGTACTCGACCAGGTCTGCCGCGCTCTGGATGGTGCCGGTGCCCATGTTCACGGCCAACATGGGTTCGACGCCAATGGCGCGGCAGAACTCCATGAACTCGTTCGTGCCAAACTGGTTGGTCTCGATTGACTGCCAGGCCAGTTCGCGGCGGCGCGGGCGCTTCTCTTTGGGGCCGACGCCGTCCAACCAATTGTAGCCGCTGAGAAAGTTGCCGCCGGGATAGCGCATGACTGTGTAGGACTGCTCGCGCAGGGCGTCGAGGACATCGATACGTAGCCCGCGCTCGTCAGCTAACGGCGACTTCGGGTCGTAGATTCCCTCATAGACGCAACGGCCCATATGCTCCACAAAACCGCCGAAGAGCCAGGGTGAGATTGGGGCGATAGTCCGATTTGTATCCAGAGATATCTGTGCCTTTGAAGTGGACATGTGAGACCTATCCTTGGTTGTGCACCATGGCGAGGGAATCAAAGGTGCCAGGTATGGATGGTAATAGTAGATTCCAACACGCCGTTGTATCCATCCGGCCATTCCCATGGTGAGAACAGCAGGGATAGTCAGACGCTCAACGACACGTGCCAGGACGAGGATATCGCCGGGCGCTGCGCGCCTGTTGATCGAACGTTATCGCGGAGACGCTACGGCGCGCAAACTCAAAACAAGGGGAGAGCGATGGATGGCAGAGGCCCAGGGCTTTGTGGCGTCAAAACCGGTTGGCGTCCAGCTAGGCCACCTCAAGGGCCACGACAGACATCTTTGGCATGAGGACTGACAGCCCGTCCGCAACAGCTTTCGCGCCGGTGAATGTAGATGGCTTCACTTTATCCGGATTCTCAAATGTGTTGTGAGCGCTCATAGCCCCGGACTGCAGCATGCGACCTGATACCGTACTGCCTTTCATGCCCCGCACGAACACCGTTACGGGGATGTCTTTATGGGGATTGGCGTTGCTCAATGTGATGTGGAGCTTGCCGTCGTCATCGATTGATGCCGACGCGGACACTGCGGGCACGCTGTAGCCACCAAATGCGTAACACTCGCTCTGGACATCGACGGGCACCATCGTCGCATCCTGGTGCACGGCGTACATCTCAAACACATGATAGGTAGGCGTCAATAAGATCCTGTCGTTCTGCGTGAGCACCATAGCCTGCAGCACGTTGACCGTCTGGGCGATGTTGGCCATACGCACACGGTCACAGTGATGGTTGAATATGTCCAGTGAGGTGGCGGCCACGATGGCGTCGCGCATGGTGTTTTGCTGGTAGAGGAATCGTGGATGTGTACCCGGCTCCACTTGGTACCATGTACCCCATTCATCGACGATCATGGCGACCTTCTGCCTTGGATCATATTTGTCCATGATGGTGGAGTGCTTGCGAATGAGCTCGTCCATGACCAGGCCTTTGGCGATGATTTCGATCCAACCTGACTCATCGAACTGGGTGGCCGACCCCTCGCGCGATCCGTCCGGAAGCCGCCGGACGGAGGTGTAATAGTGGAGCGCGAGCCCATCCATGTATGGCTCACCGGGCAACTGGTCGTTGCCTGCCTGCGCCATCATGACTTCGGTCCAATGGTAGTCATCATTGCGCGGGCCGCAGGCGATGCGATAGAGCTTGTTGTCGCCGTAATCACGGGCATAGAGGCCGTACTGGCGATAGAGGTCTGCATAGTATTCGGGGCGCATGCGCCCGCCGCAGCCCCAGTTTTCGTTGCCTACTCCGAAATATTTCAGCGACCACGGATCGGGGCGACCGTTTTGGCGCCGCAGATCAGTCATGGGACTCTTGCCATCGAAGGTCATGTACTCGACCCATTGCGACATCTCGTGTACGGTGCCGCTGCCGACATTGCCGCACACGTAGGGCTCACACTCAAGCTGCGCGCACAGCTCCATGAACTCATGGGTGCCAAAGTGATTGTTTTCGACGACCCCTCCCCAATGGGTATTGATCATGGTGGGGCGTTGCTCGCGCGGGCCGATACCATCCATCCAATGGTACTCGTCGGCGAAGCAGCCGCCGGGCCAGCGCATCACCGGCACCTTGATCCTGCGCAGCGCATTGACCACATCCGTACGAATGCCCCGCACATTGGGAATCTCGGAATCCTCACCGACCCAATACCCTTCGTAGATGCAGCGGCCCAGATGCTCAGAGAAATGGCCATAGATATTGCGGTCGATCTTCGTCCTGGCGATCTTTACATCAAGGGTGATTTCGTTCATGCAACCCCGTGGTTTTCTATGTGGAGAAGATGGTGAATGGTCAGAATCTCTATGGTTTGACACCATCCGCAAATAGATAACATTTGACTGTTCGCCCCTCGACCTCAATATCGGGCGGATCAGCCGTGCGGCAGATGTCCATCACATGCGGGCAGCGACCGGCATATTTACATCCAATGCGGGCGAACTCCTTGACCTCCGTTGCGCCCAGCTCGATGTGTGTGGCCCACTGTTCTCGTTCCGTCACGACTGGCTTGGGTACCGATTCCTGCAGCAGTTGTGTATACGGGTGTAGGGGGTTGCCCAACACATTCTGGACCGGGCCCGACTCAACCACGTAGCCGCGCAGCATGATCGCAATGCGGTCGCTGATGTAATAGGCGGTCGCTAGATCGTGCGTGATGTAGATCACGCTTACTCTCTGCTCGTCACGCAGCTTCTTGAACACGTTCACAATGGCCATGCGCAACGATGCGTCGACCATGGAGACCGGCTCGTCGGCCAGGATCAGGCGAGGGTTGGGGATCAGCGCTCGCGCCACGGATACCCGCTGGATCTGCCCGCCGGAGAGCTCGTGGGGATAGCGGTTGCTCACCTCCCGCAGTGACAGGCCAACCTGCTGCAGCGCATGGTCGACCACCGGCGTTGCCTCGCGCCGGTTCTTGGCCCGGCCTAGCTGCATGGCTGTTTCGAACAGGTATTCCTCCACCCGGCGCAACGGACTGAAGGTGTCGAATGGGTTCTGGAAAACCGGCTGCACCTCGCGCATGAAAGCCATGAAGTCGCGGCGGCTCTTGATTGTGGAAATGTCGCGCCCCTGGAACAGCACCTTGCCCTGGGTCGGATCCAGGTCGCGGAGCAGAACATTTGCTAACGTGGTCTTGCCGCTACCGCTCTCGCCTGCGATCGCGAAAATCTCTGCTTTGTGCTCATAGAGCGAGAAGGAGACATTGTTCACTGCAACAAGGTGACCACCGCCAATAACTCCCCCTATGTGAAACGAGACTGTTACGTGGTCGACATCGAGTAGCTTGTCGTTCGCACTCATGCACGGGCCTCCTCCACGAGATGGCAGGCAACTCGGTGGTTTTCTGTCAGCTTCATCATCTCCGGCGTCTCTGTCCGGCACCGGTCCATGGCCAGGGGGCAGCGCGGATGGAAGCGACATCCGCTGGGCGGATCAGCCAGATTCGGTGGCGCTCCGCCCAGGCTTTTTCTCTCCGTTTTGTCGCCGATCATGGGCAGCGAGTCGATGAGATGCTCCGTATATGGATGGCGTGGCGCCTGGAAAATAGTCTGTGTCGGTCCTTCTTCCACAATCCGCCCCGCATACATAATGCCCACGCGGTCGGCGACATTGGCATGAACTGCCAGATCGTGGGTGACGAGCAACACTGTATTCCCGCTCGTCGCCTGAATGTCCTTGAGCATCTGCAGCACCCCGCGCTGCACCACCACGTCAAGGGCAGTCGTCGGCTCATCGGCAATGATCAGACTCGGCTGGAAGACCGTCGCCAGGGCAATGGCTACACGCTGCCGCATGCCCCCTGAAAGCTGGTGCGGGTAAAGGGTCAGCACATCCGGCGGCAACCCCAGCCTCTTGACGTGATCTCGCATTTGGGTGCGGAACACCTCCTTGTTCGGGATGCCCTGATGGGTGCCGACGATATCCTCGAAGGTACGCATAATCTTGCGCACGGGGTTCAGCACGCTCATGGAACCCTGCATGACGTACGAGATCTCTTTCCAGCGCACGTTCTGGCGCATATCTTCCGGATCGACCTTCTGCATATCCACTTCAAATTCACCGAAGTTGTAGTGGATCCGTCCGGACTCAATGCGCAGAGGCGGTTTGACTGTGCCGGAGATGACCTTGATCAGGGTAGTCTTGCCACAGCTGGATTCGCCCGCAATGCCGTAGATCTCGTTCTCGTACAGCTCCATCGATATGCCGTCAACCGCGCGCACGGACCTGGAGATACCGTATGCCTCCGTACGATAATAGGCATGTACATCTTCGAGCTGCAAAAGGGCCATGACTTATGCTCCAATCCGTCTGAGACGCGTCCGCGGATCGATGAACTCGTTGACGCTCGAGAACAGCAGATACAGCCCTAGAAACAGCATGACAGCGACGAGAATGGGAGCGGCCAGCCACCACCACACACCGGCAACCAGGGCCTGATGCTGATTGGCCCAATAGATTGCGGTGCCAATGGTCGGCACCGACACATCCGACAGCCCAAGCACACTGAGCGTCACCTCCATGCCGATTGCCCATAGCATGTTGTTGATGGTCGTCGCAAATACGATGGGCAACACAAAGGGAAGGTGTTCGCGGAGCGTGATCTGGACGGAGCCAGTGCCCGAATAGACCGCGGTGCGCGTGAAAGCACGCTCCTTCAGGCTCAACACCTGAGACCGCACCAGCCGTGCATCCCACGGCCAGCCGAACAGGCCAAGCAGGACACCCAACGCCCAGAGGCTCATGGAGCCGCGCTGCAAAAAGCTCAGCAGGATCAGGATCGGCAGCACCGGCAGCACGACGAAACTGTCGTTGATTGACATCAAGACTCTGTCGATGTACCCGCCGCGATAGCCGGCGGTAAGCCCCACGGCAATGGTAATGATGCGTGATACAACCGCGCAGATAATGCCCAGCACCAGCGAATTGCGCACTGCATAGGCCATCCACCAGAACAGATCTTGCCCGCGCGAAGTCGTACCAAAGAGATATTTCAGCGACGGAGGTATATCCTGCGGCACCATGAAGGTTTTCTTGGGGTCGAAGGGCGAGACCGTGGCGACCACGGCCATGACCACGATGACCAGCAGCAGCACGAAGGCGACCCGAAACCGGCCATCATATTTGAATAGATCACGAATCACTGTCAGCACGGTACACCCTCTACTGATAGCGGACCCGCGGGTCAAAGAGCGGGTAGATTAGGTCGAGAATCAACACCATAGTCGCTACCCCAACGATCGATAACAACGTAATTCCCATAATCAGCGAGTAATCGTTGGCCATGACGGCCTGAAAGGTGAGCGTCCCCATGCCGGGGTAGCCGAACACCACCTCCATGATCAGGGCGCCGCTGAAGATCAGGCCAATCTGCAACGCCAATCCGGTAATCTGGGGCAGCATCGCGTTGCGCATGATGTACTGGGAGAGTATTCTGTTCTTGCGCAGTCCGGCGTTTTCGGCATACACCACGTAGTCCTCGGAGATGATGTTCGATGTAAGCGATTTCATGCCAATGAACCACCCGCCCACCCCGATCAGCACCAGGCTCATCAGTGGGAGGATTGAGTGCCACATGACCGTCAGTGCGAATTCGACACTGAGTTCAACGTGGGTACCGGGTGGGTAGGCGCCGCTGAACGGGAAGATAGGCACGTAGTAAGCAAACACCACAAGCAGGACCAGCGCCATAATGTAATACGGGATCGGCCGCACAGCCTGGCTAAACACATCGATAATCTGGATGGGAAGGTTCTTGTCGTAGTAACTGGCCATTGCCCCCAAGATATTGCCGACGATCCAGGAGATGATGATCGCGGTCAGAAGGATCCCGAATGTCCACCACATGGCTCTTGCCAGGAGCATACCCACGGGCGTCGGGAAATAGGCCAGAGACGGACCTAGATCGCCTTGGAACAGGCGGCCCCAGAATGCGAAATATTGCTCCAATGGGCTCCCGCCCAGCCCGTACATCTCGGTCAGGGCGTCGCGCATGGCAATCACAGCATCCGGGCTGACCTGTGACCCGCTGGCGATGACGCGGGCAACCTGCGCCTCCACGGGGTCGACGGGCGAGAGGCGGGGAATGACGAACGTCAGCGTCACGCCAAGGAAGATCACCAGGAAATACTGGAGAATGCGGGGAATTAGGTAGTTTAGGACAAACTTGCGCACGTCTTGCCCTCCCATTGGCGAAACAGTCCCTCTGCGGTCTGCGCCGCAGAGGGACTCTGCCCAATAGATTAAGCCTGTGTCTTGGGCTTGATCTTCACAAACATGTACCTGGAATTGGCCCAGTTCGGAACGGGGTTGGCATAGGGATCGTCGGAGGTCGGGAAGCCCTCCCAATACCGCCAGTCACAGCATGTGAACACGTTGTAGGACATGATCGGCGTGGTCGGCATCTCCACCGTCGCCAGCTTGAGGAATTCGATGCCCAGATCGATTCCCCTGGGGTCGTCGAAGTCGATCTTCTGAATCTCCTCGATGATCCGGTCTAGCTCCGGGTGTTGCCAGCGCATGCGGTTCTTGCCAACAACCTGCTCGCCGCTCGGCCGATACAGCTCCGAATGCCAGGACTGGAGGAAGAAGAAGAGGTCGGGATGTCCGCCCCAGGTCTCGATCGTCCAGCCAAACTCCGTGGTGAAATCGCCGATGCCGGTCATGACAGCTCGGGACGCATTGTCGCGCGTGTCGTGCGTGGCATCTACGCCGAACTCAACCCAGTTCTCGACGATCATGGCGGCGCCGCGGCCCATCACGGCCCGCGTGTCACCTTCGGCCAGCAGCGAAATCTTGAACAGCTCGCCGTTGGGCATCAACCACTTGCCATCGGAATTGCGCGTGAAGCCCGCCTTCAACATCAGCTTCTCCGCCGCATCCAGATCATGTTTCCACCAGCCGTAGCCGGTGTACTTCTTGATCTCTTCGGGATCCGTCGGCACCAGATCACCCAGCGACTCGCGCGCTGCATTCGCGATCTTGATCGCGGCATCTGAGTCGTACGGCTTGTACATCTCACCCCCACCCAGGTCCAGCTCGAAAGCGTTGAGCCAGTCCTGCAATGGGTCGAAGTAGTACCCTGGATATAGGCCAGTCGGCGGCACATGGATCGCCGAAATCGTGGCCGCGCCGCGGTACGAGGCCATGGCCACGCGCACGATGTCGATCGCCAGTGTCAACGCCCAGCGCACGTCGCGGTCACCCAGCCCCGGCATTTCGTGATTGTAGATCACCGCAGGTAGCGTCGGATCCGGATGCGCCCATGGGAAGGAGGGGAACCATGCCTTGGAGGTCGGGTTCGTCCGGGCCAACGTGATCTGGCCTTCCGGCGCCATATCATGAATGACATCCAGCTTGCCTTCGGTCTGGGCAATCACCTTCTTGTCGCTCGGTCCGGGGGAGAGATACATGGCATACTTGGGGGCGGGCATGCCGTAGCGTCCCAGGCTCGTGCGGTCCCAGTCCTCGCGGCGCTCCCAGATGTACCAGTCGCCGTTGGGATCGTGGTCCTTGAGGACGTACGGACCGAGGCTGACCGGCGGATAGAACGTGAAGGCAATTGGGTCGGGCTGTGCCTCGAAGACGTGCTTGGGCATCATGAAGCACGCGTTCCAACGCACGGTGAAGGGAGCGTGGAAGCGGGAATTCGGCTCCTTCAGGTTGAATGCGACGGTATAGACGTCAACCCCATCGATCGTGTCGACCTACCTGGCACACTGGCCATTGTACGCAAGCCCCGGGGTGTCTTTCTGTATCTGGACAGTGTAGATCAGGTCGTCTGCGGTGAACTCCACGCCGTCGCTCCAGTACAGTCCCTGGCGCAGCTTCACCGTCATCTGCGTGAAGTCCTCGTTGTAGATCGGCTTCTCCGCGGCTGCGGAGTTGTCCCACACGCCATCGATGCCCGCGTCTGGGTCGATATACCACAACGCATCCAATGCCAATTGCTGGAATCCATTGCCCCAAGTCGTGGGGGCAGGGCTTCGCCAACGATTGAAGTCATCTGGGGGTACATTCCTGCCGATTGGATCCTCGAGGATCAACGTCTCCGCTCTGGGTATGCCGGGCGCTACTTCTTCGCCCGCTACCAGCGCAGCGGGCTCGCCACCGGCCGGCGCTGCGGGTGCTGGTCCCCCTGGCCCAGCACAGGATACCAGTACGCCGCCAGCGGTCACAAGCCCTAGCTGCGCCAGAAATTCACGTCTTGACATCCTATACATATTGATTTGCTCCCTCTGGATTCTTGTTTGCAGGTTATGAACAGATTGAAGCGAGTGACTAACGTCCGCTCGCCGAATCCGTCCGCGCCCTACCTGGGGCTCTTGCGCTGCTGCCCAAGGTAGTCGGGAACACAACCCACTGCAGCAGTGGCACACCGATCCGTAGGAGCAGGCGGATTCGTCACGCGACCTGCTACGAAGTATCAAATCCTCAAATGTGGAGTCTCCTCTTATAGGCCTCACCTTTCCGTGAACCGTACATATGCTGGGTTCCGGGCGACGAATAGAAGAGATAGTGTATGAGAAGAGTTGGGTGGCGAGCGTCGGGGTAAGCCGTGGCATGCAGGCGTTGTTGTGCAAGCACCCTCACGCGCACCCAGTCGATTCAATGAACCAAATGGGAGCGATGCGATCCAACGCTCGCGAACAGTTTAATAAATATTTTATCCAATCTCCGGGATCAAGATCGGCCAATGACTTTAGCGCCAGGCATTTCCGTAGGCGGTAATAGGGGGTGGTAAACTCCCGCCCGCGCGGTCAAGGTCTTGTGGAGGATTTCGTCCACGTTCCCATCATGGTTTGCGGCCACCTGGACGCTGCCGTGCGACCACGGGTCACTTGACAGCCACCAAGAGGTAATCCAGGCTATCTCCAGGAGATTTTGCCCAGTATCTAGCAGACTAGACGGATCCTGCGGGCGGTCGCGACACGAACGGCGCCGCTGAGAATTCCAGACAGCGCACACGGTCATGGCGGCAGACATACTTGTCGCCACAACGCTTACCGGGGAGCTAGAATATTGCTTGACCACACGAGGAAATCCTCATATACTATAACGAAGATCGCTTCAAGTGTCAACAGGGTTTTGAGTGCAA